>JAZOQZ010000049.1:0-41973 GCA_045656345.1 Clostridia bacterium
CCGTAAACCATAATTGCAACCACCCAGGCTGCCTACGGTCCGGATATAATAATCAATAATCCTAATTCGCTTCCGAGTCCACCTGCTACCAGCACGCTAATCCCCCAGATTACAGAAGCAATTGCCTCAATAATAAAAGAACCTTTTGCAAATGCCTTTATTTTCTCACCAACATTACAAAATAATTTATCCAGCATCTAAAAAACCGCCTTTCCTGTTTTTAAAATATTATACCAAAAATATGAAACAAAGTCAATATAATAAAGTCAAGCAACAAAAAACACTCCGTGAGATTCACGGAGTGTTTTTACTTTTAATAGAAGAATACCAGCTACCAAAAGAATTACTGATACAGGTTCCCTGCAATGTAGGTACCAACGATGCTTCTTGCATCATCCAGCACCACAAAGTCAGCATCGAATCCTTCTTTTAACTGACCTTTGTTCACGCCAATCATCTTAGCGGGAGTTTCGGTTGCCATTTTTACAGCGTCTTCAAAAGGAATACCAAATTCCACAGCTTTGTTTACGCAAGTCCACAGATTGGAGGTGCTTCCTGCGATAGCCCCTTCCATAGTTCTTGCCACGCCGTCTTTTACTAAGATAGGCTGTCCGCCGAATTCGTATTCGCCGTCAGTCATACCGGTAGCACGCATAGAGTCACTGATTAACACCAGTCTGTCGGTACCGAAGATTTTATACATTGCGATGATAACCGCTTTGTGAATATGTAAACCATCACAGATAATCTGTGCATAGATACCGGTTTCCATTCCTGCACCGAGTAACCCCGGGTTTCTGTGATGCAGAGGAGGCATTGCATTGAAAGAGTGAGTCAGACAGTTTGCACCGTTTTTGATTGCTTCCATAGCAATGTCGTAAGTGGTGTCGGTGTGACCTAAGGATACTACGCAAAGGTCTTTAGCTTCTTTGATGAATTCCATACTGCCTTCCACTTCGGGAGCGATGGTTACCATCTTCACATTGGGCAGTTTTTTGAATTCTTCAATATCAGGAGCTTTGATGAACTTTTCGTTCTGAGCGCCTTTGTATTTCACATTGATGTAGGGACCTTCCATATGGAACCCAAGAATCTGTGCACCTTTGCAATCGGTTGCAGAATTCATAGTTTTGGAAATGTCTTCCATGGAAACGGTCATGGTGGTAGGTAACCAAGAGGTTACACCGTTTTTCGCTAAATAATCGCACATTTCGGCAAATTCAGCATCCATGGTGTCACCACCCACGCAGCCGTGGGTATGCACATCCACCAAACCGGGGATCACGGTTTTACCGTCTAAGTCGGTACCTTCCCCATCCAGTTTTCCGAATTTCACAAATTTTCCGTCAACTACTTCAAAATCACAAAGCTGACCGTTAATTTTCGCATTTTTAAAAATCATTCGCCGTATGCCTCCTTGTCACAAATGAGAACAACATCCGGATGGAGTTTTAATAAGGTTGCAGGCACGTTTGTGGTGATTTTATCGTCCAACAATGCACGAACAACTTTATTTTTGTTGGCACCGCTAGCTAAGAGAACGATTTTTTTCGCTTTCATAATGCTTGCCATACCCATAGTGATTGCTTTGGTGGGCACTTCATCGATGGAGTTAAAGAAACGGGAATTTGCCTGAATGGTATTTTCGGTTAAGTCGGTTAAGTGAGTACCGGAAACCAGGTTTTCATCGGGTTCATTAAAGCCGATGTGACCGTTCTGACCGATACCTAATAACTGAATATCCACGCCACCTGCTTTTTCAATCATCGCATCGTAGTTTGCACCTTCTTCTTCGGGGTTTTCGGATAAACCGTTGGGAACGAAGGTTCTTGCCTTATCAATGTTTACGAATTTGAACAGATTTTCGTTCATGAAATAACGGTAGCTCTGGTCATTTTCGGGAGATAAGGGATAGTATTCGTCTAAGTTAAAGGAGGTGATATCGGAAAAGTCGATTTCGCCTGCTTTGTTCATTTCGATTAAGTTTTTGTACAGACCGATGGGGGTGGAACCGGTTGCCAGACCCAAAACGGAATTGGGTTTTAAAATCATCTGACTTGCAAACAGTTTTGCGCCCTCTTTAGACATCTGTTCATAGTTTTCGCATACAATAACTCTCATGTCTGTCACTCCTTTTTTGCTAATTTCGTGGTTAGGCAAAATTATTTCGCCAATTCAGGTAAGCTTGCAGCCGCAATAGACTGACCTACTCTTCTTTCGTATTCATCGGGAATGTATAAGTTTACTTTGTTTACTAATTCGGGGAATTCCTGACTTAATACTTCTTTTGCTTTTTCAATGATGATGTCGCCGCCTTTACCGGAGGTAACACGACCTAAAATCTGCAGATAGTTGATGTCATAGAATTCGCTGTAATAAGCGATTGCATAGCCAAAGTAAGTACCGATGGTTTCAAAAATCTGAACAGCGCCTTCGTGACCTTCTGCCAAGTATTTCTGAACCACTTTTAATTTTTCTGCCAAGGATAAATCTTCGGGCAGTTCGATGCCTGCTTTGGGAGCAAGTTTGATAACAGCATCCTGAGAGAAGTATTTACATCCGCAACCAAAGTCACCGGACCATTCGTCTACCATAGCGTCGGTATTGTAGTCAACGGGAGCGAATGCCAGTTCGTTTAACCAACCGGTGATGTTACCGTTGGGGTCAACATAACCAACTGCTTCGGAAGTACCCATTGCAACGCCTAAGATAGAGTTTTTATTTAAGTGCATAGCACCTGCTAATGCAGCAACGTCACCGTCATTTGCAACTGCAACCGGGATATCGCCTGCAATGTTTTTATAAATGTCTTTGATTCTTGCGTTGAATTTATCTTTCGGCACTTTGATAAACAAAGAAGCAACCATTGCACGGTTCGCAATGTAAACACCTGCAGAAGAAACGCCGATTGCATCAACTCTGGGCATTTTGGAAGCTGCTAAGTCGATTGCTTTCTGAATGTTTTCATAGTGATATTCCGGATCATCGTTTAATTTGGGTAACCAAACGATTTCTTCGGAGAAGATAACTTCGCCGTCTACCACTGCAGAAACTTTCATATCGCTTCCGCCGGCATCAAAACCGATACGGCAACCATCTAAATGACGGCCGATGGAAACGGGATTGCCTTTTTCTTCGGGCATATTTTCGGTGTAAATTACTTCGAAGGGATTTTCATAAACGCCGCTCATGAATTCCACGTCGAATTTACGAAGACCTTCCATAGTATACGCTTCTTTGATGTATTCGTATACATCTTTATCACCGTTTAAGTAAATTTTGAAGCCGCCAACTGCCCACAGAAGCATTTTGATTAAACGTTCTACATAGAAGTTGTTAGCGTCTTTGTCTTCACCGATTTTGGTGTCGTAACGGTAAATGAGACCGTTTTCTCTTTCCACTGCAATCTGCAGAGGACGAGTTGCGGTTTCTAAAAATTTTCTGTTGTACACAATTGCGGGGATAAATTCCTGGTCCAAGATAGGTTTAATCATACTTCTTCACAATCTCCTTCATCAAGTTTTCTTTTTCTTCCATATCTTTTACTAATTTGAACTGAGTACGGCAACGGTCCAGATTATGTTCGGGACGTTTTACTTTGAAATAAGTATCACCGTTTAAGTAGTCAGCCAAGAAACGGATACCACATTCGTAGGTCATCAGTTTTGCTGCAAAGGGCATCAGTTCTTTTTCACGGGGAGTCATAACGTCCTTTAATTCTTCCATATAACCCTTGGTGAACATTTCAAACAGGTTTAAGTCACAATATACCTTGGATAAGTCTTTTTCGTCTTCATCCGCAGGATTGGTACCAAAACGTAAGGAATCACCGTAGTCATACAGTAAGGAACCGGGCATAACGGTATCCAGGTCGATTACGCAGATGCCAAGACCGGTTTCGTCATCAATCATAATGTTGTTATATTTGGTGTCATTATGGGTAACACGCAGCGGAACGGTGCCTTCTTTGATTGCATCCACAATCACAGAAGCATCCTTTTCTCTTGCCAAAGCAAATTCCACTTCTGCCTGCACGTCTTTTAATCTGCCTGCTTTATCGTTTGCAATCGCTTCTTTCAGCTGACGGAAACGGTCAGTAGTATCGTGGAAATTAGGGATGGTTTCATGCAGTTTTTCAGCGGGGAAATCTGCCAGGCGCTGCTGGAATTTCGCAAATGCTTTTGCTGCATTATAAAAATGAATGGGTTCTTCTACGATTTCATAGGTCTGAGCGCCTTCAATAAACTCATACATTCTGAAATAATCGCCCTCGGGAGTTACATAGTAAGGTTCTCCTTCATGGGTTCTTACCAGATTCAGGGTTTCTCTTTTGGGGTCGCCGCCTTCTGCTTCGATTTTTTTTCTCAGATGCTCGGTAACATGCACGATATTTTCCATAACATCCTGAGGACGCTTGAACACGTTGTGATTGATTCTCTGCAGAATGTATCTGGGTTCGCACGCGTTGGACAAATAAGTGTCGTTAATGTGACCTTTTCCGTATGGTGTCGCACCATCGGTAACATTAAACTGACCGATGATCTTTTTTAAATTGTACTCTGCCATAACAATAAGACCTGCTTTCAAAATGAAATTTTAGAAACCCTTTTTCTTTCCTATATTTATATAGCGAGTTTCCGATAAGTTTATCTTAGCATATTCTCCTTGCAATTTATTTGCACATTCGGACAGTTTATTTGTAATTTAAGTCACATTTTCACGATGAGACAGACTTTTTTACCAAAGCATCACCCAAAACAGTGTTTGTGATTCGTTAAAATCCCGAAAAAGACGGTAAAAAAGCCGTAATCCATTTGGATTACGGCTTTCAATTGTTATGCTTTTTTGATAATTTCATCTGCACATTCACGGCAAATCTTCTTATCCCGAATCTGCAAAAGATGTTCGGTGTTTCCGCAAATAACACAGCTTCTCTCGTATTTTTTCAAAAGGATGCTGGTCTCCTCGGTAAAAATCTCCACATAATCGTCACACTCTGCCAGACCAAACTGTTTCCGGATTGATTTGGGCAAAACAATTCTCCCCACATTATCGGTGTGATAACGGGACTGAATATCACCGTCGGAAATGGCATATTTTTTTATCACAATAAATTCCCCTTTGGTAAAAATCTCCACAGGAGTGTGTTCGCTGATTGAGTATTCACTGCGGATGGCTTTGGGCACCATAATTCTGCCCAGTTTGTCAATTCTGCGGGTTAATCCTGTTGCAATCATTTTTTTACTCCTTCTGTTTATTAACTACATTCTTTTCTCTTTTTCTATATTATATCGTATGATAGAAGAAAAGTCAATATAATTTTACAAAATTTTACAAACTTGTAGATTTTTTCTTGTTTTTGGAAATTTTTGGTGAAAAATATTGTGTTTTAATGAAGACAAACACCGTTATTAAAAATATTTCCCCCTCAAAAATCCGCTGATTTCAACGGTTTTATGGATTCCAGCTAAAGAAATTAAAAAAAAATTAAAAAAATTTAAAAAAAGTATTGACTTTTGAAAAAAAGTAGTGTATAATCATATTCGCTTGATAAGCAAAGCGGTTTATCAGAAAGAAATTATGGCCTGGTAGTTCAGCTGGTTAGAACGCTAGCCTGTCACGCTAGAGGTCGAGGGTTCGATCCCCTTCCAGGTCGCCACTTTTCTTTAAATCCCTTGGAGATTGAGCCGTGACTAACATTTGCCTCTGTAGCTCAGTCGGTAGAGCAAGGGACTGAAAATCCCTGTGTCGGCGGTTCGATTCCACCCGGAGGCACCATTAGCTTTTTAAGAAAATATAATATGCGGGAGTGGCTCAGTGGTAGAGCGTCACCTTGCCAAGGTGAACGTCGCGAGTTCGAATCTCGTCTTCCGCTCCATTTGATAAAAGGCACAATGCATATTGTGCCTTTTATCAACTAAAAAACAAAATTTCATATGGCGCCATAGCCAAGTGGTAAGGCATCGGTCTGCAACACCTTGATCCCCAGTTCGAATCTGGGTGGCGCCTCCAAAAAAGAACCATAATTTCAAATGGAAGTTATGGTTCTTTTTCTTTGCCTGAAAACAATTACATAAAAAATTTCAGGTAAAGTTAATTTTTAATGTAAAAACTATCGCAAAAACAAACAATGTCTAATCAAACGGTCCGGTTTTACTCTCCGATTCCAAAGTTCAAATATACGAACATAAGCTTAAAAAAAGACATCTTGCTGTTGCAAGATGGCTTTTTTATGGAGCTGTTTTTTAGTTTACGTAAACGATCAGGCTGGAACCAGTAGCCAGGACAGAACCTGCCGGCGGATTGGTGTTGGTAATTCTGCCGGTGGGATTCGGACCCACCTGAATATTTACGCTCAGCTGTTTCAATTCAGGATACTGAGCAAAAATACTACGAGCTGCATCACTTCCGGTTTTTCCTACAAACAAACCATTCATACTCGGAACCATAATGAAGTTTTTCGTTTCAGGAGTGGGTTCCGGAGTAGGCACGGGAGTCGGTGCAGGAGTAGCAGGTCTCTGAGTGGGTTCGGGAGTCGGTGCAGGAGTGCTCGCAACCGCAGGCTGTGTGGATTGCTGCTGTTGTGCGATATCCTGTTTTGCATCCTTCACTGCCTGAGATGCTTCCCCTTTGCTGACTGTCAGAGTGACGGTAACACCTGCAGTCGCTTTTCCGCTTCTGGACTGGCTGATAACCAGACCGGGTGCAACGGTGGAGCTTTCTACTTCCTTGATAGAAACTTTTGCACCTGCCGCTTCAATCAGACGACGCGCTTCGTTCTTTTCTTTATACTGAACATTGGGAATGTTGATGGTATTGTTGGAAACTGTCAGCGTAACAGTAGTACCTTCCGGATATTCGGTGTCTGCTGTCACAGACTGAGAAAGAACCGTGTTTTCCGGCTGAGTGCTGGGTTCATCATTCTTCACAACATACATACCGATTGCAGTCAGCTTTTTATATGCTTCATCATAGCTTAAGCCAACCAAACTGGGCATCTTGTGGGTTTTAGAAGCATCAACCTTCATTTCCCCTTTGGATACTACCAGATGCAAGGTGGAACCGTAGGCATATTCCTGATCCGCAATATCCTGGCTGATAACAACACCGGCAGGAATTTCCTGGCTGTATTCTTCTTCAGTTTCCACCACGAAGCCTAATGCCTGCAAGGTTGCAGTTGCTTCTTCCAAAGTCATACCAACAACTCTGGTAACCACTCTGGGAGCAGGACCACCGCTGACCACAACATATACCACGCGGTTATTATTTTCATCCACATAACATTCTGCAATCATTCTGCCACCGGCAGGAGACTGGGTTTTGATGATATCTTTCTGAGCATATTCGTCGTAATCCTGACCAATAATCTGCATTCCAAGCCTTTCATTTGCCAGAATTTCCTGACCGTCATTCATCAGCCGATTGATAACACTTGGCACACGGTTATCCACATTTGCCTGCAAGCCTGTGGTGATAAAATTAGGAATTTGAATCACGCCCACAGCAACTAAGCTTACCAGAAGCATAGCAATGGCAACCACAGAAGGAATGGCGATTTTCAACCACAGAGGAAGTTTCCCTGCATCGGATTTTTTAGGCTTATCGATAATACGTACTACCTGTTCACTTTCCAGCTCACGGATAAAATCTTCCGCAGACTGGGTACGCAATTCGGCGTGAATGTTTAACGCATTCATAATAGCAGTGTTGGCACCTTCCGGTAGGCTCACACCAAGTTCCAACGGAGATTTTACGTTATCCACAACTGTTCTTTCCATAGATTCCTCAATGGTGATACCGGTAATCATTTTATAAAGGGTTGCCGAGGTGGCATACACATCCGACCAGGGACCCTGATTTCCGTGACTGCGGTACTGTTCTTCAGGAGCATAGCCGGGTTTTAAGATAACAGACAAACTCTTGGAATGGAAGCCCGAAGCATAACGGGCAGCACCAAAGTCTAAAAGTTTAATCTGGTTATCATTGGTAATAAAAATATTATCAGGAGAAATATCACGATGGATAATTCCCTCTTTATGTACCTCTGCCAGAGTTTTTAAAATTTCGATGATAATCAGACGGGCACTTTCGTAAGGCATAATGCCGTTTTTCTTCAGCAAGTCCTTCACGGTATCCCCCTCCAGACATTGCATTACGATATAGCCGGTATTGTTTTCAATAAAGGTATCGTAAATATCAACAACGCTTCCCACAGAGTTGAATTTTGCCAGTCGCTGTGCTTCTTCAATAAAACGCTCCAGACCGGCTTCAAACTGTACCGTGGGTTCTCCGTTGTACACGGTTACCATGGTTTCTCCAGGCATACGGGTAGCAAAATCACTGGGTAAAAACTCTTTGATTGCAACCTTTCGGTCCAGGGTATAATCCCAACCGATATAGGTGATACCAAAACCACCATAGCCCAACACTCTACCGATAATGTATTTTTCATGTAACACAGAACCGGGAGTGATGTGATAAATTTCTTTTGGCGGGGTTCCTTCCACATAGCCACAATGAGGGCAGACGGAAAAGGACTCCTCTTTTTCTTCCATACATCCTAAACATCTATTCATAGTCTTGTGATGTTTTCCTTCCAAAAGGAAAACAGTTTCCTCCTTTTCTTGTTTCTGTTTGAGGGACAAAATATTAATAAATATCCTGAAAATTATTTGTTATAATAAACTCTGAAGCAGATTGAATTGTTTCGTTTGCTTTAGCTCCCAGTAGGATTAGAAGCTGGGGACGCACTAGGCTCAGGAGCTGAGGACGCACTAGGCTCAGGAGCTGGGGACGCACTAGGCTTCGGAGATGGGGACGCACTAGGCTTCGGAGACGGGGACACACTAGGCTCAGGAGACGGGGACACACTAGGCTCAGGAGATGGGGACGCACTGGGCTTCGGAGACGGGGACGCACTGGGCTTAGGAGATGACTCAGGTGCCTTCGTCTGCTTGGGTGCCTTGTATTCCCCTACTACAATGATGATGGTAGAACCGGGGTCCACTGGCTGTCCTTCAGCAGGATTGGAACGGATAACAACCCCATCTTGTTTTTTATTGTCTGTGGTTTCTGTTTTCACATTATGATACAATCCGGCAGACTTTAATGCAGATTTCGCTTTATCGGAAGTTTTTCCGACAAGCGAAGGTACATGAACCTGTGCGGGCTGTTCACCTGCTTCCACGGTGAAGGTTATGATATACTCTGCCGTTGCAAACTCGTCTTCGGGATCAGTTACCTTAATCGTAACGGATTTTTCTGTTTCTTTTCCTACCTCAGGAGCTGCAGATATAGTCTGGTCGGGAGCATATTCACTCACAAATCTATCTTGTTCACCAATCGCAGTAACTGTAATCTTCTTTGCCGTATTGGGAATTTTGTCCGGTACACTGCCTTGAACAATGCCTTCAACGACATCAATCGAAATCGCTTCACCACCGTCAACAGAATAAGTAACACTGCTGAGCTTAGCAACAGATTTGGGACTGCAATTAAACACGTAAGTAGAGCTTTTCTGCAACCAATTCCCAAAAATAGGTATGTTTCTCAACAGATTGGTAAAGGAATCTTCTTTAAAATATACATTTTTCACCGTAACTTTGATAGTTTCTGTTACCTCAAAAGTATATAAACCCTGCTCATCAGGGGAAATTTGTTCTTCGCCTGCCAACACGGTAAACGTAAAGCCTTCCCCGGAGTTCTTTGCTATTTTATCTTCAATCTTCAAAGATACCTTGGACACATTTTCCAAAGGTGTGTTATTTTGATACAACTTATTTGTCGCATCGAGAAAGTCTACCTTAGAAGTAAACTCCATTTTGGTTTCTTCTTCGGTAACATTGGAAGTATACCACAACACCAGATCGGTATCCGTCGCATCTACGGTATTTTTTTCATTAATAGTCAATCCAACCAGTAATGCGATGAGCAACAAGAGCACCGCACCGCCAATTGCAAACTTTGACCAGAGAGGAAGCTTCTTTTTCGGAGCAGAATCAATTTCTTCATAATCGGTTGCCTGCATAGCAGGGGTAGGTCCCTCATTGCCGGAAATATCCACATCAAAATTCATCTGAGCGTGCGCAATCATCTGCTCAATGGTGATGGAACCTAAGGGCAGATTGTAGACCCATTTTAAATATTTGGCAAGACGGGACAGATTACTCCCCGAAGCAACCCTCGGAATTATGGAGGAGCTATCAGGCTGTTTCCCGGTAATCATAAAATAACCGAGCGCTGCAATGGATTTGACCGACCGATAGGATGCATTGCTATCTTTCACGGGGCGGAAATTTTTGAGCTTCACTTCCCCCTCTCTGGTAATCATTACATCCTGCACCTGAAATTCCGGCTGACACAAGCCAAATCGCAGCATTTCACGGTTGGTCTGTAACAACGCAAGCAATAACCGACGAACGGAATCAAAGGTGAAACGACGGTTTCTTTCTTTTAATTTTCCAACAGAAACACCGCTGATATATTCATAAACAGCATAGCAGGTGTTGTTTTCCGAAATCATTTCGTAAGCGGTGGGAACGGTGGGCAACACGCCAAAGCGTTTCATCCAGTAGAAATGTTCCTGGAAAGCGGCTTTATCATCATCGGACAATCGGGTATAGTCTACCCGATTGTCTTCCTGACGGAACGCATAGTCAGGATAGAATTCTGCCATAACAACAGGAATTGAGGTTTCCTTATCCTGACAAAAATAGGTAATTGTGCCGTCGGTCTGCTGGCTACTCGCCATCACAATCTGATATCGATTTCCGATGACGGTATCATTTTTCATTGGTATATTCATCTGTATGACCTCATTTCATTTCCAGATATTCGGTTACTTTTGCGTAATCTGCATTTGCTTCCATAATCTCTGTATAAATCTTTGTACCGAAGTTGTAAGCAACATAACGGTACTGTCCATTAACGATGAATTCGTTGTAATCTCCCACGAAATTAATATCGGGATTGAACTGTAAATAAGTTTTTAAGGTGCCTGCATTTACGGGAAGCGCTGAATTGTTGCGGATATGCAATACATCCTGCGCATAGTCAGATAGCATAAAACGAATCAGCTGCATTCCGATTTTCTTGGAATTTTCATCAGCAGACTGATGGATACCCATATGCTTGGTCATGGTGATTACCAGTCTGTTATCCTGTGCCAGAGGCTGAACGCTGTAATAGCCGGGGGCATATTCACGGTATTTGGTCAGTTCCATAGTGTCATCCACGTGATATACCAGCTGATTTGCCCAAAAACGGTTCATAGAGGTGGCAGAGTTAATGGGGTCGTAGTCAAATCCCTGCTGATTCATAGACTGTCCAATAGTACCGAATGCCTGAGTTACCTCACTGCTGATGGTTTTGCCGTTATAGAGGTCTTCTTCGATCATAACTGCCAGGATATCATCCAGATTATCCTTTTCAATTGCAACGGTATATACATCGTTGGTGCAAGTTGCAGAGGAAAGCAGCTCAGTAATGGTTTGTGTTTGGGTATAATCAATTCCTGCGGTACGTGCCGCTGCCTGGTTGACAAAAATTGCGCCTGCATAAAAACCGGTAGGCATTTCATAAGCGGCAGGATATGCCTTGTCATACTGTTCCAAAATCAGACAATCCTCAGACGTCATAGCATCCACCAGCAGATCCAGCCTAGCGCTGTAATTTTCCAAGTCGGATTTGAAAGCATCGGTCTGGAATACAGTGGGGGGATTCCCTGCCGCAATTGCCTGGTCGATGTGTGCGCGGTACCGACTCTGGGGAATATAGGAAACTTCTACCGCAAATTCGTTTCCTTCGGGATGATTCTGAGTGGGTTTTTTTGCTTCTTCTACAAATTTATCAATAATGTCCTGATACATCAGCTGTTCCTGTTCTGCAACGGCAGGATTATCGCTGACCGACAAACAAACGGTGATTGCGCCATTTTCACATGCCAACGGATCGTCTCCTTCAGAAGTAATATACAAACCGAAGAAGGTGAAGAATGCTATGGTGAATACCACCAAAACTGCAGTAATAATCAGTCGCATCCGACGACGTTTTTTCAGTTCAATTTCCGGATAGTCTACGTTTTTCTTGTTGAGCAGAGCATCCCGGAACTGTGCCGCATTCTGGAAACGAAGCTCTGGCTTTAATGCCAACGCCTTCATAATTACCTTTTCCAGATTGGAATCAATTTCATTCACCAGTTTGGAGGGTTTTTGCAAGGTATCGTCTACAATACGGTCAATGGATTCATCGGGAGTGAGCCCTGTGAGCAATTTATAGAGCACCGCACCGGTACTGTACAAATCGGTGTAGGGTCCCTGTTTACTTTTTCCACGGTACTGTTCCGGCGGAGTATAACCGGTTTTTACCACAATGGAACGGGTTTCCTCCACATCTTCTTTGGTGAGTCGGGCAGCACCAAAGTCGAAGATTTTAATCTGATTGGCGGAAGTAATCTGAATATTATCGGGAGAAATATCACGATGAATGATTTTTTTAGAATGCATTTCAGACAATGCATTCAGAACGCTCATAATGATTTCCGTTGCAGTTTCAACCGGAAGCTTCTGCTCCGGACTGGATTCTAAGAAATGCTTTACGGTGATACCATCTAAGAATTCCATTACGATATAGGCTGTATGGTTTTCCTCAAAAAAATCAAATACGTGTACAATATTGGGATGGCCGGTAAACTTTGCCATGGTTTTGGCTTCGTCTAAGAAACGGGTCATTGCAAGACGGAACTGTTCTTCCTTGTCACCACTGAAGATAACCAGCTCCTTTTCCCCGGGTACACGGCTAACCAGACCGGCAGGATAGAATTCTTTGATTGCAACCATGGTGCTCAGATTGGCATCAAATGCTTTGTAGGTAATCCCGAAACCACCCACACCAACTGTATTCCCAACAATGTATCTGCCCTGCAACACAGTTCCCTGATGCAGATGATACGCATGCTCAGGAACGGCATCCTGATGCCATCCACAATGACTGCAAACATCAAATCCGTTCAAAGGTTCGAAACAGCCTAAACAAATATCCTGATTCATTCTTTTTTCCTCCCAATTGTGTTACTTGGTATGTGCTGTGATTTTCCACTGCTTAAGCAGACAGGATAGCAGTCAACCTGCTATTTGGCGGCTATCGTATCTGCTTACCGCCTGTAGTATTATACATAATAGTATGTTAAACGGGAAACCCCGGGGAAAGAACTGCTTCTTTCCCCGATTTCCCAAAACATGGTAATTTGAAACAATTACATCAGTTTGAACTGATTCATTTTGTCACCGATTACAATAGTAGTGCCTCTTGCAATCTGAGTAGCCTGACCTTTTAACAGACGTTCGTTACCATAGTAGGTACCGTTGCTGGAGAAGTCGGTTACTTCATATCTGCAGGTAGCGGAATTAAAGGTAACAGTACAATGTCTTCTGCTTACTTTGTCTCCGTTGGTGGAGATAATAATGTTGGATAAAGTACCGTCACGGCCGATTACGAATTCATCGCCGGGTTTCATGGTGAATTTCGCACCCTGATACATACCGGAAACACCTAACAGACCGATTGCAGAAGTATCAGCAACAGGAGCTGCTGCCACTGCAGCGCCACCGCTAACAGGAGCTGCTTTTGCAGGTGCGCCAACATAATATCTGTCGCTTAATGCGATTAAGTACATGAATACCTGAGATAATCCGGGTGCAAACATCAGAATCAAAGCAGTAGGTACTCTGTCAAATCCGAATTTGCTTGCCAGTCTGCAGCTGTAATCATAGGTGCAGAGGAACCAGAATACCAGATATGCCAGGAACAGCATTACTGCAATAAACAGTGCAAAGATAGGATTGATTGCGCCACAAGCCCAAACAAGCAGGAACAGTGCGCCAAAGCAAACAGAAGTAGTGAATACACCGCCTACAAACATCAGTTTCCAGGTAGGCATACCTAACATTTTCATTCTCTGAACATTACGTGCAAAGGCTACATAAGCCATCCAAACATCTTTGTGACCCAGTTTTTTTGCAATTAATGCCTGAGGTATGCAATAGAAGTAGTAGCTGAATGCTAAAGAAGCAGCTCCAAGTAAAACATATAAAAGAACTATTAATGTCATCATTTTTTCCCTCCTGAAAAATTATTCTTTGGGTTCTTCTTTTTTGTCATCGTTCATATCCCAGTTGAATACATTGTCACAACAGGGGAAGAACATCAGTTTGGAATCGCCAACTGCAATCACGTCGTTGCGTTTTAATGCCTGTGCAGCTAAAACAACGTCGTCATTTAAGTAGCAGAGTTCTCTGGATTCGCCGGGCTGTACCAAGAAGGTGTGTTTTTTGGGCTCATACAGAACAATGGCATGTTTGTCTCTGGAAACAGATTTGTCTTCGGTGAGAGCAGCATCCATGTTGCTTGCACGGCCAATGAAGTTTTTACCGGTTTTCAGACGGAAGTCAGCACCTTTGTGGGGACCTTCCACGCAAACCAGCCAACCTACTACGGGTTCACGACCAACTTTTTCCTTTGCAAAACTAATGGTTTTTTCATTATCGTCCTGAACGGAGTTAATGCTTACATTGGTTTTGCTTACGGTTTTGGATGCAGCAGCAGCGGGTTTGATGGCATCGGTCAGCGGAACGGTAACAGAATCGTCTTCTACCTTACGCTGTACGATCATAGTTTCATCATTGCCTTTGTTACCTTGACAATGAGGACAGGTTGCATTGGTGTCCGCATCGTAAAAGTGACCTTGTGAACATCTTGTTAAATTCATAATGTTCTCTCCTTTTTTTAATATATATATTTGTTTTTTTTATCCGTTTTGGTATTTTAAGACTGCAATTGTGGTGTTATCCAACTTTCTGACGCACGCCAGCTGTACTTCCTGCAACAACACGTCTACCATTTGCTTGGTGCTGTCACGATTGGCATTCACCAGTCTTAAAATTTCTTCGTCGGGAAGAACCTTGGTTAACCCGTCACTGCATAAGAGTACGATGTCTTCATTCTGCATCAAAATCGGTTCTGAGGAAATGTCTGCAAGATTTAGTTCCTGAATTCCGATATAGCTGATCAGAGCTTCTCTCTGGGCGGTGGCCAAAGCTTCTTCCTGGGTCATTTCACCTGCCAACACCTTTTCGTCCAACTCCATAGCATAGTTATGGTCACGGGTAATCTGTGCAATTTCGTTACCGCGGAGAAGATAGATTCGACTGTCCCCTACCGATGCATAGAACAGCTGATTTCCGTTCGCCACCACACTCACCAGAGTGGTACCGCTGATGTCGGAAGTACCCAAAGTGATTTTTTTTACTTCTTCATTTGCCAAAAATACCGCCTGCCGAAGCAATTCAGGAATGTTCGAATCCAAAGAGGTGCTGCCTAAAATCTGATGCATCACCGCATCTGCCGTCTGGCTGGCTACCTCACCGGAGGACATCCCTCCCATTCCGTCGCAGACAACTGCCCATCCCATGGGCGTTTCCTGAGAAAAAATATCGGTTGAGCCGGAAACCGAAAATGAATCCTGCTGAGTTTCACGGGAACCTAAAATCTGGTCTCCATAGATGTCCAAACGATTCATCGGAATGTGAAATTCCTGCTCGTGATATTCTCTGATATTTACGGATTCCCTTTCCTTATGTCTATAAGCGGAACCCTTTCTATTTCTCAAAGTCTTCTGGGGGATAATATTTGTCAGTTCTTTTGAATTTGATTTATTGGATTGCGGTGTTCTCTTGTTGGATTTCATTCTTTCACTCCCACTTCCATAATATAATCCTGCGATGCCAATAATACCACACTACCGGCATCCAATGCATACACAGCACCCGGCTGCATCCGTGTTCCGTCTGACAGATAGGTTCCGTTGGAGGAATAGTCAGTCAGAAGGAAACAGTTGCTTTGTGAAGAATAGGTAACTGTACAATGTTTCCGACTGATGGAATTTCCGTACACTACCAGGTCGCAGCTGTTGAAATCTCTTCCAACGCTCATTTCCCGGTCAGCAGGAATGGTCCATTGCCCCAGATTGATGGAGCCGCTGACCACCCGTACAAAGGGGCGGAGGTCCACAACGGTTCCCACAGGGATACCGCCGCCGTAATCCTGCTGAGGTGCCGGTTGGGGTGTCGACTTTGGAGGTTTCTCTTTTTTTGCCGGTTTTTCTTTGAACCAGCGGTCGAAAAAAGTCGGCTGTTTGATTTCCTCAGTGGGCTGCTGCAGGATTGCTGCCTGAGTAGGCTCATTAGGAGCTTCCGTATATGCAGGACGTCCTAACAAATCGTCCACAAACTGATCGATATTCTGCGGTCTTTGTTTATAATTGAGTGACAACGCCTGATGAATAGTCAATCCTACGTGATGACTGACGCTGACATAATGATTATCCAGCCGTTCCACAGTATCGTGAATGGCACGGGTTCTGGCATCCGGAAGCGTATTGCCCGTGATGACCTTGTAATAGGTTGCCGCAAGAGCATAGATATCTGTCCATTCTCCCTGAGTGCCGTCATTGGTATATTGTTCCGGCGGTGCAAAGCCTGGTTTTAAAATCAGGGTTGCATCCTTATTTTTGCTTCCCACAAAAAATCTCGCTGCACCAAAGTCAATCAGCTTTATGCTGTTGTCCGGCATCACCATAATGTTTTCCGGACTGATATCACGATGCAATAAGCCTTTATTGTGAACACTGCGTAAAGCATCTGCAACCTTCAGCAAAACTTCCAAAGCAAAATCGGCCGCTACGGTTCCGTTTTCTCTCAGAATGGACTTCAAGCTGATACCATCCAGAAACTCCATAATCAGATAGCCGGTTTTGTTTTCGTGAATAAAATCAAACGCCTGCACAATGCTGGGACACTGGGTCAGGGTAATGAGAATGTTAGTTTCTTCCAAAAACATGGTCAAACCCTGGTCATAGGTTTCCTGGTCCTCAGATTTCGGAACTTCAAGGGTACCATTTTCCACACGGATTGCAACCTGACTGGGCATATATTCTTTGATGGCATAACGGGCATTGGTTCTCAAATCATGACCGGTGTATGTAATCCCAAAACCACCGATTCCGAGAACCCGTCCGATTTTGTAGTTTCTACCGACAATTGTCCCGGGCTTCAAAGCTTTCTCAGGAGTTTTATACTCCGAAATGGCAAATCCACATCGCGGACAAATCCCCTCTGTTGTGTCTAAAAAACAATGGGGACAAAAATCTAACTGCATATTCTTCTCAACCTTTTTTACTGAATTTTAATTACGGTGAAGCGTTCCTGGCCGGCAGCAATCACATCACCGACTGCAAGCTGACGCTTTGCCTGAAGCAAAATGCCGTTTAATAAGGTTCCGTTGGTTTCGCTTAAATTCTGAATGAACAACATTCCGTCCTCTGCTTCAATGGCAAAATGTTGACGGGAAAGATTGCTGTCATCAACAGTTACCTCACAAGAAGATGCACGTCCGAAAATCACACTCTGCACCAGATTGATATCCAGATTTGCAGTGTTTCCGTCTGCGGTTTCCATCATCAGCTTCAGATATGCTTTGGGCAGCTCGTTCTGTTGCTGCTGATATTCATACTGCACACTGTCTAAAGGCACTTCCTTGCCATTCATCACAACAACGTTCTTTTTCTTTTTCAGGATCACTGCAAAAATAATGGCTAATACAATTACAATCAACAACACAAACAGCCAGCCGCCGTTACCGCCTCCGATGTTGCCTTTCAGTCCCAGCACGAATGCAGTCCAACCACTCAAACTGAAGGAATGTTCCTGAATCAAAGGATTTTGTTCCATGCTGCTGTCGGTAATGTTCGAAAGAGCCACAGAATAGTTGCCGCTTCCCAAATATTCCTGGAAGCTTAAAATAGCAGTGCAAGTTTCTTCATCATAACGAACATCCTGAATCTGCAAAGTAGTTTCACCGTTTCTTACGGTATAGTTTTCGGGTTTTCCACCGTTATCTACCGGTTCGGAGAACTGAATGGAAAGTTCACAGGCGGATAACACTTCGGTGGATACGATGGTGGGCGGAGTGGTATCTTTTTCCCAGGCTGTAGAACGGAATTTTCGTTCCAGCACTTTTCCGGAGGTTTTATCTCCCACACAAATGCAGAAATTTTCTTCCGTCAGCGACACCTTATTGGAATCAGACGCAAATTCAATTTCATATAAATCATCCAGAGTAGTCATTGCATCCTGGAAGGCTTTTTCAATGTTGCCTCCGGTAGCCACAAACACGTTACCGCCGCTGGCACGGGCAATGGCACCCAGAGAATCAATGGATACTTTGTCATTGGGATTGATGGCAATGGCATAAATGGGAGTTCCAGCACTTTCAGCCACACGAAGCACCTCAATACTGGTAGTACCGCCCAGATTGTAGTCAGCTGCATCGGTAAAAATCACACACATCTGTTTGGTGGGAGCAGTCTGGGGTGCCTGTTCAGTAATCTGACGAACAGCATCCACCGCATCGTATAGCACGGTTCCGTTCTGATTGTTTTTCATCGATGCAATGGCATCCAGCACCTGCTGATGGTTGGAACTTGCATCGGTTAAAATCTGAATTTTGGTTCCAAAGGATACCACAGTGAAGCAGTCTTTTGCAACCGCAGAATTTTGCACGAAGTTCTGTGCTGTTCGTTTCATTGCCTGCATCTGGGATGCGCTGACAGAAGTGGAACAGTCAAACATCAGAACAAAAGAAACCCCTTCCGCTCTGTCAAAGGCTTGGTGAGATACGGTAGTCAGTTCTTTGGAATTCAAAAAACCGGTAACTTCCTGTTCTCCCACCGGATCGCTCAGGCGGACATACGCTTTCATCTGAGGCATTCTGGAATAAATCTGTTCAATGCTGTTTACCGTAAGGTCAGAAGGTTCTGCAAAAACCTGACACGTAAAGCACAAACAAAGCATACAAAGCAACAAACAAACAATTCTTTTCATTACCATTCTACTCCTTCCTTACAGTAGGGAACCAACTGCAATGTAGTTTTTCCCAGCGAAATCTTATCATAGGCGTTTACGGGGGTGGGATCAACCACCTGCGTTCCGTTAAGATAACAAAGTCCTGCTCCCGGTGCCAGAGTAAACCGCACCGCTTTGGGATCATAAATCACGGAACAATGTTTCTCGCGGGAAATTTCCGGATCATCCACAATGGTGATATCCATCTGATGAGAACGCCCCAGAAAATTTCTGCCACTGATGATACGATAATCTCTGCCACGTTCCGGACCTTCCACACAAACCAGCCAGCCTACTACCGGAGAAAAACTTCCTTTTTTTGAAAAAATGCTGACAGTTCGTTCTTCATTCCCTGCCACAAAAGAAGCCAGACTGCTTCTTTGCTTTGCACCTGCAATTTTGGCGATGGTTTTTTCCTCTTCCTCGACCACAGCTCCGCTTTTTCCGGCAGCGCTGCAATGGGGACAGGTATCATATTTCACATTATCATAAAAATGACCTTTTTCACATTTGACAATTCCCAAAACTTGCACTTCCTTTCCTGCTGTCTTACCAAATCACGCCGATGGCGGTATTGTTATCCATATTGGTTCCTTTTCCGTTTTTCTGAACCAGTTCTCCCATTTTTTCCAGCCACTGCTGACAGGAATCTGCTTTTTTCAAGCATTTTATCATTTCTTTTTCTTCGATGAGTTCCCAAAAGCCATCGGAACACATCAGAATGGCATCACCACTCTGCAACTGCAAAGGCTCGGAAATTTCATATTTGGGAGAACTCCACGGCATCCCCATCACACGAATCAACCGATTGCGGTCCACGTGATTGCGAATCTGTTTTTCCTTGATTTCTCCCGCAGCGACCAACATCTGTGGAACGCTGTGGTCCAGAGTTCTGGTGAACACCTTTTTTTTGCGAAACACATACAAACGAGAATCTCCCACATGTGCCCACTGTGCCTGCCCGTCGCAGATGCGAAGTGCTACCACGGTGGTTTTCATTTCATCATGTGCATTCAGGTCTGCCTGCGCCTGCAGGAGTGTTTCCTGCGCATAGAGAACACTGTTTTGCAGAATCCCCTCCTGCGCTACATCGGCTTTTTGCACATATTCCAAAACACTTTTCACTACAAGTTCGGATGCCACTTCGCCTTTGCCGTGACCGCCCAAGCCGTCACACAACACAAAGCATGACTGGTTTTCTTTGATTTGACAGCAGTCTGCATAATCTTCGTTGATTTCCCGACTGCCCACGTTGGTATATACCCAATAATCCACAAACAATCCCTCACAATTCTTAGCTCAATTTTTAATATCAGTATATTCCTGATGCAAAAATTCCACGACTGCATAATCATCTTTTTGTATAATTATTCATTTTCGTGCTGTTTTTGCTTTACATTTAATATTATTATATATTATTATTTAATAATTATAATGCAAAATGTCGAATTTGTCAAGAATTTGTATGAATTTGTCGTGTTTTTTATTACATCTTTTTTCCTTTTTTTATAAAAGGCTTGCTTTTTGAATCATTTTCCTGTAAAATGAAAGAAAATCAAAGTGGAATGAGGAAATACAAATGCTGACAAATTTTCACACCCACACCACACTTTGTGACGGGAAAAGCAGTCCCGAAGAAGTGGTGTTATCTGCTATAGAAAAAGGGTTTTCGTCCATCGGTTTTTCAGGGCACGCTCCCACCGATTTTGATAACAGTTATTGCTTAAAAAATGTGGACGAATATCTCGCCACCATCAAAGCGTTAAAAGAAAAATATCAGAAAGAAATTGAAATTTATGTGGGAATCGAAGAAGATGCCTACCAAAGGATTGACCGAAGCAAGTTTGATTATCTGCTGGGTTCTTCTCATTATCTGAAAGTAAATGGTGTGTATCACCAGTTAGACTGCGGGATGGACAAACTGCAAAAATGCTTAGATGCTTTTTCGGGGGATCCTCTCGCCTTGGCAGAAGCCTACTACCAACAGTTTTGTGCCTACATTCAGGATAGAAAACCCGATATCGTGGGACATTTTGATTTAATCACCAAATATGAAGAATCTCAAACCGATTGGTTTTTAAAAAATCCCGATTATCATAAACTTGCAGAAAACTATATGAATATCGCTGCAGAAAACGACGTGATTTTTGAACTGAACACAGGGGGAATTGCAAGAGGCATCCGCACCACTCCATACCCTTTTGAAAATCTGTTGCATATTTTAAGAAAAAAAGATGCCAAAATTATCCTGAATTCCGACAGTCACCATAAAGACACCATCGACTGTTGGTTTTCGGAAGCAAGAAAATACTTAAAGGATATTGGCTTCCAATATCTTTACACATTATATCACAACCAATTTCAAAAAGTATCTTTGTAGGAGGATGAAACAATGGACTTAAAAACCATCTGCGACCTGATTGACAAACATCAGGACGAGTTATACAAAATGCTTTCGGATATGATTAAAATCAATACCGAAAACTACGGAAACGGCGGCAACGAAGAAGAATGTGCCCGTCTGATTCACAAACTTTGCCAGGATGCGGGTTTTGAAAGCGACCTGTACTCTCCCATGTCTTTAGAGGGCTTTGAAAATCACCCCGACTATCTGCCGGGCAAAAACCTGGAAAATCGCTACAACGTGACCGCAGTGATGCGTGGTGAAGAAGACGTGAACGAAGTGATGCTGATGGCACATACCGACACGGTGATGTTTGGCGATTTGGCAAACTGGGAACGCCACCCCTTGTCGGGAGACATTGAAAACGGCAATATCTACGGCAGAGGTGCCACTGATGACAAATATGGTATTGCCCTTTCCATTTTCTTAATGAAACTGTTAAAAGATGCAGGATTTACGCCCAAGAAAAACCTGCTGTTCTCCGCGTATGTGGATGAGGAACTGGGCGGTTCTCACGGTGCAATGGCGGCAGTGATGAAATATCCCACCAACCGCATCGTGAATATTGACGGTGGCTACGAAATGTTAGTCCCCAGCGCAACCGGCGGCGGTGTTGTAACCTACCGTTTCCACACCAAAGATACAGTTGACAGTGCAGCTCCCACCGCAATGGGCTTCCCCATTGTGATGAAAGAAATGGAAAAATTCTTCCACGCACGAAGAGACGAACTGCAAGAAAATCCCTACTACAAAGATACCTTTGTTCCCGAAACTTCCCTGCGCTACAATGAAATCCGTGCCGGAAACAACGATATGGACAAGGATATCGGCGTATTGCAATTCACTTTCTATACCGATAAAACCAAAGAAGAAATTTACAAAGAATTTGCAGAATTAGAAAAATCCATTGCCGAAAAATTAGAACCCTTAGGATTGATTGGTGACGGATTTACTCCCGATTCCCGCTTCTTCCATTATGGTGTTTGTCCTCCTGATTCCGAGGATGTAAAACTGATGGTGGAAGCTGCAAAAGATGTGGGAATGGATATGCAGGTTTGTGCAGGTGCCTTGTCTGATATGTCGGTACTGTTAAAATACGGCAGTGAGAAGGCCACCTTTACCATCGGTGCATCCAGACTGTTCCACGAAGTGGGCGGTGCACATCAGCCTAACGAATACATCGAATGTGAGAAACTTTTGAAGTTAACCAAATCCGTGGCAGCTTATATTTTAAAAGTATTAGGATAGGAGTTTTTCAGTTATGAAAGCCAACGAAATTATGGAAACCCTCTTTACTCTGGCATTAAAAGACAGAGAATTCAATCCCAACGGAGATTGTTGCAAAGAAGGGGATCCCGAAAAAGAAATCAAAAAACTTGCCGTAACCACCTTCCCCTCCACCGACACCATCAAAGCGGCGGCAGAATGGGGAGCAGATATGCTGTTGGTGCACGAACCCTTATACTACGACCACTTGGATGCATACAGCACCAAAAAACTGCAGACTGAAAAAAGAGAACTGATTGAAAAAAGCGGTATGACCATCTGCCGTTTTCATGACCACGCTCATTTTTGTCCTGAGGATTTAATTGCAGTGGGAATGGTAAAACAGTTGGCATTTGACGCAGATGTGGCGTATATTACTCCCGGTCAGAATGTTCGCATCACCTTGAATCAACCTATGACCGCTGTGGAAATTGCCAAACACATTGAAAAAACATTAGGACTCCGTCACGTTCGCATCTGCGGAGCAAGAGATATTCCCGCAACCGTCATCACAGGGATGTTCGGCGCTCCCGACGGCGTTTTGGACTTGCTTCAGGCAGAGGATACCCAGGTGATTCTCGTGGGCGAAACCTGCGAATGGATGATGGCAGAATATGCCAGAGATGCAGGACTGATGGGGCACAACAAAACCCTGCTCATTCTAGGACACGCAGGAAGCGAGGAAGCAGGCATGGTGTATATTTCCGAGTTAATTGCCGAAATGATGCCGGAGCTTCAGGTGAAATATATTCCCTGCGGCGAGGTGTACACCTATACTGATGACGAATAATTGTTTTTTTGCCAAAGTTTGTCAAAAAACAGTTGATTTTTCTATTTTTTCCTTGACGAATGGAAAAAATAGGTGTATAATACATTGACAGCGTATAAAAAGCAGGTTACATATAGGAGGATTCTCAATATGAATATGAGAAAAAGCAAAGTACTGGCGAAAATGAGAAACGGTGAAATGGCTGTTTCCTGTAAACTCAATATTTCCGACCCCAGAGGCGCAGAAATCGCTGCAATGAGCGGTTTTGACTGTATCTGGATTGATATGGAACATGTTCCCGCAACCTATCTGGAAGTGGAAAACATTATCCGTGCAGCAAAAATCTATGATGTGGATGTTTTAACCCGCGTGGCAAGAGGAAGCTACAATGATTTAATCCGTCCCTTAGAAGCAGATTCTTCCGGCATTATGGTTCCCCACTTAATGAGCTTAGAAGATGCAAAACAGATTGTTTACTATACCAAATTCCATCCCATCGGCCGTCGTCCCTTAGATGGTGGTAATGCCGACGGTAAATGGTGTCTGGTAGACGGTAAGGATTACATGGAACAGGCAAATGATCAGAGATTTGTTGTTGTTCAGATTGAAGATCCCGAACCGCTGGCAGAATTAGAAGAAATCTGTGCACTGCCCGGTATTGATATGATTTTCTTTGGCCCCGCAGACTTCACTCAGGGCTTAGGATGCCCCCTGGATTTCGCAAATCCCAAAGTGGCAGAAACTCGTGAACTGATTGCGAAAACTGCAAAAAAATACGGAAAATTCGCAGGTACCACCGGCGGCCCCGGCAATATTGCACAACTGCGTGATATGGGTTACGATTTCGTAAACGTTTGTGCTGACGTTATTATTTTAGGTCAGGGTTACAAACAGGCGTTCGAAGCAACTGTGGAAGCATTAAAGAAATAATAATTTCATAAAAGCAAAAAAGAGAATCCAATTTTGGATTCTCTTTTTTTATGTTTACTTCTGTGCTTGACATTTTTCGACAGATTTGATATGATAAAGATAAGAAAAAATAAAAAAAACGGATGAATATCATCCGAACAAACGGAGGCGTTTTTCGTGAATTTAATTTACGGCGTAAAAGACAAACCCACTTTTGGCAAAACCTTAGTATTCGCATTCCAGCAGGTGCTGGCAATTTTAGCTGCAACTGTTGCTGTTCCCGCTATTATCGGAAACGGAATGAGCCAATCTGCAGCACTGTTTGGTGCAGGGATCGGTACTCTGGTGTACCTTCTGTTCACCAAGTTTAAAAGTCCTGTATTTTTAGGTTCTTCTTTTGCATTTCTCGGCTCTATGTCTGCTGCTTTTGCAGGTGCTGCCACCATTGCTGCAGGTGATTCCACCATTGCTGCAGGTTATGCAGGTTTAATCATCGGTGCTGCATTTGCAGGTCTGGTGTATGTGATTTTAGCAATCATTGTAAAATTTGCAGGTGTTAAATGGATTGGCAAACTGATGCCTCCCGTAGTTATCGGCCCCACCGTTGCCATTATCGGTTTATCTCTGGCCGGCAACGCAGTTGGTGACCTGCAGGTTGGTAAAGTACTGGTAAATGGTGTTTCCTGTGCCTCTGTATATGTGTGTGTTTTCTGTGGTCTGGTTACTTTGGCAACCGTGATTCTCTGCTCTGTTTACGGCAAGAAAATGGCAAAAATGATTCCCTTTATTATCGGTATTTTAGCAGGTTATGTAGTGGCAACCATATTCACCGTAATCGGTAATGCAACTCAAAACCCCGCTCTGATGGTAATCGACTTCACTGCGTTTTCCAATATGAAATGGATTCCCGATTTCACCTTCTTAACCGCCATAAAAGGAATTTCTGCAATTACTCCCGAATATATTGCAACCATCGCAGTAGCATATATTCCCGTTGCTTTTGTAGTATTTGCAGAACATATTGCAGACCATAAAAACTTATCTTCCATTATCGGAACCGAACTCTTAGAAGAACCCGGTTTACACAGAACCCTGCTGGGCGACGGTATCGGTTCTGTTGCAGGTGCAATCTTCGGCGGCTGCCCCAACACCACCTACGGTGAATCTGTTGGTTGTGTGGCAATTTCCGGTAATGCTTCTGTTGTGACCATTTTAACCACCGCTATTATGGCAATTGTTGCATCCTTTGTGGCTCCCTTTGTTACCTTCTTATCCACAATTCCCAACTGCGTAATGGGTGGCGTTTGTATTTCCTTATACGGCTTTATTGCAGTGTCAGGGTTGAAAATGCTGCAAAAAGTAGACTTAAACGAAAACAAAAATCTGTTTGTTGTGGCAACCATTTTAATCACCGGTATCGGCGGTTTCACCTTAACCTTCGGTAATATCACCTTAACTTCTATCGCTTGTGCATTGATTTTAGGTATTCTGGTTAACTTAATGGTATCCGGCAAAAAAGCACAGTAAGGAGCATTTCTCATGAATAAAGTTACTGTTTTTGATCATCCCTTAATTCAGCATAAAACCACCATTCTTCGTCAAACTACCACCACCAACAAAGAATTCCGTGAACTGGTGGAAGAAATCACCATGTTAATGTGCTATGAAGCACTCCGTGATTTGCCCTTGGAAGAAGTGGAAATTGAAACCCCCTTAACCAAAACCAAACAGAAAATGCTAAAAGGCAAAAAAATGGCAATTGTGCCGATTTTGCGTGCAGGTCTTGGTATGGTGGAAGGGATGCTGACTTTAATTCCCTCTGCAAAGGTTGGTCATATCGGAATGTACCGTGATGAAGAAACCATGATTCCCCACGAATACTACTGCAAACTCCCCAAAGACATTGAGGAACGCTTAATCGTGGTGGTAGACCCCATGCTTGCAACCGGTGGTTCTGCGATTGACGCCATTGCACAGATTAAATCCTACGGCGGAAAACAGATTAAATTCTTATGTTTAATCGCAGCCCCCGAAGGAATTGAAGCCTTAACCAAAGCCCATCCCGATGTGGAAGTGTATTGCGCCAATGTGGACGAATGCTTAAATGAACGTTGCTACATTGTGCCCGGCTTAGGCGACGCAGGAGATCGAATCTTCGGCACCAAATAAGTTTTTAAAGTATTAAAAAAAGGATTCCTTTCGGAATCCTTTTTTTATTGTTGATTATTGCTGTTTCGTTTGGTCTTCGGGAAGATTTTTTAAGAAGCGGACGGCAACAGGTGCACAGATGAAGAATGCAAACACATCCGCAATTGCCTGGGCAGACTGCACGCCGAATAACCCGAAAAAGTGTGTGAGAATGAGCAAGATGGGGATAAACAGAATCCCGCTTCGAAGCATGGATAAAAAGGTTGCCTTTTTGTTTTCTCCAATGCTTTGAAACATCATATTGGCACAGATGGTCATAGGATGGAAAAACAATGCCAAAAGCTGCAATTGCAGGCTTAAGGTGCCGATTGCAATCACTGTGGGGTCATTTCGGAACATTCCGACCAACTGATTGGAGAAAATCAGACCAACCACCACACACACACCGAGCAAAATTTCTCCTGCCCATAGGGTGAAATAGAATGATTTTTTTACACGGGAATAAATCTTCGCACCGTAGTTAAATGATGCCACAGGTTGAAATCCCTGTCCGATGCCGAGCCCCACCGCAAAGATAAAGAAGGTGATTTTATTCACAATGGACATTGCCGCCACAGCAGCATCTGCACCCACGCTACCTGCAAGAATATTTAATGTCATAGTGGCGATGCTGGTTAACCCCTGTCTGCAAAAGCTGGGGAACCCGGTTGCCATAATCCGAAAAACTCCTTTGGGGTTTTCTTTTGCCAATTTCACGCTGAGTTTGCTTAAGGTTTTGCCCCTAAAAAACATAGAAAGCAAAATCACAAATCCCACCATCTGAGAAAGCGCAGTGGCAAGACCTGCCCCTGCTACTCCCATCTTGCAACCAAAAATAAAAATCGGGTCGCAGATGATATTTAAAATACCGCCAATCCCAAGACCTATCATTGCAAATAAGGCTTTCCCCTCATACCGCAAAATGTTATTTAAGGCAAAGCTTGCCATGGTAAAAGGTGCCGCAATCAGAATATAGATGCCGTAATCTTTGGCATAAGGCAGAATGGTTTGGGTGCTGCCTAACAAACGCATCAAGGGTTCTGTAAAAAGAAGCCCCAAAACGCCAAGCAACGTCCCCACAACCAAACAGGAGATAATGCTGATGGATGCAAACACACTTGCGCTGTGGGAGTCTTTTTGCCCCAATTTTCGGGCAATAATGCTTCCCGCACCGTGTCCGAACATAAATCCGAATGCCTGAATAATCGCCATCAAACCAAACACAACACCCACCGCACCGCTGGCACTATTTCCAAGGGTGCTCACAAAATAGGTGTCTGCCATATTATAAATATTGGTCACCAACATACTGATGGTGGTGGGAATCCCTAAGGAAATAACCAATTTCGGGATTGGCCAGGTGGTCATTTTTTCATATTGGGTGATTGTTTTTGAGGATGTCATCCCATTCATCTCTTTTCTTCGCAAAATAAAATCTTGTTATAATATAACATATTCTTCCAAATTTTGCAAGATAATCATACTTAAAAATCAAGTGCTGTGAAAAATTTTGCAGAAATGAAAAAACCGCCGAAACCTGAAGATTTCAGCGGTTTGGTAAGCCGAATGGTTTGAATGCTATTAAAAATAAGTTTTGCGTAAGCAAAGCCACCTTAACTTCTTCCTTATTCACTATTACTTATTACTTTCCAAAAATCCGTACACCAATGAATTTTAGGTAATAGTGAAGAGTGAATCGGTAATAAGTAAAAATCCCCGTTCTTACGAACGAGGATTTTTGGTGAGCCATCGGCGATTCGAACGCCGGACAACTTGATTAAAAGATTTACATAGGCTAAAAACCGAAGCCCAAATTAGTTCTTTTCTCAGGTTTTATAAACAATTAAATTGCCATGTTTTGGTATCTTTTGTTATCTTTTTTTACGCTATAGATGTCAAGATAGATGTCGATTTTAGTTTATTAAGCAATTGCCAAAGTTGTATCTAGAAAATCACTTATCGGAATTACGTCTTTGTATAACAACCTCTACTCTTTTTTTTACATAATTCGTTTGTTTTATGTAAGAACATACAAACAACACTAATAAAAAAACTAAAAGCAACCAATCTGCATTGTTTTGAAAAAGTCCACACCCAATTTTCATAAGAAGATCGTTTATCGTAATACCTATTTTGAATATAATAGCACACAAAAAACAAGCTATCATGGTTCGATATGTATTGTTCGTTTCCGACAATGTCGATATTATGGAATCTTCTGCACATGCATGTACATAATCTGAATATGATGTATGCTTTACTAAAGGCTTGTTTTTAAAAGAAATACTTTTAATTATTGGTTCAATTAAAATAGATCCAACTCTGCTCAAAACCATGCCTACAAAATAAAATATAATCAGATTTTCAAACCAATTATCTAATAAAATGTCTACATGAAACATCACCTTCAGTAAATAACAATAAATAATTCCAGGATACAAATTAGTGAAAAGATTGTATGACGAAATCTTATCTGCAATTTGTTTTAAAATACTGTCCATCGCTGTTCTCCCTATATTATATAGTCATTACATACCAACCACCAAAAGCCTCATCATGAAAAGTATTTGAATTACGTTCTCGAGCAAATGTTTCATACGTTACATAAACATCCATACCGGTTTCGCCTTCTGTATTGATGATGACGCAATCAGCCTGATTATTTGTAATATAATCCAATCCTCTGCTACTCCATGCAGCATAATTCAGATATTCGCTCTTAGCGTTACCAAATAATGTCAATTTTGGGTTTAAGACGTCTAAATATCGATCATTACCCCCTGATTTTCGTCCATGATGTGGCGCTATTAAAACATCGACATCTGTTACATCGTCTTTATGATTTTCCAAAATATAATCCCACGTCTTGTCAGCAGAATCTCCCGCAAAAATAATCTTTTTCCCTTCCCCGGTTAAGTATAAAAGAACATACGAACAATCATTGTACTCCTCAGTTTCATTAGCTTCTTCGACTAACGCTGGCGTAGGTGCAAGTATATATAAATCATCTCCACCAGAGTGTCCATTTTTATCGATATTAAAATACTGCTGCTTTGCTCCGGCATACACATGTAGTACTTTGGGAGAATCGTTTGATTTTCGTATTTTCTGATAAAACTCCCAATCAGCCTTGTTGTATCTTCCCCAATCCGAACTCTCATCCATCACTTTTTCATTTTTGGTATCCCAAAAATTCACAACTTCATAACTATCAAACAGCGCCTTAATCCCATCCATATGATCCATATCCGGATGGGTTAAAATAAATCTAAAGATAGTACGAACATTTCTTTCGTTCAAATATTTAATAGGATTAACGGGATGTTGTTTTTGGTGATGATTTCCTGAGAACACAGTGTCATCCTCATTAATTTCTTCATTCCCATTTGAAATATCAATTACAGTATTGTGTTTTGAGGGATGCTGTATCCAAATGCAATCACCTTCGTTTACATTTAGAAAATGCACTACGCCCATGTTTCATTCCTCCAATTATTCTTGTTTTTTACACGTATTGTATGCAAGGAACTTAATTAGTCACAGCACCTGTGTAGGGAATTAAATTCTCTGTTGCAACAAATGCCTTCATAGTCCCTGCAACCTGATTATCCAAGGAAATTTCGTATTCTGCACCTGTGAAAATAGCTTGTTCATCAAGAGGCAACGTCAAAACCTCTACCTGCATCATTTGTAAATTTTCATCATATTCTGCTAACACAAGCTTTGATACATCATAGGAATCTCCCATTTTAAATACATATACCTTAGCAGTTTGATTTTCAATAGTTAGTCCATCAACATAAATACCGTCATTGGAATTTGTGATTAACAAATCCGCAAAATCTGCACCATTGTCCTCTAATTCAGTCAACAAAATAGTGTACAATGCTAATGCATCATCTCCGGTGTTTATCGCTGTAATAATATTAGACCCTTCCTCCAGATGAATATAACATCCTTCCTGCCAGATTCCTTCCCATCCATTTTCCATTAAAGCCGGATACAAAACTTTATATCCATCTTCAGTATAAAAAACAATCTGAGAATCGGTATGTCCTGCACTGCTGCTTGCACCTAATCGTGCATCCAACTGATAAATTCCGGTGTAAGGCACAATCACTTCATATTTTGCCCAGTCACCTTTCTCCATAACAAAGGAAACTTCATTATGAACCTGAAATTCATCTGCTGATGAATACCAATCCGTTCCAAATACTGATGTCTGGTCTTCTCCGCTTTGAGTGGTATTGATTCCGTGCACATGAGTATGCGCAGATAAATTCAACTCAGAAAACAGCTTACAATCTGCCAAAGATGGCGTCACTCCATCATCGATAGCATACTGGGATGCCTTGAACTCTAAATCGATCACTCTGCAATCATCAGAACCGATATTTCTTAAAATAACAGAATGTTCCCCTGGAGTAAAATATATAAACTCATAATTTCCGTCACTGTTCAGTTTGTAGAACTGCTCATTTTCAGATACCGGAAGCTGAGCATAATAAGCACTGTCTGCCTCAACCCGCAAGGTTGTAGAACCACCGGTAGATTTCATCTGTAAATAATAAATCCCCTCTTCTGTAACGGGAACATGAAACTCTGCCCATCCGCCGGCACACAACCAAATAGAATCATTGGTGGACCTTTCTACTCCCTGATAATCCACCATATTGTCCCAAAGAGTAGTATAACTTCCGGGATTGTTAACGGAACTTTGCGTAATCAGATTTTCTTCAGAGATATCTGTAATTTCTGTCTGCAGTTCCTCCGTTTGTAAATCATTCGAAAATGCACCAAACGTTGAAAAACATATAATCAATAAGCTTATAATAACACAAATTGCAAAACGTAACTTCTTCGTTTGTTTCATATGGCATTACTCCTTTCGTTCCGCACCATATTTTTCAGCAAATTCCCACTCAAAGCTGTAACTGTATCGTGGACTGATACCTGTCGCCTCATATGTGTACGAAACAACACCATGTTTTTCTGTTTTATTAAAGATATCCTCTTTGACAAAAAAATCATTGGACATATCCAAATCAGCATAAACCTTCATTTTAACATTAACCAACATCCCTTTGGGTGCTCTTAAGGTCATCTTCAAACAATCTGTTTCTGAATAAATAAGATGTGCATAATAGGGATTCATAATCCGTTTCGCATCTTTGACATCTACCTGATAAGTATAATCAAGGCTTTCATTATTATCCAACGGTTTCTCTAAAGGGATTTTTATTTCATACGGAAGATGTTCTGACTGATAAATAAATTCATTATGAGATTTCGAACATTTTCCGACTTTCATACCATCGATTGAACTACCGGACCATGCAATCTGTTCCGTAATAGAATCAATTGTAGTACATAATGCTGTGATGCTCTTAGCCACAGTTTGTCTGATGTCCGTTCTGGTTATAAATTCGAGCGTACTGTCAATTAATTGTTGACGTCGATCGGTTTTTAATTTGCGAATCGCTTTAGAATCCCCTTGTATCACAGCACGATTGTTAACACCGGATAACAGCTTGATCTCATCCTTAATCGGAATTCTAGGGGTATATAATCTAATATATGCATCCCCAATTACACCGGTAAACAATATCATTTTGGGTCCTTCATGTTCTCCAAACGATAATATATGTTTCTCGGATATACCGGGATATGGATCTATATAATAAATTTCTCTAATGCCTAACTGATAAGCTTTCTTCGCACACAATTCGCAGGGACTTGCTGTTGTAAACAGCTTTCCTCCCTTAATCCCTTGTCCACCGTTTTTGGATAGTTGCAGAAATGCATTTTCTTCTGCATGCAATGCTCTGGTATACACCTGATTTTTATCGTTTTTGATAGCATTATATATTTCTTTGAAGCAATAGGAATAGGAAAATCCGTGCATATCAGCATCAGAACATTTTTCCTTGATTTTATATAACGCCTTTTGAAAATCTGGATTTTCCAGTTCGAATTGACTGAAAGAAGCTTTATCCTTATTTGCACAGTAATCATTCACACATCTTAAATTACAAGGAACTTGTCCTTCGGGAACCTCATTCCATCCTACTGCCTTGATAGAATAATCTTCTCCTGTGATTGCCGCTCCCACCTGTCTGGACAAGCATCCTGAATTCAATTTCGACACATATGCTGTTTGCATACAGTGTTCAACATGGGAAGGTGCAACCAGTCCGGGATGCAGCATCAATGCAATATATTTGAGAAGTTCCTGAGTAATCTCATACATTTTACCGTCTTTACTTTTCGGATTATACAAATGAATATCGGACATTGCCAAACAAGACTGCATATCCTGATGAAAAAAGATAGAATAGTCCAATTCATTACTCTCTTCATACTCAATGTAGTCTAAACTCTTTTGTTCTTCTTCATCTAAATTGCCCATTCTTTGTCTTCTTTCCGCGTCTTCCACATTAATGGACATCAGATAAAAAGAACTGTATTTATCCTTAAAGTAATATGCTTCATAAGGATTTCGGATAGCATCAATACAAATGCGGGTAGAACACCTGTCGCCTTTATGTTTCTCTGCCTCGATTTCATTGTGTTTCTGGATAATCTGAATAATCGCATCAATTCTTTTGGCAACGTCATAGAAATTTTCCTGTGTATAATCGTTTTTATACGGATTGCCGGAACTTCTGATATTATTTCCCCATGTTTGCATAAAGGAGGTATACAAATGCCGTTTAATAGTTTGCGTCTGCTCAAATCTATTTAATATTTCACGGTAACAAGTATATTCCTCAATACTTTTTTGAAATTCTTTTTTGTATTTTGTAATTGTTTTCGTATAGTATGTATAATACTTTTCTACATCCTCTTCCACTGTCAGTAGTGTTTCCAAATGATCCAACGGATAATTTGCAGAATCCTTAAACATATACTGAAGCCCATCAATAGTAGTCTTTAAACTCTCAAGGGAGCGGATGCGAATGCCGTCTTGACTGCCACTGTTATCATATTGAGAAAACCAGTCTGAAAAATTCTGAAATCCATTTTCCAGTATGAAAGAAAAAATAACACTGCTTCCCTCAATAACCGTAAATGGTTGCCACCGATTATCAGTTTCCATAAACTTATGAATAACTTCATACTTTCTATCATCCTTGCAAGAATGATCATGAGTTTTATAATCACGCAAATCCAACTGTTCAAACTTTTCTTTTTTCAGAATATTAGAAACGGTTGTGCAACCGGAGCCCGTTCTTCCGGTGAGACCAAGAATAATAACGGCTCCTCTTTCGCTATATGCATGATTCACCGATTTTAAATAATTATCCAATTGATACACCATCCTTAATAAAGTTTTGAAAGATTCGGAAAATTGACGAGAGATATCTTCCGTAATTGTTGCTCTGTTAGCGCTATCCTACCATTCGGATCACACAATATGTTCTTACTTCTTTTTTTGATGCCGCTATTAACCAGTTATCCGATAACTGCATATAATTATCAGATAACTGGTTACAAATTAGTACAATTCAATACGTTGTGCTGTAGCATAAGAATCCGTCATGCCAGAAATATAATCAAAGATTACTCTCAACAACGCATCATATGTAAGAGAATATAAAGTTGTATCTTTAAAAATATATCTCAAAGCCTCTCTGCATTCATAATCTCTCCACACATTAATGTTCTCTGGCAAGCCGTTCAACTCCGACCTAATATTTTCAATAATCTGATTCACAGACTGCTTGTCCAAAAGGCGCACCATTTCCACCTTGATAAATCTGTTAACGTATTCACTTGGTAATTGTTGCGGGTTGGAAAGATAAGCACGCAACAGCTTTCTGATTGTATATGCTCCTTTACCATCCATTCTCTGAACTTCATACGAATCTAAAATGCTATACTTTAAACTCTGGCCTAAAGCACTATCAATTTTACTAATTTTTGTATCATTCAGGCTCATGAGTTCACGTACATGCTCTACAGGAATATTCAAATATTTATTTTTAAATTCTTCTGCGTTTTTAATTTCATAATAATTTGAAAAATGTTTTAAAACACGTGTAAATTCCTTAATAATAACAGTTACATATGCATCAACGATGAAACTTGAAAGAGTATGTGCAAATGCAAACTGTACTGATGCAAAGTCTTTTCTACATAATTTATCAGTTTCATCTTTCAGACGTTCAAATTTTTGGGTGATGTTGTCATCATTGATTAAACCAACCAATGGTTTTACTTTTTCAACAATTTCATCAGCTGGAATGATTTTCTGCAGAAATGCATCCTCGATATCATGGTGTCGCTGGGCAATTTCATCAGCCCATTTAACGATATATGCTTCAAATGACCATGCCGGATATTGATTTTTAAAACTATCACAATACGAACAATATGCTTCGTAAATATTATAAAATTTCACATCTTCTGCATTCGACCAAAATAATTTACTATGTTCTCGGATTCCAAATAGCATATAGTTCGAAAACTTTACACCTTCAGAATATTCAGCAAGAACTCGTACACTTTGCTGGTTATGTTTAAATCCATGATACCGAGGCGAAGTTTTAAATCCCTCTAATTGCTGCCTTTTATCTTCTCCTCTGGAAAAAACATTCAAAGTTCTTTCACCAATGTGTCCAAACGGAGTATGCCCAACATCGTGCCCAAGTGCGATTGCCTCTGTTAAATCTTCATCCAATTTAAGTTGACTAGCTATTGTTCGTGAAATTTGTGAAACTTCCAAAGTATGTGTTAAACGAGTTCTTAAGTTATCACCGGTTTGCGAATTAAATACCTGTGTCTTGGAGGCCAAACGTCTAAAAGCTGAACTATACATCACCCGATCCCTATCACATGAAAAGGTACTTCTATAAGAATGTTTTTTAGGTGCACTACAAAGTACTTCCGAATTGGCTGTTTCACGATACCAATACTGGGAATAAATTTCATTCGCTCTTAAATATGAAAAATCCATACACATAATGTTTCCTCCTATAAATTCGTTGAATGAATATTTCTGTAGATTATTTCCTTGAATCATTCTAACATGTCAAAAGGACAGTTCCCTTAACATACTACGCCCTTTGAATGATCCCTCGATTCAATCCCGTCAAACGCTCTAACTGTCGAATTGACATACCCTCTTTTTTTAACATTTGCAATAAACGATCGCGCTTTTTTGGTTCTAACTGTTGAATTACAATAAAGTTTTTTAAGTGATACTTTTTTGACAGTATTTCTTTTGCCTCAGTATCGGTAACAATTTTACGAATCACGTCATCCAGACAACAACTTTGTTCTTCCTGATGCAAAAATGATATTAATTTATTCTTGTCACCTAATAAATCTATTGCAAATTGCTTGTCTATTATTTTTGAATCGCCCATATACTCGCCATAACTACTATATGGATAACATTCCATTTTTGAAATGCCTGCTTTCACCGGATTTTGATGAATGTATCTTAATACCGTTAAATAATAAGAGTCGTCCTCGATAACTTCGCTTCCAAAGCGGTCCTGAAAGAGATGTCCAATCCGTTCATATTTTGTATTGAAATAATATGCATAACTACCGGCAATTTTCTTCATTATTTGATCAAGATGGTCTGTTGCATCTTTCATTAAGAGATGAATGTGATTTCCCATGAAACAATATGCATGTAATTCAAAATGGAGTTCTTGCTTATATCTTGCTATTGTTTCAAAAAATCTTTGTTTATCCTCTTCATCCACAAAAATATTCTGACGTCCAACACCTCTTAATAAAATATGATAAAAACCCGTTGTGCTTTTTCGCCGTGCTTGTCTTGGCATCTTAATCACCTCAGAGGCATTATATCATATTTTTTGGCGTGTGTCAACAGAACCGTCCCCTTGACACGTGCACACGTCAAGACACAGAACCGTCCCCTGTCTTATCTTGTCACAGACCAGTCTTAGACTACTGTCTTGTTACCTGAACTTTACTACATACCAATTATTATTAATTTCTGCTATATCAATGATGTCTACATCGAAATCATCTCTTTGTATTTTTGTGTTCATATCACAATAAACAATGGCCGAATTGACAAATTGACTACATTTCACATAGAATAAAACTTTTCGATTATTGTCTGTTGTCACAATTCTACCCGTTTGGGAAAGCAAACGATATTTTGTTGGAAGCACATATCTACAAATATCAATTTGCTCTAAGTCATCATTTTTAAGCATGGCAATGATTCCGTTATATTTATCTGCATTCACACTATATTTCCAGACTCCAAAGCATTGAAAAGTAGGTAGAACATTATTTACTATAATTGTTATTATAATTATCAGAAGAGGAATAAAGCACATGAATTTATTTTTTCGATAAGTTTTTTTCAAAAATTTTATTGCGATACATAAAGAAACCAGTAAAGCAACAACTGAAATAGCAATAAAAAATAAATTCAGCAGTCGCTTCATAAGAATTCCATCAAATAATTCCCATTTGAACCAATCGATAATAACATATGTTATACACAATATAAGTGTTGAAACAATACAACTTTTCATTTATTATCTCCCTTGCTGCGCCATATCAATTCCATATTGAATATATGGACCATCTCCCTTATCATCTGTAACTATAGGAACTATTAACATTTCAGTTGGAAATCCCATTACTGTCCCCACATATCCTAAATTTATTTGCGAAAACTTATCTGCAGATATTAACATGCCATCAAAATATATCCATGGTGTCCAATTTTTTCGATTATATTCATTCATATTCTCACCATTAAAAGATTCATACGGTACTTGCCAACTGGACTTAAATTTATAATCCCAATCATTACAAGTCATACCAACAAACCAGGCATATGATCCTAAAATTGCATTGTATGGTTCATTTAAATTTATTTTTCTTAATGAATTAACTAAATTTTTTCCTTGATCTGCATTTGTATGAAGAGTAGTCATTACTATATCTTGACCATACTTAATTGGTGTTCCTTTCCTATCTAATTCTCTTATTTGATTAGCCATATTATGCAATTCACTTTTTTCAGACTTTGTCGTTGAATCCAACATATATCTATTACCCAAATCTACCAATACTTTATAAGTATCAGAGTTTTCTCCAAACTCATAAGCATCAGGGTCTTCGCACCATACTCCATTCACATAACCAGGCTCTCGAATATACCCTGTCGGATCCACAAACATTACCGGATTATTCGCACAGTACGCATACCAATTCAGACCGTCACGAATGGGGTCTTCGGAAATAAATCGTCCGATTTCGGGGTCATAGTATCTGTTTCTCAGATAGATAAATCCAGTTTCCACATCATAATATTCCCCGCAGTAACGGAATGGCTGGTAATCCCAATCATAAGGATTTTCCACATTGCCGAATGCATCGTAGGTATAATTCTGCAAGACGGTACCGTTTCCGTCCGTTATGGAAGAAGTATCTCCGTGCCCATTATAATGGTAAAACTGAGTATTATCACCCATTTGCCGTGCAATGAGACGATTACCCCGCAAATAACCTGTGAAATTATCTTCGGTAATTTCCCCTGCAATATTCTGACCATCCCAGATATGAGTGGTGGTAACACCGTCCACAGTTTTGGATTTTCTCATACCGTTGGCATAGTAATCATAAGAAATAATTTCGTTGCCTTTGGTAACCGTAGTCAGCTGATTGAAATTATTATATTCCAACAGCATATCGTTGGTATCGGCAGTATAGCCCATCAGTACGGCAGAAACCTCGGGTGTCTGAATCGTATTATCTCCATAGGTTAAGGTCTGTTTGCTATACAAATTGCCGTTGGGGTCATACTGATAAGAGGTTACCGTCGCCTGTCCGTTTTTGGTAAAAGATTCCCTTGTCAGACGGTTTCTGTTATCATACAGATAGGAAGTTTGGACACCGTTTTCGACTTTTCCAATACGGTTATTATAGCCGTCATAAGTGTAGGAAGTTGCCATACCATCCACGGTTTCCGCTGTTAATCTGCCTGCATTGTCATAGGTATATTGGGTCAGTTTTCCCGTCATATCGGTAACGGATTTTTTGTTGCCGTTGGGATAATAGGTATAGGTTTCGGATTCCGTTTTTGTTTCGATTTCTACTTCTTCTGCACCGCCAATTATTTCATAGGAATTCACCAATCCCGTCATACGGTTGGCATCATCGTAGGTAAAGGTGCTAATATTGGTTCCCGTGGTTTCAGAAAGCAGGTTACCATTGGCATCGTAACTGTATGTAGTAATTATATCACCATTATCCACCTGTGTCAACTGATTGAGATTGTTATAGGTATATGCGGTATTGATTTTTTCGATACCATCTATTTTCATCAGATAAGACAGTCGGTTGCCGTTATCATCGTAGGTATAGAAATTAGAAATATTGTTGGGGAGTTTTTCCCGTATCAGCCGTCCGAAATCGTCATAAAAAAAAGTCATAATGCCGGTATTGGAATTGGCAGAAATGATATTCCCTAAAACATCATAATCGTACCGAACGGTTTCGGCAACGCCTTCTTTGGTTGCGGTAACCAAAACGGGAAGATTTTGCCCGTTGTAAACAGTAGCGGTTACGATGCCATTCCGGTCAGTTTTGGAAAGTACATTGCCGAGAAAATCATTCTGATAAGTTTCTACGGTACCGTCGGGTGCGGTAACTGCAGTGAGCTGTCCCAATTCATTATAAGAATATTCTGTAATTTGGGGATTTGTGCTACCCACCATCATTTTGGTGGTTCTGCCCGCCGGGTCATATTCATAGGCAGTCTGAAGAAGACCGCCAACGGTGGTGTCGGTCAAAAAGTCTCTTGTGTTATAAGTATAAGAGGTTTCCTGATAGGATTCGGTACCGTTCTCCGCTTGTGTCAGCACCTTTTCAGATATCAGATTGGAATTCATATCATAATAATATTTATGCTTTGCGGTTTCCGAATCATTTAAGGGAACTGTTTTTTCTATGACACGGTCCAGATTATCATAACGGAAGGTTGATTGATTTCCCATGGCATCGGTGGTGGCAATCAATCGTCCGCCCACGTCATAGGTATTGGTAAGGGTTGCTCCCTGGGGATTGGTTTGGGTAATCAAGCGATTTGCGTAATCGTAGGTGCTGGTAGTCGTGTTTCCGTTGGGGTCGGTAACGGTCAGCACATTTCCCACCTTATCATAAGTATAAGTTGTGGCAAGGGTTTTATTACCGCTTACCAGTTCTTCTTTCACCAGGTTGCCTACGGTATCATAATATTCCTTTTTAGTGGCAGGAGTGATAGAATTATCGCCATCGGTTATGATGGTTACAGTGTAATAATCTGCTTTAAAATCATATCGGAAGAAATACTTACTAACACAGTTATAATTATGAGAAGTCATAATCTCCGAAATACGATCATTTGCATAATACTTATAGTCTGTAACAATCTTATCGTCTGTATCGGCACTACGATACACAATATTCTGAGAAATTAGCCCTCTCTCATTATAGAAATTTTCCAAGCAAAGCACCCACTCATTATCAACCATCGAATATTGAGCGGTTATCTGTCCGTATATATTATAGAAAGTTTTGATTTTCTCTCCACTTTCATTGGTATGAATAACAGAATTCTCTGTATCATTATAAACGATGGTCTGAGTAGTACTGTCAGGATTATATTGGACAACCGGACGACCTGTCAAATCGCGTTCAAACATAAGAAAATTATAATTACCATCTTCTACTGCTATTATATTTCCCAGTAAATCATATCCTGTTACATAACTATGAAGTTCCTGGTTGGTTCCATCCGCATCTGCGATATCATAAGTAAATATATAATGATCTAATAATTCGTCCACAAAGTATGCACTGTCATGTATATAATAATTCTCCGTTAATACCCCTTCATTTTCATCTTTGATGTCATTATGGTTGATGTCTTCTTTCCAAACATTGGTATTGATGCCATATCCATTTTCATAAATTGGATATTCGTAATCTGTTTGACCAACCAAAACATCATTTTCATACACTTTAGAGGTTGCTACATCTTTTTTATCTTCCGTCAAAGTATTTTCCAGACGGATGACTGTGTCAGCATCCTGATTGTAGGTTTTGGTGAGCATGATGTTGTACGTAGGATCATAGGTATAAGTGGCAGTATAAATACCGTCACTTTCTTCAATTAGATTATAATTATCATCATAATTTGATGTAGATACGGTAAGATAATCCCCTTCGAGTGATGATTCACTCTTAATGTAATACCTTTCGCCAGATATTTGAGCATATTCATAATTGATGGTTCTTATGGGAGTGTTTGTTCCTTCGTATTTTCTGTATGATTTTCGTGCCTGTCGATGATCAGGGTAAAAATCGGTATATTTTGCTTCTCCATAAGTTACCACTGTAGTGCTGGTCCCGACTCCGGGGTACCCCTCATCTGGATTCTCGTATTGGAAACTATACTCATTGGTTCGTTTTCCGTTGATTAGATCATAAGTAGTACAAACTTTGTATTTTGTTTGTGTACCCCAATAACAAGAATATCTTGCGTTACGCTCATAAGTATAATTTTTCGTATCCCCATTTGAATATGTGATATTGGTCAACAAATATGTATCTGTGGTAAAGCCATAGGAAGTTGCGCTATCGATAACATCCAGATAACCAGTGAAATGGTCTGCATCAAACAGCAAATCCTGCAATTGATAACTATATTCTGTGATCTGATTATTTGCATTACATACTTTCAATATATATGTATCATCCGCATCCAAAAAATCACACGGGTCAAGTTGTTCATTATTGATAGCTTCTCGTGTATAGCGAACAACCGGCACTGAATAATCGGCCGAGGTAACGGTTATCCCATCTGCATTAATGGTAATTCTTCTACCGAATGTATCAATGATTACACCATCGTTATATAAAATACGATTACCGTACTTATCTTCACATGCAATCAATTTGTTGGAAGCATTGATATAATGAATCCTTCCCATGGTATCTGTAATTGTCCGATTGTATGTCAATCCGTTTTGTGTAATATCTTCTACAGAAATATAATTAAATTTATATCCTATACCAGTATTGTGCTTCGAATCAAAATAATAAGGATTCCAAGAGCCATCATTCTCTTTTTTATTCCCCCAACATATCTCAATAATATTACCTGCATAATCACGCATAAAACCGTTATACCACTGCTCCGATTCAAAAGCTAGGTAACTATCCTTATCATTATTATCAGTTCTATCTGCGCTATTCTCTACAACAACAGGAATATTATAAGTCCAATCGTAATCCATATAAAACGGATTCACTTGACTATTCACATGCATATATTTTCTTGCAAACAAGGTAACTTCCTTGCCTTCAATATATATTTTTCTGGTCAACAAAACAGCGCCCTCGGTATCTGCCGATGCAACAATATTCTCGTACTTATAGTAAGTAACTCTATCCACAATTCTACCGCGGTCAGCAAAATCCGGTACTACATAAAA
>JAZOQZ010000050.1:0-7365 GCA_045656345.1 Clostridia bacterium
GTTACCGGCTTAGGCACCTTCACCATTACCGCTACCGATAATTACTATTGTAACACTGCAACTGCAACTGTTACCGTAAAAGCTCCGGCAGCAGTAACCAAATGGACTGCAACCAACAAAACCGTTAACTTAACCGTTAACACTGTTGGTCAGAACCAGACCTTCAATTTCGCTGAATTATTCACCGCAGTAAATGGCGCAGTGATTAAAACTCCTGCTGTAACCGTAAATAACGGCGGAAGCTATGCAAACGGCGTTGTAACCGTACCCGGAAAAGCAGGTACCTACACTGTTACCGTAACCGATAACTTCTATTGTAACCCCGTTACCGCTACCATTACCGTGAACGATGCTGCAAACGTGGATAAATTCACCGGTAAAGCTGTAACTTACACTCACACCTTAGCAACCATCGAAGGTAACACCGTAACCTACAATTTTGCTGATCTGTTCACCACCAACACTGCATATCCCGTAAAAGATATCACTGTTACTGGTGCAACTTACAAAGACGGCAAAATTACTGTTACCGGCTTAGGCACCTTCACCATTACCGCTACCGATAATTACTATTGTAACACTGCAACTGCAACCGTTACCGTAAAAGCTCCGGCAGCAGTAACCAAATGGACTGCAAAATCTGACTTAAATTACGAAATTGATGCAGGCGCAACCAAGATCTTAACCTTGGCTGACATCTTCACCTTAAACAACGACTACAAAGTTGGCACTGTAACCTACACTGTAGAAGAACAGGGTACCAAGACCGTAAGCGGAACTGCTTGGGCTAATACCCAGATCACCTTCCCCGGCGCAGGTACTTATACCGTAACCATTACTGACGACCTGTTCTCTGATGGTACCTACGAAGCAACTGTTAAAGTAACTGAAAAGGTTGTAGAACCGGTACGTAAGTTCAAAGCAAAAGACAATTACTTTGTATTCCAGCATACTGTTGAAAATCCGGGCAGCTCTGATGCAATCACTGTAAAATTAGGTGATATCTTCGCTGCTACCGGTGAAGGAACCATCAATAGTGCAAACGTAACCGTAGCTGTTGAATCTACTGTAAGAGATGCAAAGGCTACCATCAGCAAAAATAGCTCCGACTGGACCCAATCTACTGTAACTATCACAGATTGTGGTGAGGTAACCTTAACCATTACAGATAACCAGAATTGCTTAGTATCCAAAGCCGTTATCGGTACCACTCCGAAATGGGTAGGCGATATCGATGATCAGGATCACTATAATTCTGCTGAAAAACAGAAGAACACCATTAATAATGGTAATTATTTAACCGTTTCCACCACCAATACCTTTACTGTTTCTGTTCCTAACGAAGGTGTGTACGGTATTCAGTGGTACAATGTTGGTGCAGCAGGCACCACAGGTAAAGCACTCTTTACCGTAAACGGATACAGTGTTGCATCTACTGTTCCCGGTGGTAATACTTGGTCTGATGATACCGGAGTAAAAACAGACTTCGCATTATATCTGGTAAAAGGCACCAATACCATTACCGTTCAAAACATTGGAACCGATTCCTTCACAATTTATCCTCAGTTTAATACCATGCGTCTGAATAAATCCGGATATAACGAATATGACTTCATGCCGTTGGTAAAAGACTGGACTGAAAGTGGAACAAGTCCTGATGATGAACAAGGCGGCGGAACTGTAACTCCTCCTGAACAGGAATGGCCCGTACCCGAAATTACATGGAGCGGTAAGTTTAGCGGTCATCAGTATTTCGGTGGTTACTACGGCAACTCAATCGTATCACCGAAAGTAAGTGGTACCTATTCTGTAGGAGCATATACTGCACACACCATTACCATTCCGAATTCCGGCTATGAAGGTGTATATGTATTACAGTTTAAGACCTCTGATGAAGCTGCTAAAATCAAAGCTACCACAGCAGACGGTTATTATGCAGACTTTAACTTGACAGAAGATGGTTGGTCCAGCTCTTGTGCACAAGACCAGTTAATCTATCTGAAGAAAGGTGCAAACACCGTTTATGTTCAGAACGTTGGCGATGCTTCCTTTGTTTTAACCGACATCGATATCGGTTACTTCAAATCCGGTTATGAAATGTACTATATGTACAATGTAAAAACCGGCGGACAAATTCCCAACTAATCGCTGATTTCGGTTAGCACATCGCATACCTAAAAAAGCCCGATGGCACTACGTCATCGGGCTTTTTGTTTTGCATGGGCAAATGATAATTCTAAATACAATATCTATAAATAATCTGTGGGCATTCGCCCCTATAATATGGTCATATTACGGAAAAATGCGGATTCCATCCATCTAGGATAGAATCCGCATCATATTTTTGTAGCATAGCTTTTCGATTAAATCTTTCGGATAATTTCGGTTTTTCATTTCGTTTATGATATCCCCAAAAGAAGTGAAATCAGTGATTCCCTTTGGAAGAGCATCCACACCGTCAAAATCCGAGCCGAAGCCCAGATGATTTTCACCGCCTAATTCCAAAAAGTGTTCCATGTGATTAAAAATACTTTCCAAATCAGCCTTTTGGGGTTTTGTTTCTAAGAAAGTGGGATAAAAGTTAATCCCCAGCACACCATTATTCTCACAAAGAGCCAAAAACATTTCATCGGTAATGTTTCTGGGATGATTACAAAGGGCACGGGCATTGGAATGAGAAACCAGCACCGGTTTTTGGGTCACCTTCATCACATCCCAAAAGGTGTAATCAGATGCGTGAGACAAATCTGCAATCATGCCCACGTCCTGCATTTTTTGCACTACCTGTTTTCCAAGAGGAGTTAAACCGCCCGAATCTCCCGACATAGCCGATGTGCCAAGAGAATTGGAATCATTCCAGGTGAGGGTTAGTATTTTGATTTTTTTGTTCTTAAGATCATCAACCATTTCCACCGAATCCACAAGACTTGCTCCCTCCACTGTGAGAATTGCCTGTTGTTTTTCGGATTTTGTGAAAGATGTTGCATCCGTTACCCATTCCAAAGATTCTTTATTTTTGGCAAGTTCTTTCACAAAATAATCGTATAAAGCATCAAAATAGGAACGTGGAGAAGGGAATTTCTTTAATTTCTGGGGGTCCATAAAAATGGCATAAAACAAAAGGGTCCGAAAACCCTTTTGTTTTTGTATGCTGTTATGAAAATCATTATCAAAAAGTGCGCCATTCTCCCAATACATCCGATAGGGAGTGTCATTATGGGCATCCATTAAAAACATATTAGTTATTCTCCTCAGATAACCCTGCGGTTTTACCGATAAAATAGAGGGGACGGCGTTTTGTTTCCATATAAATTTTGCCGATATACTGACCAATCATACCGATGGCAAGCAACTGCAACCCGCCCAATAACCACACTGACATCAGAAGGGAAGTCCAGCCTGCAATGGCAGTTCCGCAAGCTAAGCTGATGAACGCATATAAAATTGCAATCAAGCTTCCCACAGATACTAAAATCCCCGTGGTGGTAATCAAACGGATGGGAGAAATGCTGAAAGAAGAAATCCCCTGAAATGCAAAGGCAATCATTTTCTTTAAGGGGTATTTCGATTCCCCTGCAAAACGTTCGTTACGTTTGTAGTAAACCACGTCGGTTTTGTAACCCATATCGCTGACAATTCCTCGTAAAAACAGGTTTACTTCCTTGTATTCCATCAGGGAATCCACAGCACGTTTACTCATCAGACGGTAGTCTGCATGGTTATACACCACGTCTACGCCCATCCATTTCATCAGCTTATAAAAGCCCTGAGCGGTGGTGCGTTTGAAGAAAGAGTCGGTCTTTCGTTCACTACGGACACCAAACACCACATCGCATTCGTCGTTTTTGTATTTTTCCACCATTTCATAGATGGCGCCAATATCATCCTGCAAGTCTGCATCAATGGTTACAGTGATATCCGCATACTTTCTTGCGGTATTAAGACCTGCCATCAAGGCATTCTGATGGCCACGGTTTTTGGCAAGAGATACTCCTGCAAATAAGGGACTGCTCTGCGCGTATTTTTCAATCAGCTCCCAGGTTTTGTCACGGCTTCCGTCATTCACGAATAAGATTTTGCTGGTGGATGCCACCAGTTTTTTTGCAATCATATCGGATAAGGCATTATAAAATTGTTTGGCAGATTCGGGAAGCACTTCTTCTTCATTGTAGCAGGGAACTACTATGTATAACACGGGGCATTGGCTGAAATTTGCTTTTTTCGGTTCAGACATAATTGAATAGACTCCTTTCTATTGTATGCACTGGGCACCGGTATAATACCGACGGACAAAGCTTAAAATTTCTTCGTCTTCGGTATCAAAAAATACGGGGGTGGTGACCATTTCGGCAATATTTTTGATAAATTCTTCCGTATTCTGAACCCCTTGGGCAAAGGTTAAGTGAATCACATCGCAGTCTGCATCCTGCAAATCATAGCAGAAATCCATCGGATCGGATTCGTTCACAAAGTGAAATGCGGAAAATATAGTGTCATCGTCTATGAGCACGGTTTTTCTTTGAGAAGAAACAAAGGAAAACTCTTTTTTGCGAACGGGCATCACGGGGATTTTTAAGTCGGAAATCTCTTTGATATATTCGGGAGAGGTTCCGCAACAACCGCCCACGATGTCGGCACCGTGTTCGATTAACAGTCGCACATATTTTTTGAATTCTTTGGGATCCATAGAAAATACGGTTTTGCCGTTTTCCTCTTTGGGGAGACCTGCATTGGGTTTAGTGATTAAGGGAACCGATGCGTAAGGCACAATTTCATCCAAGAGGGGAATCATTTTGTCGGGCCCTGTGGAACAGTTAAAGCCAAAGGCATCTGCACCGTAATGCTCTGCCAAAAGCAGTGCTGTCACAGGGTCACATCCTGTGAGCATTTTGCCTGATTCCTCTAATGTCACCGTTACAAACACAGGACATTTTTTGTCTCTTTTGCCTCTATAAATATTTTTTACGGCAGTTAAGGCACATTTTACCTCACGAATATCCATCATGGTTTCAATCACAATGAAATCCACTCCGAAATCGTAAAAGGCTTGCACCTGCTCTTCATACACCGAAATCAATTCATCTTCACTCATCATCCCCATAGGATAGAGCAATTCCCCTGTGGGAGACATATCTCCGCCGATTTTTACGTCATTCCCAACGGCTTCTCTGCATAAAGTGAGCAGTTTTTGGTTGGTTTCATACACATCCATATGGGAAGGCAGTTTTTTGCGGTTAGCACCGAAGGTGGGAGCGTACACTGCATCGCTGCCTGCTTCTTTGTAAGACGTCTGCACTTTTTTAATCGCATCGGGATTGGATAAAATCCATTCTTCGGGACAAACTCCTGCGGGAAGTCCCAATTTATGAAGCTCGGTGCCGGTGGCACCGTCTAACACGAGAATTTTGTTTTGATTCATTATTGTGGTTGCCTTTCTTGGTTATTTGGTTGCCCAACGGTCAATCATCTGTTGACTGGTGGTGAAGTCAGATTCCATGTCTGCTCGCTGATAGCGGGTTACCATCACCGCATCCCGATTGGCAAGGGAAGTGCCTTCAAACAAGGGGTTGGTAGCAGTTTCTTCCAGCAACTTTTCGGTGTCTAACAGACATTGGCTGTAATACAGGTTATACAGTTCACGGTCCAGCACCAGAATATGCTGTTCCCCTGTGACAAACTGAGCTTGCATTTGCACATTGCTTGCGGCGGTGGTTTCATCCACACCTTCGGAATCCAGTTTCAGAGGAATCTGAATAAAATTGGCAACGATCTTTCCGTCATTATTCACGTCGGTAATGGTGGCTTCCACCCGTTCTTTCAGGATAGCGTTATCTTCTTCGGTCAGTATGTAGTCTCCGGAGAAGAGAATGTAAATATCGGGCTCCACACGGTTTACCATATCCACCACTGTGGCGGTCACTGCCACAATCGCAATCACGCCGATTAGCAGATGCCATTTGTAATAAAACCAAAAGTTTTTCCACCATTCTTTGGAAAAACGCTTTAAATCTTTCATGGATTTCATACACTTCGTTCCTTTTTTGGGAGAGATTAATTACACATTTTTATTATATAACAAACTCCCCGATAAATCAAGTCTTTTTCTTATTTGTAGCATCTTTGTGTGTCGATTTGATGAATTTGGGAGGGCGATTTTTGAAAAACAGCTTCTAAAAAAAATTTTTTCTTGACTTTTTTCAAAATTAAAGCTATAATATAATCGAATTATTTTAAAATGGGGGAAGTTTGCGAAACTTTCTGCAGCTGATTAACGAATAAAAAAGAAAGAATATATCCAAAACAAGAAAGGATGTGCAACGTATGAAAAGAGTCTTTAGTCTTTTCCTCGCAATGACCTTGTTGGCTAGTATGTTCACCTTTGCGGTATCCGCAAATGAGCTGGGCACCATTGCATTTTTTAATGCGGCAGATCACACTGCAGTGACTCAGTTAGATGGCGTGGACAGCGTATATGCCAACGTAACCTTCACAGCACAGAAAACCGGTACTGCAAGCGTAATGGCAGCTCATTACGATATCGAAACCGGTGTTTTAAAGGGTATGGAATTTATTAATTCCGTAGATACCACTTTAGGAGGATACAACACTCCCGCAATTTCGGTAGCAGATACCGATTTATTAAAAGTGTTTGCATGGGACGAAGAAACCATCGCTCCCTTAACCAATGCAGGCATTATTAAACGTGCGTTGTTGGAAGACCTTCCCACCGCAACCGTAACCGAGCTGAATGTGGAAGCGATTACCGATGTGGATTTAACCTATGCGTTAAACTTCAAGGCAGACGAAGCAACCGAAGCTCAGCTTGCCTTCTATTCCGACTGGTATGCAGACTATGAACTCACCATCAATAAAACTGCTACCTTCAATTTAGACGGCACAAAAGACGGTTATCTGGCAGGACAGTACGATTCCTGGAGCCCGGCATGGGTAACTGTTCCCAAAATGGATATTACCTTAACTCCCGGCACTCCCTTAAAGATTATGGAAACCGCGGCAAAAACCTACGGAAAACCCGGTCTTAAATATACCTATGGGGAAGTGTATACCAGAGTAAAAGATTTCGACTGCGGTATTTACTTTGCTCCCGAATTCTTAGCAGCAAATGATGGTCTGGAAGTAACCTTGTGTCTGAAAATATATAACCCCAAAAACGAAGCAGAATCCTATGTGATTGGCGATGTTTATACTTATAACTGGACCTTACCCACCGCAACTGTTACTGCAATTGATGCAGATGCAGACTTTGCATTAAACTTTAAAGCTGACGAAGTAACTGAATCTCAGTTAGCAACCTTTGGCGACTGGAAAGCAGACTTCGTATTCACCACAAACAAAGATGCAACC
>JAZOQZ010000051.1:0-3932 GCA_045656345.1 Clostridia bacterium
TATGCTGCCGATTGTACCGAATATGACGAACTTCGCCCAGTGGCTTGGTATCAGCACCCGTGTTGTGAATAAGGTGATGGAACATGACCAGGTGGCGAAGGAAGAATATAAGAGAATCCTGTCGGATCTATTATCCGAAGGTGCTATGGTAGGTGCGTATACTTCTGCATCTGCCATTTTTACTTTAAAGAACCTCTGCGACTGGGCTGATAATCCGGAAGATAGAGGTATGAAACAGAAGAAAGAGTTTGTTCCGGTGGAAGAAGCTGAAAAGGCACTTGCTGCACTGGGATATACTCGTCCTAAATTGCTTGAATAGCTTTTAGCTTTTCATAACAGTCTCCTTTCGTTTTAGGGGCTTAATCGCCCCTACTTATAGCAGTATGGTGAAATGGTAGCCACACCGGATTTTGATTCCGGGCTTTGTAGGTTCGAATCCTGCTACTGCCGCCAATAAATTATCATTAAAGAGGAATTTTAATATGAGTTTGCAAGAACAGTACCGGATGATTCTCCAAACGGACTACTGTGCTTATGTGCATTATGTCCATAAAGGAGCCTGGAAAATTTCAAAATTTCATAGGTTTATGTGCGATATGGTACAGGATTTCGTGGAGAAGGACACTGGTAATGCGTTTGATATTCTCATTTTATCCGTGCCACCTCAGCACGGGAAGTCAACTACCATAACGGAAACATTGCCTTCGTGGTACCTTGGCAGACACCCGATGCACCGTGTAATCGAGATTTCGTATTCGGAAGAATTTGCGAAGAAGTTCGGGCGGCGTAATCGGTCTAAGATTAAGGACTACGGCGGTGAAGTCTTCGGGATCCAGATGGCTGCTTCCCCGGACACCAATACCGAGTTTGAATTAAACAATGGCTACGGCGGTATGATTAGCCGTGGTCTGTACTCCGGTGTTACCGGGAACCCTGCCAATTTAATGATAATTGATGACCCTGTTAAGACACAGGAAGATGCAGACTCCGAATCCCAACGAGAGGGTGTATGGGAAGAATGGCTTGCGTCATACCGTTCCCGTCTCGCTCCGGGAGCTAAAGTTATTGTCATTATGACCCGCTGGCATGAAGATGACCTTGCAGGTAGGCTGATTGATAATGAAGCCGATGTAACGGTTATTAATCTGCCTTTAGAAGCGGAAGACAATGACCCACTGGGGCGTAATATAGGCGATGCTCTTTGTCCGGAAATCGGCAAGGACAATAAATGGCTGGAATCCTTTAAGAAGGTATATACTTCCGAAAAGGGTTCCCGTGCATGGAACGCCTTATACCAAGGACACCCAACCGGACTGGAAGGGAACCTTATTAAGCGGGAATGGTGGAAGTATTATGACAAGCTGCCGGAGATTGCTGAATGGGTTATGTCTGTCGATGCCGCCTTTAAGGATGGCGAGGACAATGACTTCGTAGCGATACAGGTTTGGGGTAAGACTGGTGCGGATATCTACCTCATAGATGCCGTTAAGAAACACTTAAACCTGCCGGACACCATGCGTGAAATCACTCGTCTTAGAAGCCTTTACCCTATGTGTAAGACTACTTTAATTGAAGACAAGGCGAATGGTTCTGCGATTATTAATATCATGCGTAAAATGATGACTGGTATTATTGCTGTTGAACCGAAGGGCGGTAAAATGTCCCGTGTCAATGCAATTATCGGCACCATTGAGTCCGGAAATGTATACCTGCCGAAAAACAAGCCTTTTACTGGCGATTTTGTTGAGTCTTGTGCAGCTTTCCCTAATGGGAAGCACGATGACGATGTGGATGCCATGTCGCAGGGCTTAAATAGGCTGGTATACAACTCTGCATCGCTGAAAAAAGCGAAGAAGGCAGACCCGATAGCTGAAATGTTCCCTAATTACAACAAGAAGGGAAAGAAAAAGATCGGAAGGGGAGAGAAAATCCGTGTTGTATAACTTAATCTTGGTAATTTTAGTCGCTGTAATGGCGATTTTTTCATTTTTTGCGGGTGCAAAAGTGTTTCACGAAGGTTTCACACTCGGCAGAACTGTGCCAAACGGAGAAAAAGTCTCCAAATCCGCACCTAAAAAGCCGAAAAAGTCCAATCCGAAGCCTAAAACACCACCGGAAATCGAAAAAATGAACCGTGTACTTGCAAATATCGAAAAATATGACGGTACTTCTGCCGGACAGGAGGATATTAGATGACCGAAAAGGACAAGAAACAGAAAACGGACATTTGGCAGAAATATGAGAAGTGCAAATCTTATATGGATGCGAAATCGGTTGTAACGAAAACTGAAAAGCACTGGCGTTTCTTCGTAGGCGACCAGTGACACGGCTTAAAGTCCGGTGGAGAAGTCTTCCCGATGATGAACTTTATTAAGCCGATTGTGCAATATAAGATTTCTACTGTTGCACAGAACACCATGACTGCGGTTTATACGGATATAAACCACCGTGTAGAACTGACTAAGGTGTATGAGAAACTGAATAAATACTGGGAACAATGCTGGGAAAAGTCCAAAATGACCAACATGGGCTGGCGTGTACTGAAAACTGCTGCTATCCAAGGTGATACATACACCTACTGGAAGGACGGTAACACTATGGAACCGCCGCAAATGCTTTCCAACACCTGCGTATTCTTAGCTGATGAAAATATAGACGATATTCAGAATCAGCCGTATGTAATCGTATATGAAAGATGGAGTCTGCAAGCTGCGAAAGACCATGCGAAGGCTAACGGCGTATCAGCAGAAGAAATTAAGCTGATTACCCCGGATAACAGAACCGAATCCCAGATTTACAACAAGAAGGAAGTGGAAGATAAGGTAACTGTACTGTTCTATCTGGAAAAGAAGGACGGTAAGGTATATGCCGGCAGATCCACAGAATCCGTTGTAATTGAACCAGTAGAAATTATACAGGGTGAAAGGGGCGGCATTGATGGCGAAACCATGGCTATGAAAGCACTGTCCGTTTACCCAATTATCCCTTATGTATGGGAAAACGTGCCTAACTCTGCCCGTGGTGTGGGTGAAGTTGAGCAGCTTATCCCTAACCAGCTTGAAGCGAATAAGACACTCGCCCGCCGTGCTATGGCAGTTAAGATGGGTGCTTATCCGAGACTGGCTTACGATGCCAACGCCATTGATAATCCGGAAGACCTTGAAAATGTAGGTTCTGCTATTGCGGTACAGGGCGGCGGCTCACAGTCCATCAGCCAAATGATTTCCTATTTAAACCCTGCGAACATTTCCAGTGATGCGGACAACCTGTTTAACACACTGGTACAGATGTCCAAGGACTTAGCTGGTGCTACTGACTATGCGTTAGGTAATATCAACCCGGAACAGGCTTCCGGTACTGCGATTATTGCGGTGCGTGACCAGGCACAGGTTCCACTGAATGAACAGGTGGCAAGATATCGCCAGTGGGTAGAAGATGTTTCCCTGCTGTGGATGGACTTATGGATTTCCTATAACCCGGATGGTATTGATTTCGAAGTAGAAGACGACATGGGCAATGCTACACCAGTACATATTGACCAGTCCGAACTTGAAAAGCTGAAACCTACTGTCCGTATTGATGTATCACCGGATAACCAGTGGACAAAGCTTGCTGAACAGCAGTCCTTAGATGGTATGCTGCAAAACGGCTTAATCACTTTAGACGAGTTTGCTGACATGATTCCGGATAATTCTTCCGTGCCTAAGCAGAAATTACTTCATGTAATTGAAAAGAGACAGGCACAACAGCAAGCTATGATGCAGCAGCAGATGGCTATGCAACAGCAACAACAGCCTGTAACTGACATAGATCCGCAGCTTGTAGCACAGGAACTTATGGCACAGGGTATTCCAGAAGACGAAGTACAGGCAATCATTCAATCGCTGTAAATGCTCAAAGGGAGTGGGGTTCCTCCTATAATGATAAATCTG
>JAZOQZ010000052.1:0-1692 GCA_045656345.1 Clostridia bacterium
AATTGGTTCCTGCTGGGTAATGAGCTTCGACCCTGCGGCAATGCGGGAAAGTTACAATATTCCCGAAGAACTGGAACCGGTGGCACTTCTGGTAATGGGCTATCCGTCTGAGAACAGTGCACCTTATCCGATGCACAACGAATTCCGTCCGTTGGAAGACCTGCTAAGCTATAATTCTTTTTAACTCTTGACAAACACCATAATTTTTGCTATACTGTGACAAATAGAATATGGTAAGATTTCTGCCACCGGGTAGAAATCGTGCGGAAGCATTCGGCATACAACGTTAGGTCTTTGAAGTTGTGTGAACGGGTGCTTTTTTGTTGGAGGAATTATGAAAACACAATCTTATTTTTCAAAACGGGAGTGGACACTCTGGCTTGGCTCTATGGCAACCATTCTCGCATCCTATGCTATTTTTCGCCAGGAAAGTTTTTTGGTACTGGTTGCTTCACTGTTAGGAGTAACATCCTTAATCTTCTGTGCCAAGGGAAATCCCGTAGGTCAGGTGATGATGATTACCTTTGGCACCATCTACGGCTACATTTCTTATTCCACCAGGTACTACAGCGAAATGGTTACCTACCTGGGAATGACGGTGCCTATGGCAATTTATGCTCTGGTGTGCTGGCTGAAAAATCCCTATCAGGGGAAGAAAACGGAAGTTAGCGTAAATTGTATTTCCAAAAAGGAATGGTGGTTTTTAGCCTTTTTAACCGCTTTGGTCACCGCCGTGTTCTACTTTGTTTTAAAATGGCTGGACACCCCGAATTTATGGTGGAGCACCCTGTCTGTTTCCACCAGCTTTGCCGCCTGCTATTTAACGGCAAGACGAAGCCCTTATTTTGCTTTGATTTATTCATTAAACGATATTGTTTTAATCGTGCTCTGGGGGATTGCATCCTTTTGGGATTTTAATTATCTTTCGGTGGTGATTTGCTTCCTCGTGTTCTTAGCCAACGACCTTTATGGGTTCTATAACTGGCGGAAGATGGAAAAGAAACAAAAGAACAACTAAATATCGAATCAACGAAAAAAAACAGAGAGAATTTCTTCTCTCTGTTTTTTTATTTGGAACACAACCGGGGTTGAATTCGTATTTGGAAATTATTCTTCAATAATGTAATAGATATCGCCTACTCTGTAGGTGCTGCCGAAGTAAACGGTTGCACCGTACGGAACGTCTGCTTCGGATTTTTCAACCGCTTTCAGAGTACCGTCTTCCATTACCTGTAAGCCCTGTACGGTGGAGCCGTAAGCACGCAGGTAGGAAGGAGCTTTACCAGGCTGATCATCATAGCTTACATACAAGCGATAATCATCCAGTTTTTCCAGCTGACCTTCGATACAAGTAGTCCAGCCTTCTCTTGCAAGGAATTCATACACGGACATAGATCCACCGCCTGTGCTAGCCACAGGAGCTTTAACGCCGGTCATATAAATTCCGTTGGGATTAAACATTGCGCCGTCGTGGTAGCTAACCATCATACCCACTGCTAAATCGGTTGCACCGGTAGCACCATTGGTAATTGCGGTAACACCATCTTTACCAACCACGTGCAGAGAATTGAGTCTCCATTTAAAGTCTTTATTTTCCAGAGTCAATTCATAGTAAATGGAATCGGTTTCGGGATCGTAAATCTTGGTAATATCTTCAATGTATGCAGATTTGTTCCACTGGTTGTATCCAAT
>JAZOQZ010000053.1:0-4064 GCA_045656345.1 Clostridia bacterium
CCAATAATATTTCCTATTACAGCGAAAAACTGCTTGCCATTGCATCTTTGGGTGTTCCTGTGTTGGGAGGTTGTTGCGGCACCACTCCCAATCACTTAAAAGCCGTGATAGAAGGCATCATTCCCGAGGCAGAAACTGTAACGGTTGTAACCGGATCACAGAAAAGTGTGCAAAAGAACAGACTTTTAGAATTGCTTGCAAGCGGAGAAAAAATACTGGCCGTGGAAATTGATCCACCTGTGGATACCGATGTTTCGTTTTTGATGGAAGCTTCCCGACGGATGAAACAGTCCGGAGCTCATCTTGTAACCGTGGCGGATTCTCCTTTGGCACGTACCCGTGCTGACAGTCTGATGTTATCCGCTAAAATCAAGAGAGAAGTGGAAATTGAGGTGCTTCCTCATCTTTCTTGTCGTGATAAAAACTATATTGCCATGAGAAGCTCTTTGATTGGAGCCAATATCGAACAGGTCAATAATGTGCTGGTGGTAACGGGAGACCCGATTTCCCGCAGTGATGGTGGCGTATTTCAGTTTAATTCCTACACATTGATGAACCTGATTTCCAATCTGAATCAGGAAATTTTCCCGGAAAATCCCTACACCGTTTGCGGAGCGCTCAATGTGAATGCCCTTCATTTTGACACGGAATTAAATCGTGCCAGAACAAAAATTGAATCGGGTGCAAAAGTGCTGTTTACACAACCGATTTTCTCCGAACAGGCAGCCGAAAATTATCGCCGTGCCAAAGAGGAATTGGATTGCTATATTCTGGCAGGGATTTTACCCATTGCAGGTTGGAAAAATGCAATGTTTTTAAACAATGAAGTGTCCGGAATTGAGATTCCTGCAGACTTTATTGAACAATTGAAATTGCTGTCTTCTGAAGAAGTAGTTGAAGCGTCGGTAGCATACAGTATGAATATGATCAGCCGTATTTACGATTGTGCGGACGGATTTTATGTGATGACGCCTCTTAAGAAAACTGAACTGGTAGCAAACTTGCTGTCTCAGATAACAGCATTGAAAGAAGGTAAGTAAAGAATGTTGATTATTTCCGAAAAATTAAACAGTTCCATTCCTGCTGTGCTGGAATTTTTTCAGAACAGGGATGATGCCTCTTTGATTGAACTGATCAAAAAACAGGAACAGGCAGGGGCAACTTATATCGATATTAATACTGCAGTGTTGCAAGACGGGGAACTGGATGCTATGCTTTATGCCATTGATCTGGTGAAAAAGAACTCTAAAATGGGAATTATGATTGATACTCCCAATGTGAGCGTGGTGCATCAGGCGGTGGAAGCGGCAGAGGGCAGAAAGATTATTTTAAATTCTGTGACTGTGTCTGAACGTATTGATGAATTGATGGACCTTTTAAAAAGCTGTCCTGATATTATGGTGGTGGGATTGCCTATCCCGAAAGAAGGAATTCCTCACACTGCAGAGGAACGTGTTCGCTATGCAGGAGAGATTATTGAAAAATTTGCCCAAAACGGTATCGGGGAAGAACGGATTTTCATTGATGTGCTGGTGGAAGCCCTGGCGGTTGGCGACAATAATGCAGCAATTTGCTTAGAAACCTTACGCCTTTTAAAAGAAACTTATCCCAATGTGAAAACCACAGGCGGATTTTCCAATATTTCCTTTGGTCTTCCCAAACGAATGGTGTTAAACACTGCATTTCTGGCAATGGCAATGTATCAGGGATTAGACAGCGCTATTATGGATCCTGCTCCCGATTCTATGAGAAAGAGCTACCGCGCCATTAACGCACTATTGGGAAACGATGAATATTGCATGGACTATATTGATGAAATCCGTGGTGTAGAAGAATAAAAAGCGAAGTGAAAAAGAATCCCGTTTCTGACATTCGGAGGCGGGATTTTTGCGTTCTGAACCGTAAAAAAAGAAAAATAAAAAAAATTCAAAAAATTTTCAAAAAAAGGTTGACAATTCGGTTTTAGGGTGATATAATAGCAAAGGTTCAGAAAGTTGAATATATAGCGGGATTGTGTAAGGGTAGCACGACAGACTCTGACTCTGTTTGTGAGGGTTCGAATCCTTCTCCCGCTGCCAGTGAGAGAGTGACTTGCCCCGGCAAGTCGCGTTTCCCATGAAAAAATTTCCTAATTCAAGAAAGGAAGATTGAAAAATGGGCGTTTTATTATCTGTTTCTGTGGCACTTTTAGCAGGTCTTTTAATGACCAGAGTATTTAAACCACTGAAGTTACCATCCGTAACAGCGTACTTAATTGCAGGGGTATTAATCGGTCCTTACTGTATTGGGCAGCTCGGAATCGAAGGCTTTGGATTTTCCAGCCACGAGGCTGTGGAGGCGTTAGGCTTAATTTCCAAGGTTGCTCTGGGATTTATTGCATTCTCCATCGGGAATGAATTCAGAAAGGAAGACCTGCAAAAAATCGGAAAACAGGCATTCACAATCGGGATTTTCGAAGCATTGACTGCGACGGTTATTGTGGATATTGTAATGTTAACTCTTTGCTATTTGATGCCCGAAAAAATTTCTGTTCCTCAAGCAATCACTATGGGGGCTATTGCGGCAGCAACCGCACCTGCAGCAACCTTGATGGTTGTTCGTCAGTATAAAGCAAAAGGTCCTGTGACTGATCTGTTATTACCCATTGTTGCTTTGGACGACGCTGTTGGCTTGATTATTTTTGCTGTGTCCTTCGGGATTGCAAAAAGTATGATGATTGGTCAGATTGATTTTCTGGCAATTATCGTTCAGCCTCTTCTGGAAATTGTTTGTTCTTTAACCTTGGGGGCTGTAATGGGTTGGATTTTAACCCAGATTGAAAAAATGTTTAATTCCAATACCAACCGTCTGAATATGACAATTGCATTCGTGTTTATCACCGTGGCACTTTCTATGATTCAGATTCCATGCGGAACGTTACATATTTCATTCTCTCCCTTATTGGTTTGTATGATGATGGGTACTGTGTTCTGCAATATTTGTCCCTTATCTCACGATTTAATGGATAAATCAGACAAGTGGACTTCACCTTTGTTTGCACTGTTCTTTGTAATCAGCGGTGCAGAATTGGAACTTAGCGTGTTTACAGACTGGGCGATTGTGGTAATCGGTTTGGTATATATTGTGTTCCGTTGTGTGGGAAAATACTTTGGTGCGTTCTTCAGCTCCAAAGCAACCAAATGCTCTCCCACCATTCAGAAATATCTTGGTATCACGCTGTTCCCGCAAGCAGGTGTTGCTTTGGGAATGTGTACCATGGTGGCTGCTGAACCTTCTTTCGGAGATGCAGGAAGTTTAATCAGAAATATCACGTTGTTCGGTGTTCTGATTTATGAACTGTTTGGTCCCGTTATGACCAAAGAAGCGCTCCGTCGTGCAGGTGACATTAAACCCATGTCCGACGAAGTGAAGAATCGCCGTCAGCATAAGTTAAACGAAAAGGCAAATCAGGTGAATGCTTAGTATGAAAAAAGGCAGATGTTTATCTGCCTTTTTTGATGGGAATATCTTCTCCGAAAAAAATTAAAAACTTGATTTTTACTCTTGCATTTATCTGAAAAGTGTAGTATAATAAATCTGTTGTGAATTTTTAGAATTGGTCATTTTGGAAGGGAGGCAAACTATGAACAGAAAAATCGGTTTTGATAACGATAAGTATATCAGTATGCAATCCAAATTTATTGATGAGAGAGTTAAAAAATTCGGAGACAAGCTGTATTTAGAGCTTGGCGGCAAACTGTTTGACGATTATCACGCCTCCAGAGTATTGCCTGGTTTTGAGCCGGACAGTAAAATCAAAATGCTTCTGCATATGCGCGATAAGCTGGAAATTGTAATTGCAATCAGTGCAATTGATATTGTAAAAAACAAAGTGAGAAGTGATTATAATATCACTTATGATTTAGATACCATTCGTTTGATTAAAGCTTTCCAGGATCTGGATTTGTTGGTGGGTAGTGTGGTCATTACGCAATACAGCGGTCAGGAAGCTGTGGATATGTTTAAAAAACGGTTGGAAAATATGGGAATTAAAGTGTTCCTGCATTATCCGATTCCGGGGTATC
>JAZOQZ010000054.1:0-7896 GCA_045656345.1 Clostridia bacterium
TAAGAAAATTCCAAAAACCCCGAACACGGACGGGATTTCTCCAAAACATACTGCCCCTGTTAAGGTTGCCACCACCGGTTCTGCCGTGGCAATCACCGAGGCTTTGGCAGGGGGAGTTTTTTCTAATCCTTTGGTATAGCAATAATAAGCGGCGGCACCTGTGATGATGCCATATACCAGAAGAAGCCAGATGCTTTCGGGAGAAGCGCTCAGTAGTTCCACCGTGTGAGAGGGCGTGATTAAAAAGAAAGAGCCTATCGTTGCCACTAAAAAGGTGTAGGTGATAACGGTTAGGGTATCATATTTTTTTAAGGAGAATTTGGCGAAAATGGAGTAAAGGGCATAGCCAAATCCTGCACCAAGTCCCCAAAGAAGTCCCTCAGCGGAAATAGCACCACCGCCGTCTAACACGCCTGACACCGCCACGCATCCCAAAAATGCCAACACAAGTGCCAGTAACTTTCCACGGGTGATTTTTTCCCGAAAGAAGATGCCAGACATTCCCATCACAAAAAAGGGTGCGGTATAAAGTAAAATTGCTGCCACCGACAAGGACGAAAACTTCATCGCTTCAAAATAGCAGAAATTAAACAGCACAAAACTGAAAAAACCTGTCCCGATAAAATAGCCGATATGCTTTGGCTTGATTTTTAATTTTTTCGGGTTGGTGATCAGCAGTAACAACACCAGGCTTACCGCAGTAATCAGTGACCGCAGTGCCACAAGCTCTGCCGAGGTGAAGCCGTAGGGAGTTAGGTATTTCACAAATAATCCGATAATTCCCCAAAACACGGCGGCTAAGAGAATCATCATGGTTGATAAAGATTTCATTTTTTTCATCATTTATACAAAGGGTTTAAATTGTTCCATAATTTTCACAGCGATTTTCATACCGTCAACAGCGGCAGACACGATGCCACCTGCGTAACCTGCACCTTCTCCGCAAGGATACAAGCCAACTGCCTTGTCTGATTGGAGTGTTTCATTACGGTTGATGCGTAAGGGAGAGGAAGTTCGGGTTTCCACCCCGGTGAACACACATCCTTCTTCCAAAAAGCCGGGCATTTTCTTTTGGAAGGCAAACAGTCCTTCTTTTAAGGAATCGGTGATAAAGGAAGGGAAGAGCTTTTGAAAGTCTACCTCGGTTACTCCTAAGGAATAGGTGGGTTCGGGATAGGCACCTTTTGGTGTGACACCTGTAAAATCAAAGGACGTACTAAAGGGGGCACGGTTATTGGCGCCTGCCAGCTGATACGCCGTTTTTTCTAAGTTTTCAATAAAATGGAGTCCGTCAAAGAGCCCGTCTCCAAAATCTTCGGGGGAAACGGACACGCAAAGGGCGGAATTGGAATTTTTGCCGTCACGGGCAAGATAGCTCATGCCGTTTACCAAAATGGATTCTTCTTCCGACTGGCTGGGCACCACCACACCACCGGGACACATACAGAAGCTATACGCCGTGTGCCCATTCTGACAGTGATGGAATACCTGATAGTCTGCCGCACCCAAGTTTGGATGCCCTGCAAAGGAGCCGTATTGAATGGTATCAATCACCGAACGAAAATGCTCCACCCTTGCTCCCACGGAGAAAGGCTTTTGCGACAGCGAGATTCCTTTTTTGTGCAATAGATGATACACATCTTTTGCACTGTGTCCCGTTGCCAACACCACCACCGATGCGGGGATGGTTTCGGTATCATTCACAGTGACAGAAGTGATTTTTCCGTTGGTTAAGCTAATGTCAGAGAGATGGGTGTTGAACCGAAATTCTCCTCCCAACAAAATAATTTCTTCTCGCAGGCTCTTTACGCAGGTTCTTAGTTTATCGGTGCCGATATGGGGTTTTGCCTGATAGGCAAGATGGGGTAAGTCGCTGTGCTTTGCAAGTAGGCGCACCACCTCTGCGGAAAGCGGGTCGTTAATGCGGGTGGTCAGCTTTCCGTCGGAAAATGCACCTGCACCACCTTCGCCAAACTGCACGTTGGATTCTTTGTTTAAGGGTTTTCCCGAAAAAAAGCCGTCCACGGTTTTCACTCGTTCGTCGATAGGTTCTCCACGCTCCAGCACAATAGGTGCATAGCCGTTTTTCGCCAGTAAATAGGCACAAAAAAGACCGCCCGGACCTGCACCCACCACCACGGGGCGATGGAGAAGCTTATCTTCTCCAAAGGAGAAGGACAGCTTTTTTTCTTGGAACGGAGCGGTTTTTTTCTTGATTTTTGGCGGGATTTTATCATTTTCCACCAAAAAGGTATATACAAAACAGATGTCCTCTTTTTTGCGGGCATCTACCGATTTTTTATAAACAGAAACTTTCCCACGGGGAAAATAAGTGTTTTTAAGATAGGAAATTGCCTCGTCATCCGTATAACTGACAGGCAGCTTCATATCCTTTACCAAAAATAGCAAAGAGCTCATTGGAAAAATTCCTCCAGTAAGGTTTTGCATTCTTTTTCCATAATGCCCCCGTAGGTTTCGGGAACATGGTTGATTTTATGAAGATAGCCTAATTTTTCAATATATTCCATAGCGCCGTATTTGGTGTCATAACAACCGAAATACACCCGCTTCACTCTGGCATTGACGGTAGCGCCAAAGCACATTAAACACGGCTCCTTGGTCACATATAATTCGCAGTCCTCCAAATAGGTGGTGCCAAGCTTTTTAAGAGCTTTCTCAATCACCAAAAGCTCTGCGTGGCAGATACCGTTTTGCGCCACACATTCATTGTGGGCGGTGGCGATTACTTCTTTATTTTTCACCAACACGGCACCCACAGGGACTTCGTTGGGGTCTTTTTTGGCTTCTTCTATGGCAAGGAGCATAAATTCGTTTTTCATTTTTTTAGTATGCTCCTCTGTAATAATGACCTCTGGTATAGCGGGTTAAGGGATTCTGCTCCATTTTAAAGGAATGAATAATTTCCTGCACCTGCGCTTTATTTTCTCTGAAGAAATGAAGTCTCACACAGCCAATCCCTGCCGCACGAAGATCATTTAACTTATCCGACATCATAATGGGATAGGGATTATAAATGGCATTCTGAGAGCAGTTTTCGCAGGCGATGATAAATTCCTCGCCTTTTCTGTCTTTCATCACCAAATCATTGGGATTACATTTGCCGCGGATGTTGGATTTAATGCAGGATTTTGTAATCATCAAGGGAATCTGACCGTATCCCAATACGGTTAACTCTGCTGAATCACTCAGAATGTTTTTCACATTCTTTAAGTTTGCTTCCACGGAGGCGGTGATGTTCTTTGCTCCGTGCTCCTCTAAGTATTGGGCACTCAAAGAATTGGTCACATTCAAGGTGTAATCACAATAAAGATTGTATTTGCCAGAATCAAAGGCATTCATATAGCCGATGTTGCCAACCAGAATATCGGTAATTTCGGGATGTTTGGTTAAAAAGGCACGGGATTTTGAAATCTGTTTGTCGGTGGCAATTCGTTCGCACCAAAGACCCACATTTTCAAGTTCACCGTATTTTTCGATATATTCTTCAATCACGTCTGCTTTGGCAAATACCAGCTTGTCCCAACATTCTCTCACCCATTTTAGCTGAAACGCGGTGGAAACGGTGCAATAATAGTCAATTTCGTCGGTGGTTTTGCGCTTTCTCATCTGATAGGAATAGGGTTCAATATGCCGTTCAAATTGGAATAAGCTGTCCAAATAAGCACCGATTTCACGGCGGATGGCATTCATCTGAGAAACACTTAAGAACAGAGGAGTTTCGTCTGCTAAAATAATTTCAATTTCTTCAAAACAGAAGGTTTCATTGCCTGTTTTGGAAAGCTGATCAATGAGCTTTTCACGGGTTAAAGGCGCATTTTGCGCCAGCTGCGGACAAATATCCACGGTGAACGGATAGGATTCTTCCTCGTCCAGCCATAACTCTGCCTGCACAGGTTTATCCAATTCCAAAAACAGAGAAACCGACACGGGAATCTGAGAAAATTCACGGTCACGGTTTAAAATCTGGTCATAGTAACGCTCCATTTTTTTGGTTTCTCTGGAGTAGGGATTCTCATTTTTATAAAAATTAAAGAGATTTTTATCGGTAATACCGTCATAGTAGGCAGGTGTGTAACCGCCACGGTTAAATGAGGCTTCAATAATGGCGTAATCTTCTTCGCTCACTTCCCCTGAATCCAAGGCACGGCGATACACGTCGGTGATAGCGGCAGTGTAATATTTGCTCTTTAATCTGCCCTCTAATTTAATCACATCCACGCCTATTTCTTCCAGCTCAGGCAGATAGTCTACGAGCATTAAATCCTTAGGAGAAATGAGAGCTCCTTTTTTCTGCTGAGTTTCATAGAACATACGGCAGGGCTGAGCACATTTGCCACGGTTTCCGCTTCTTTCTCCGATAAAGCTGGACATTAAGCATTGCCCCGAATAGCACACACATAATGCACCGTGGGCAAACACTTCCACGTTTAAATCGGTTGCTTTTCTGATTTTTTCAATTTCAGCTCTGGATAATTCACGGGGGAGCACCACCGTGTCGAACCCTTCTTTTTCCAGGAGTTTTACCCCTGCCAGATTGTTTACGGTCATCTGGGTGGATGCCACAAGACGTAATTCGGGTGCAATTTTTTTCACAAGATTTGCCACGCCCCAGTCCTGCACAATCACCCCGTCTGCCAGGGAATTATAAATCACGTCAATGATTTTGGTAATCTGGGCAATTTCATTATCGTAAACCAGCGTGTTTAAAGTCACAAAAACTTCTACTCCCCTTTTATGGCAGTAGAATACGGCATCTTTTAAACTTTCCTCGGTAAAATTTTCGGCGCCTGCTCTGGCGTTAAAGGAATCGAGTCCTAAATATACGGCATCCGCCCCCGTTTTTACGGCAGCGACCATAGATTCGTAGGAACCCGCAGGTGATAAAATCTTCATAATTTGTACTCCTTTATAAGAGTGGCTCGTTAAAATATTCCAGATCGTTTCACTACGAACTAACCTCATCACTCGGCGTACCCAATGTACGCCTTCGGATAACCCCTATGGGTTCGGTTTGTCCGTTCTGAAATATTTTTCCTTCGCCTTGACTGTTTATGCGAAAGACTTGCTAAAACGCGCCTAATGGGTGAACTTCACCACTCGCCGTACACTCGGTACGGCTTCGGGTAACCCCCTGCGGGGTTCAGTTTCCCCATTATCCATCGTTTTATCTGCATCTTGTATGACTAATCAATATTGTATAAGAAGCGATGAGTAAATCGCCGAGAAGGAACAAACCAAACCCGAAGCTGTACTTTGTGTACTGCGAGCGGTGCGGTTTGTTTCTAACATCGTGTTCTCGGTGATTTTATCGAGCTATAAATCTTCGGCTGAGATGTGGATTCTTTCAATATTCTTAACCGCTTCCTCAATCAAAGCATCCATATCTAATTTCTGTTCCTCAAAAATCACATCTTTTACCCGAGGATGCAGTTTCGGATGCTTGGGTGTAAACACGGTGCAGCAGTCTTCATAAGGTAAAATGGAGGTTTCAAATGCTTCCATTTTTCGGGAAATTTCGGTGATTTCGGTCTTGTCCATCCCGATTAGGGGGCGAAACACAGGAATATCCACCGCTGAATTGGTCACCTGAAGACCCTCAATGGTCTGACTTGCCACCTGACCTAAGCTTTCCCCGGTTACCAATGCACCGCAGTTGTTATCTTGCGCCACACGCTGGGAAATCTTCATCATAAAGCGGCGCATAACCAAGGTCATCATATCTTCACGGCATTTTTCCCCGATTGCCAACTGAATATCGGTAAAAGGCACCACGTGAAGACGGTAGGGGCCTGTGTATTTTGCAATGATTCTTGCTAAGGTGATAACCTTTTGTTTGGCACGTTCTGAGGTGTAGGGATAGGAATAAAAATGAACGGCTTCTAATTTTAAGCCTCGTTTTGCCATCATAAACCCTGCCACGGGACTGTCGATACCGCCTGATAACAGCAGAACACCACGTCCCCCTGTGCCAACAGGTAATCCACCGTGACATTCTTCTTTTTCAAAGTAGATGTAGGCACCTTTTTCACGCACCTCCACCATCACCTGAATGTCGGGGTTTTTCACATTTACGGTTAAATTTTCAATATTGTCGTGCAAAAATCCGCCCAGTTCCTGACAAATGGCAGGAGAATTTAGGGGGAATGTTTTGTCTGCGCGTTTTGCTTCCACCTTAAAGGTTTTGCCTGTGAGTTTATCACGCAAAAGTTTTAAAGCATCTTTTTTAATAATTTCCATATCCTTTTCGGTCTGATACACCACGGAAACGGATTTTAAGCCAAACACATTTTTGGCCTTTTCCAACATATCGTAGAAATCGGCATCATCGTTAGGCTCCATATAAATGGCAGACTGATGAATGGAAACGGACTTTAACAGTCCTTTTAACTGATTTCTGATATTTTTTAACAGTTGGTCTTCAAAATTTCTGCGGTTTAAGCCTTTTAAAGCCAGCTCGCCGCATTTTCCAAGCAATAATTTACGCATAAAAATGCTCCTTATTTGTTTGTTTTATCGTTTTGATTGTCCTCCACGGGGCGGTACAGCAGTTTGGTAAGATAAGGGGTGAAATAAAACTGTTTTACCCCTGCTAAGTACCCCAGATAAGTAGTTACAATCATCAGTCCCCCAAAAATGCAAACGGGAAGCAGGCGGATGTCTCCCGCTGCCGAAATCACATTACCAAAATAGAAGGGTGCTTCCCAGAAAATGATGATAAGCTGCACAATCCAGTTTTTGGCAAAATAAGCAACCGCAAGGGGAATCACAAAATAACCCAGTGCCACCAGAGTGTAGGCTGTGGGGAATTTCACATGGGGTTTAATCTGACTGTATGATTTCTGATGGTCGCATCCTGCACGGCGGGCATAGCTATATAATCCTGACAGGTATAAAATCAGAAAAAACACGCCGAAAAACTGTTGCCATCCTCCCACCATAGAGGTCACAATGATAAAGGATATCACAGCATATAATAATTGGTTAAAAAACAGAGCCAGCAAGGGATGTTTTCGTTTTTCTACCATAAAAATCACCTCCGCATCCAACGGATGCAAAAACTTGTATGATACAAATGGCAAGTGCCCTCATAGGAAAACACTTGCCACTTTGTTTCGTCATAGGAATTAGAATTCCAGTTTGGATTCAATATAGGGGATGACTTCATCCATGGGCAGACGAATCTGTTCCATAGTGTCACGGTCACGAAGAGTCACAGAGTTATCTTCTTCTGATTCAAAGTCAAAGGTGATGCAGAAAGGAGTGCCGATTTCATCCTGTCTTCTGTAACGTTTACCGATGGAGCCTGCATCGTCAAATTCGCAGGGGAATTTTTTGATTAACTGTTCATACAGTTTGAATGCAGGTTCAGACAGTTTTTTGGATAAGGGCAGAACAGCTGCTTTCACGGGAGCCAACGCAGGATGTAATCTTAATACCACACGAGTATCGCCTTCGGATACTTCTTCTTCGTCATAGGCATCCACCAGGAATGCTAATGCCACACGGTCTGCACCCAGGGAGGGTTCGATAACATAAGGAATGTATCTTTCGTTGGTCACAGGGTCAATGTATTCCATTTTTTCGCCACTGTGTTCGCTGTGCTGTTTTAAGTCGAAGTCGGTTCTGTCTGCAATGCCCCACAGCTCGCCCCAACCGAAGGGGAATAAGAATTCAAAGTCGGTGGTAGCGTTGGAATAGTGAGATAATTCTTCCTGTTCGTGATCACGCAGTTTTAAGTTTTCTTCTTTGATACCTAAAGAGAGCAGGAAGTTTTTGCAGTAATCTTTCCAGTAAGCGAACCATTCTAAATCGGTACCGGGTTTGCAGAAGAATTCTAATTCCATCTGTTCAAATTCACGGGTACGGATCACGAAG
>JAZOQZ010000055.1:0-2750 GCA_045656345.1 Clostridia bacterium
GCACGAGTGCTAACACTTTTGTTTTCATTTGAATTCCTCCTTTAAGTGAATTCCGGCAAATTTTTTAAAAATCTGCCAATGTATAAAATTATTTTTTAATCGGATAAAAATTGCGTTCATTACGCTTTTTGATATCTTAAATCAGTTCCTCGGAAGACAAAAATTTCATAATTCCCCAGAATTCTGGAAACCAGTCTTGGCGAATATTTCTGATTTAATTCATTTAAATCCATATTGGTGGAAATCACAGTACGTTTGCCCAAAAGCATCCGATTTTCCAAAATATCAAACAATTGTGACTGAGGGTATCCGAACGCATATTCGGTACCCAAATCGTCAATAATGAGTAAATCACAATCATTGACCATGGTAAGATATTCCCCGTGTTCCGGCTGCTCGTGACGGAACTTGGCATCATCAATGATATTGGAAATCTTAGTCGCAGTCAGATATAATACAAAATGTCCGCTATCTAAGAATTCTTTGGCAATGCAGGAAGAAAGGAAGGTTTTCCCTGTTCCTGTGGGCCCTGTGAAAAGCAGATTGTTTTTTATGGTTAGATCCTTTTGACAATACCGCTTCGCCTTCTCTGTGATACATTCCATATACTTCTGTTCCGAATGTATGGATAAGGAAAAATTGGAAAAATTTTCTTTGTCAATCCGTCCGGAAAGGTTGGAAAGCTTGTACGCTTCAGCACGAATCAGCTTTTTATAACATTCGCAGGGCTCACTGCCCACAAATCCTTCGTCTTTGCAGATGGGACATTCATAATAGTCTTCTAAGTAGTTTGCGGGATACCCTTTTTCCAAAAGTAAACTCTCACGCTCCGAAACCAGGTCTTTCAATGCTTTTTTCACATCAGAAACATTTGTTTCAGATGCAACTCCAAGCTTTACCAAAGCACCGATTTTTTTGTTGATTTCCCAAAGCTGTGGAATTTCTATGTATGCTTTTTCCTTCTTTTCACGGGTAATCTGCTTGTTTTCTTCCTGACGTTTTTTCAGTTGTTCTGCCGCTTTTTTTAACACAACGGTTGGATATGTCATCCCTTATTCCTCCAACTGCTTCCGAATAAGATTATCGGTAATTTTCTGAAAATCAGGCATTTCCTGATTAAAATTGTTTAAGGGACCTGCTTTAACAGACGATTTTTTCGCCGGTTTGTTCCCATTTTCATTCATAATAATTTTATCCAAGTATGGAAAGGAAAGTTTACCGATTGCCATAATCATTTTTTCATACGCCAAACGGATTTCTTCTTCTGATTTCTTTGCTTCTTCCCATTTTCTGATAAATTCTTTTTCTTTCTCCACAAATTCCCGACCGGTTATTTTTAAGATTTTTGCAACCTTTTTCAAATATTTACCGGTTTGTTCCATCCGGGTAAAATGTTGTTCTAAATCTTCTAAGTCTGTGATGCCGTCCGCATAATTTTCGGTCACCACTTTATAGATATATTTCATACTTTTTTTGCGGATTTTCAGACAATGTGCAATAGTGAGCATCAGATGCTCCAAGGGAATTTCTTTAATCTTCACGATATCAAAAATCATCATCACATCATCCTGTGTTAACAGCACCGGATAAGACGCTTCCACAATCCGCAAGGTTTCCTTAAAATCTTCATCCTTGGAAATGGTGGAAAACACATCTTCAAAACGAACAGCCTCATAGGGCTTTTTCGTTTTCTTCGGTTCCTGCGCAAACACCATTTCTTCCGGGTTTTCAAATTCCACGGAGCCTTCTTCAGACAGGCTGACCAGCCCCTCCTGCTCCCAATAATGCCATGCGTTTTTCACATCGGCTGTCAGCACACCCAGTGTACCGGCGATTTCCGAATCGGTCATAGACTGACTTTCAACGCATAACTTCAAGCCAAACAAATAAATTTTTAAATAATCCCCGTTTACCGTGGGAAGATAACGGTCGAAAAAGCTAACCGGTAACTTTACCAGGCTCTTTTTACGTCCTTTGCTGAGTTTCAAAGCCATGTCATCCATCCTCTGTGCAATCTGACACAGAGGGAAAATCTGCATCAGAGTTCTTTTCGTTCCTTCCAAGCCATCAGAAGGGTTGCTTCATCCGCATATTCAATGTCGCTCCCCATGGGAAGACCTTGTGCAATACGGGTCACCTTAATACCAAGCGGTTTTAACAGCTTGGCTAAATACATCGAGGTGGCATCCCCTTCCACAGTGGGAGACAGTGTCAGAATCACTTCTTCCACAGCGCCGTTGGAAATGCGGGAAAGCAATTCTTTCACCGTTAAATCTTCCGGGGATATTCCATCCATAGGAGATATGAGACCGTGAAGCACGTGATAAACACCTTGATACTCCCCTGTTTTCTCCATCGCAATGAGTTCTTTGGGACTTTTTACCACCATCACAGTGCTCTGATCCCGCTTGGTATTTTCACAAATGGGACAAATCTCTCCGGCACAGATGTTCTGACAGGTTTTGCAATAACGAACCTTTGCTTTGGCATTGAGCAATGCCTGACTGAAATCCTTTGCAAATTCGTCCGGCTGCATCAAAACATAATAGGCAAGTCGCTGTGCGGTTTTCTTGCCGATGCCGGGTAACTTATTAAATTGTTCGCTAAGCACCGTTAACGGCTCAAAAATTTCTGCCATTGTTTCTTCCTCAATCACAAAACAAACTGGTTCCTGCTAATGGTTCTAATCCCCAGATTAGAATAAACCGCCAAAGCCACCCATACCGCCGGTTAAACCGCCCAGAGTGCTT
>JAZOQZ010000056.1:0-33237 GCA_045656345.1 Clostridia bacterium
GTGTGTATCTGTGCAGGTGTTGCGTGTGTGCGTGATGGCGTGCGTGCAGATGGTGCAGGTAATGCCAGAGCAGGGCGGGCAGGTGTTCGGTGTGTTCCTGTGCGTGTGGGTGTGGGTGTTATCGTGTGTGTCCGTGTTTGAGTGATTGCAGCAGTGTCAGAAACGAATCGCAAAACGAATCGAAAACCGCCCAAAATCGAATCGATTTTTTAATCACAAAAACCGCTACAAACCGCAGAAATCCGCCACTTTTCAACAACAACTTGACAATAGTGTCTTTATTGTGGTATACTTGAAACATCAACAGAACAAGGAGTCAAAAAAAATGATTTTTTATTGTATAGATTTTAACAACTACTTTCAGACAGGCACAGTCCGAGAACTGGAACTTAAAAAGACAGACCCACGAATCAGACGGGACGGGGTGGGTTGTTATATTTTCCACGATGACAAGTTAGGATTGAGCCGTGTATTATACACAAATAAAAGAAAGGCAGAATATGTCTTGTTATTGCGAGAACAGGACTAAACAGGGGGACACAATGAACACACAAGCAATACTAGACACAACCGCCCGCCTTGCACAGATTGCCCAGCAATTCGCAAACATAGCAAGCGGACACCCAGAATACAACCAGCACGGGAACGCCTGGAAAATACCAACCGACTGGACACTATAAACACACACAAACAATACAAACCAAAGGACAAAACACTATGAAAAACATCTTAAACAATATCAACTTGAAACAAATCATAAAAGACCACATCACAGACAACGGCGGGCAGGTTATACAGTCCGAGAACTGGATTGACCTTGACTATACCCACACGGGCAATACATACAACCAGAACGCCCCAATCGTGATTCAAGTAAAAGTTATTGAAGCACAGAACCCAGACCAGACAACCGCCTTTATCACTTTTCACAACGGGGGCGACCCACGGGGCAACTATGAAAACGACACTTATATCATACAGGGCGAATTTATTTATGATACATCTGTACAGGTATACAGCGGGGAACAAGGGCGAATTGTTTACGACTGGAACACAGGGGAAACAACATACACCACAGACGACCAGGGCGAACAGTGGACGATTGACCCAATGAACGGCACAATTTACCACACAGACGGCGACCAGCCCGCACCCCTGGACACATTGACCGCCATTGTGAACGCCATCTATGATATAGAACTATCAGATTTTACAGTTGAAGAATAAAACGGGGGACAATATGAAATACAAGGAACATCTACAAACAATACTTGCAATCATAAACGACTACAACACACCAGCACACAGCCGAATCGCAAGAGTGCAAATATACACCCAAAAGCACGGGCTAAACGGTACAAAATAAAAAGGGTTGAATATGATACAAATCACAGACCACAACACAAAGGAAAGAAAACTATGACATCATACGAACAGCAGAGAAAAGACAACGCACTACAAGCACAAGCCCGAGCGATACACAACATAGCAACGGCGAGCGAATACATCAAGCGGGGATACTTTCTAGCCGCACATACAGCACTACAACACGCAAGCGGGCAACTTTTCCAGGCAGAACAAAACGAACCAGCCACAGAACGACAAGCGGAAACGCCATACAACGCAGAGCGACACCGCCAAGCCCTAGCAATAGCAACCGAGCAAGCAAAGCAAGACCGAGCAGGCGGGGACGACCTAGACCCCGAGAGAGTGGAAACAATCGCAGACCTAAGAGAACGAATCAAGGCAGGCGACCCCACCGCCAGGGAACTAGTCAACGACCTAATCGCAGATTGCCCGACACAATGCACCGCCTGGATTCAACGGGAAGATTTAGACCGATGGACAGCGGACGACTACACACCAGAGCAACAAGACGAACTGTGGGAAATGCTAAAAACCGCCGACATTTTAGACCTTGACGGGGAAATTCGCAACATTTGCGAGATATACGACACCGAGCAGGGGGCGGAATAAATGCAACTAGTGAAAATCACACGCACCCACGCAACATACACCAAGGGCGGGCGGATTCTATGCGAACCCATAGACCGCCAAGCCCAGGCGATTTTGCAGTGGTACACGCACCACATACCAGCGAACCAATAACAAGGACAAACACCGATGGACAAACAAACAATACAAGCGAGCAACTTTACCTTTCAAAACCGCACCACACGCACGGGGCGAACCTACCATATAGCAATACACCGCACCCGCCCAAAGTGGTACAGAGTAAAAAAGACACGCAAGGGGGAATTGTTTATCACAGAAAACAACACGAACTATCACTTGTGGACACTAGGGCACCCAATGACACAAGCAGATTTTATAAACTAACCGATGTACAAACCAAAGGACGGCACACAATGCAAGACACACATAAAAACTTTTTCAAAATTATGGAAATTGCCCAGAAATGGCATAATGCGAATATGACAGGGCGGACGATGGACGAACAGACCGCAAAGGCGGACGGACTGGAAATCTTAAACCTAGCAAGGGAAATCATAAACCAGAACGACACAGACCGCACGATTGAAACCGCCAGTTTAGATTCGCAATTTGACCTTGTAAATCTGATTGCAGATAATGCACTGGACTATCTGCCCGATGGACAGGCAAAGCCAGATTTGAATTATAGTGAAATATCTGCCAACAACAGCAAAGAAATCTATGAACTGTGCGAAAAAGTTGCACTGTGGACACGATAAACAAAGGTGGAAACGATGGACAAAACAAAAGTAAACTTATCTGTATGGTATGAAATATTTGACCCAGAAACACACGACTATATTGCAGACCGCCCAACATTTGAGCAAGCAAAAGAAATCGCAGGGGACAAGTATTGTGTGGATTTAATCATTGAACTAAACACAGACAACGGTTCTAATTTAATTGAATCAGACGACAGATTGTACACAGTACAAGTATACCCAGAATACAAACAGTATAGAACGCACGACTTGCAACCTGTGCTTTTAACTGGACTTGTACACAATGCCAAAATGGAACAAGCAAAAGATATATTGGACTATCTGTTGCATCACAACAAAAACTATACAAAGACACAGTTGTTAAAACTGGACGAATTAAACAACATTATACAGGGGGAATAAATGAAAACACTATGGCAAATTATACTGTGCGTTATACTGGCACTTGTTGCCTATCATATAGGGTACTACGATGGGGGCAAAAAAGCGATGGAACTGATGGACAAACCAACAACCATTATACACGGTTGCACCACAGACCTTGACTGTGAATTGGCAGAGCGAGCAAACGAAATCTTTTATGAACTAGGGGGATTTTAATGCCATATAGATTTGAGCGGGAACATTGGCATATACCAAAGCAATATGACCGCCGCACTAAACTAACCGATGGACAACGACAAGAAATACAGCAGTTGTACACCAACGGGACAATATCTATTGGCGGACTGGCAAGGGCATACAATGTCAACAAACGGCTGATACAGTTTATCTTGTTTCCAGAACGACACGAACGCAATAAACAGTTGCGAGCCGAACGGGGCGGGTCAAAACGATACTATGTACCAGAAAAGAACCGACAGGCAATATCAACCTGCCGAAAATACAAAAATATGATTTACAAAAAAACCAAAGGGACAAAAAATGAGATGTGATTTTTGCGGACAGGAAACCGAAAAGAATTATTTTGTGGACAACTTGACAATATTGTGCAAGAATTGTGCAGAACACAGCGGAATCATAGGGGGAAAGCAAGCGATGGACTATATCAAGAAAAAAGCAAAGGGGGCAGTTGCTATTGTAGCACTATTGGCGACACTGGGGACAGCACAGGGGGCACCAGGACACGGGGCAACACCAATACCCCGCCCGAACTATAATCATATCACAGAAACAGCCCGACACGCAGGCAAACACGCAAAGCGAGCAGAAACAATCGCAGTGATTGCAACATTTACAGCGGTACTGGCGGTTGTACTGGCGGTCAAGGCAAGCGAAAACAATCCAGGACACATACAGATTGCGAGATTCTAACAATGCCATACACACGACTACAACGACACACAGCACTAAAACGCAAGGGGGCACTACAACGCAAGGCGAACAACCGAAACAACGCACAGCGGGCGATTATTTTGCGAACCACGCACTATAAAAAGTTTTGCGATGTTTGTTTTGAGTTTTATATTCGCTGGCGGGACAACTGGACAGATGGCATAGACGGACGGAAATTCGCACAGGGCGATTATAAAAACTATCACGCCTGCCACTTTATACCACGTGCCGCACTTGCCACCAGATACAATCCTATGAACTGCCACGGACAGTCAAGCGGACACAACTGGGCGGCTAGTCCAAACGCACACGCAAAGGTAAGATTCTGCTTTATGCGACAGTACAGGGACTTTATGGAACGCACCTATGGGGCGGACAAAGTCAAGGAACTAGAACAACTGGGGCAACAGACCTGCAATCGTACACCGATGGACTGGCAGGCACTCGCACTAGAACTATACGAACAGGCACGAAAAATCAACGCACAGGCACTTTCAAAGCGATTGGCTAGTGTGTATAGCACAGGACAGGAACAAGGAATCCTGGACAAGATATTAAACGAAATGAAAGGGGGAACAAATGCCAGACAAAACCAGATTCAAGAAATGGCTTGAATCACTAACACCCGAACAGCGGACGGAACGCAAAGAAAAATCTGTTGAATACTTGCGTAATTGGCGAGCACGAAAAAGGGGGTACAAAGACCACGCAGATTTTCTTGCCAATGCACCAGAGTGGGAACTTATACGATGGGAAAGATTGAGTGATAGAGAAACAAAAAGAAAACAGAAAGCAGAGCCGATGGACACAGTTGCACACTACAAAGCAAAGAACCAAAGACCACCGTGGGAAATCGTTGGCTGGACACGGCAACAATACCACCGATGGCTGAAACGATTGGAGGCACAGTATGAACATAAATGATGCAGCATTTCAACTTGTCTGCGAGAATATGCAGGAAACACTTGTAAATAACAAAAAGATATTTGCAAAGTGGAAACTGGGAATCCCGATGGGCAGTTTTGCAACCAAACTGATGGAGGCGTGGGAACACGCAGATGGCGAAAACCAAAGACGGCTGGCGATGGCATACCCACAGATTGCGAACGCAATCATAGAGTGGCAGGGCTTTCCAAAGGACAAACAACGCACAAAATATCTTAAAAACTTATTGAACTTAAAGGACTAAAAATGTTTGACAATAAAAAACTTACCGTGATGGCATACGCACAACGCCACACCATATTTAATTACTTATCACCAGACCCATTGTACATAGTGGAACAACTGGGGTATTTCAATCAAATCAAACACCTGGGTTTTGCTGGGGACAAAATCATAGTTTTATCAAATTTTGAATACTGTGAATATGTTATTACCAGTGTAGAAAAAGATGTTGTTATCAAACAAATAACACCAGTTATTGCACTGACAAACAAACCGTGCGAACTTGAACCAGTGGCAACCCCACAAGCCCCACAAGCCCCCCAAGCAACCCTACAACCTATCAAAGAGAACTTGGCAACCATTATTGCGTGGCATACAGAAACTTTCCCGCACGCAACATACGATGGACAAATCAAAAAATTTGAAGAAGAAATGGAAGAATACTTGTCCGCAAACACACAACAAGACAGGTTAGAAGAATTGGCGGACTTGATAATTGTATGCTGCGGCATCGCAAGATTCAGCACAACCGATGGACTGCGACACATAGCACAACTGCCGTTCAACTTTACAAGGCAAGAAATAGACGATGCTGTGCAGGCAAAAATGATTAAAAACCGCCAACGCAAATGGACAAAGGGCGATGGACAATACAGACACGTGGAAAACTAACACTTTTTCAACGGAAAAACCGCAAAAAGTATACAGTTTTTCAAGGGAAAGTATACAATAACAAAGAAAGGAGTACACAATATGCCAGTAATAATTATACCAAAGCACTGCCCACCACCAACTTTTCAAACCAAAAAAGAGGCACTGCGTTTCTTAAAAGAAAAAGACCTGCCGATGGATCTGTACGACATAAAGTTTATGTACAACGAACAACGCAGCAAATACGCATCTTCATACACAGAGGCACATAAAAAAGCATCACGCAGACACTGGCGTGAAAAGCACGGACAAGGCAACTGGTACAAAAAGGATTGAATATGATAGAGATCCGCATCAAGATCACAAAAGATTTCCCCGCCTGCTGTTCAACGCACGTGTACACAGATCCTGTTGCTGCAATCCTAGGTTTATCACACACACTTGGTATTGCCACAGAATTTCTAAAAACAACAAAAAAAACCAAACAGAGCAGAGAGCAGGTCAACCTAGATCCACGATCAGACATTTCAAAAGCGTGGCATCAAGTTCTTGAAGATGCACGAACTAGAAAGCAAGATCTGGCAATCACACGAAAAGCGTTGGAGGAAATAGCAAAAGAACACACAGGCACAGACGGCAAACTGTATGCGTGTTCCTTTACCGCACAACAAGCCCTTGAACTGATAGAACATAAGGAAAGCAAATGACAAGCAAATTAAAATGCCCATTTTGTGGGGCAGAACTAGGGTGGTGTTTATCGTGCCCTATGCCCACAATAATTTGTTCAAACGAGAACTGTAAAGGGTTTAGTTTTCTTATGCCACCACATTGTTGGCAGGAACTGATACAAGCAAAACAGGATTTGGAACAGTCAGAAAAGTGTTGTTCTGCGTGGGAAACACAAGCGTTGGACTATAAAGCAGAAACGATTGCTTTATCTGGTAAGTTAGAAATCGCAACAAAGGCATTGGAAGAGATTGACACGACAAGATGTATTCCACAACAGACACTCATATCTCTTGGAAAGTTATCAAAAACAACAAGATTTAACGCTGGGAATATAATTTGCGTTGCTACCCCCGACCACATACACAACACCCTTGAACAGATAAAACATAAGGAACAGAAATGAAACTAATTGAGGCACTGGCACACCAATGCAGCAACCCAATAACAGTAATAAACCACCCCGACAAAGGTCGCCAATTCCGTTGGTGTAATGGACACATACAGACCAAACCACCAAAAAGCAAATACTGGCACAGGATCCTGCGTATTCCCGCATACTTGCTAGAATACGCAGAGGTTGACGACAACGAACTTTTATAAGGACAACCGATGGCAAAATACAACGGACAAGATCCTGGCATACCGTTCCACAAATTCCCTGCACAATACATACCAGATTATGCGTGGGATCGGTACGTCAAGGCACGTGCATCATACGGACTAAAAACCAAGCCCAAACAACCAGAACAGAAAACATTGTTTTAACATACGGAGGAGGGATTGAAACAAACAAATATGGATTTTCAAATAGAACGCCCAATACTGGACATTTTAACACGCCTATACAGGCATAATGGACAGATGGTACAAACAACCAGGAAATACAAGAAAAGGGGCTAACGCCCCTTTCTTTAATCACGTTTCATAAACGTTTTTTCCCACACGTTGCCTTGATCCACAAACGCAATCGGTTTACCTAATGGCATAACTGTGTCGCCTTTTGGACAAACCAAAGTTTTTAAGATCAACGGTGCCCAAGTGCGAGCAGTAGATTCGTCTGTTGGCTTTTCCATACCCAGATATTCACACAACTGACGATAGATGCTGATGCACGCTGCACGTTTTTCCGACATCTTTTTTGTGCCACGCAAACCGTAGTATGCTGCAACAGGCAAGATTTCTTCACGTGATAATTTCATAACATCTTTACCAAAGAACGAAACAGGAACTGCTGTTTCTTCTTCATCGTCAATGTATGTTGTCTGTACGCCCTGCACAGATGCACTTTCTGTCTGCAATTTGTGTTCAACAAACGCACGCAGATATTGTGCCCAGTTTTCACGACGTGGAATATCAACAGTTATTTCATAGTTTTTCAAACCGTTCAGATCAACCGCACGACCAACTACTGTAATACGCATACCACATACTGTTGGTGCATCAGAGTTTTCAGCAGGTGTTGCTGCATCTTTTGTGCTTTCACCCTTGCCTTTACCCTTTGTGGTTTTTTCTGCTTTAACCGCTGGCGTTGCATCAGCCGCAGGTGCTGCATCAGCCGCAGGTGTTTCCACTGTTGGTGTTTCAACATTTACATTTTCTACATTTTCTGGCATTTTTTACCCCTTTACTTTCTTTAAGTTTGGATTTCTACGCTTTGCGGCAGGACTTGCCTTGCGTGTGGCAGATGCAAGAATTGCACCCGCCTGCTTTTTGCTAACGCCTTGACGTTTTGCAATCTGATTTTGGGCTGCTTTGAACCCCATACCTTTTGGCATTATGAAAACTCCCTCTTTGCCTGTGCAATCGCCTCGCTATGTGTTTTACCCTCACGCATCAACTCATATACACGACTGACATATTCTTGGTTATTGAACCCTTTACCATTACCACCGCTTTCAGCAGGATTGCCGCCATTGTGTCCTGGTTTATCTTCCACACCATACTTTTTAATCAGTGCAGCATTGGATTTCAATATCTTGATCGCAGCAGCATTGGACATCTTTTTAACATCTTCCCACTGCCCGATTTCTTCCAGGTGTGCCTTTACCTTGTTATAGGTGGATTCGTCCATAGATTCACGGATCGCAGATTGGAACTCTTCGGCATTAAAAATCTTTTCAGCCGTCTTTGCTTTTTCGGCTTTGTACAATTCAGCGACCTTTGCCGCCTGCTTTGGTGTTAGACCCTGCCCTTTCAACGCCTTTACCATATCGGCTTTTGTTTCCAGTCCGTCCAGAACCGCATCATATTCGCCATCTTCATAATCGGCTGTGATCTGTGCGTTGAACTTTGCCCACTCTTCTTCTGTGGAATTTTTTCCAGGGATTTGTTTTTTACCCAACAAGGATTCTTGACCGTCAATTTTGGAAAATACTTTTCCCATATCAACCTCGCCTGCATCGTTCAAGATTGACTTTGCCCAACCCTTTTCCTTGTATTCGTCAGGCAGAACAACTTTATTCTCGTCCATTTTCTTCCTCTTCTTTTTCTTTTTTCGTTTCCTGCTTTTTCACAACCGCAACAGTCAGATCAGCGACCTGATCTGCGGTTAGAAATTTCATAATCTTTTTGATTAAATCGGTTTGACCTGTGTAATATTCTGGTGGAACTTTATACTTTTCTTTTAAGTTTGAAATAACCTGCAACCCACCAGCAAAAAAACGTGCCTCGGTTGCCAACCACTGTATAAAGTATTTACCCACCTCTGTTTCATAGCACGACTGCACTATCTTTGCAGTTTGTGCAAACTGCCTTTCGTGTTGGCGTTTTCTCTCTTCCATCAACGCCTGCACAGACGATATTTTTTCCATTTCCTTTCCCTATCTTATTGCCCTACCGCCTCTGTTGCTGCCTTGTCCGCTGCCGCCTCTGCGACTGTGGTTTGGGCTTGGCTTTGGCGTATAGACATTTCTTCTGCTAGATTTCTTTTCTGTTCATAATCTGTCTTATCACGCAGTTTTATATTACCATATTCCAACACTTTTTTCAAGGGATCATACAAATCAACCGCCCCAATCAACGAATTTTGCACCTGCAACGCAGCACCAATAGTTTGCAAATCGTTCACGAACTGTTGCTGGCGTTCGCTGTATATGATGCGTTTCACGATTGACGTTTCTTCCAGTTTGAAAATAGATTTATCGCCACGCATAATCGCTTTTTCAACACCAGGTGTTTTGATCCTGCCCATACGCACCAATGTACGCAACGCAATCATTGTTATACGTCTGCGGAAATCTGTCAGTTGTTCAGCGAACAAACGAACCTGTGGTGCCAACATAGCATCTTGAACCGTCTTTAATGCCATAACCTCGGTTGCTGTACGTGGATTGCCCGACTTTTGGAAATACCCCTCCATCGCATCAAGTTTATATTCCTTGCGTAATCCCTCCAAGATCACAGGGCGGATTGCGTTCCAAATCGGTGTAATATCGCCTGCATCTTCAATCTTAAATATCGGGGCAGATCCAGAACCAACCAACCCACCATTGAACGGTACATATTTTGCATCAGAATCTAATTCCAATGTGCCAACCGTACCAAGATCAAAGTACCCCATACGTGCATCAGCAATCTTCCCTGCACTGGACATTGACAAGAAGAACAAGCCCTCCAATGATTCAAATGATTTTTTCATATTCGTCAGCGGACTATAACCGTACCCATACCCTTGACGTATAAAATAGCGGGAAATACTAAACGGTTTTTCACGGAACATTTCTGTGTCAAAAACCTCGTTGTCCGTCAAATACCAATAACCAATATACGGTCTTGCCTTTCTACCATCTTCAACGCCCTTTACATATTCTGGATTCTGCACGATCAAGCAACTAACCTTGAACAGGGTGGTAATATCATAGTTTTGGAACGCAGAAACAACACGTTTGATGTTTTTTACCTTTTCCCAACCAAATTCTTTTACAATCTGCTGTGCAGTCATATTGAACACTTGTCGCTGTGCAGAGTGATCTACGTTTGTGGACATAGCACTCAACCCCATAGAACGCACAACGAACGGACAATCATTGTCCAATGTTTCCACGCCCATCAAATCCCCAGTTCCAAGGCGGACAAAGTTGTCCAAAAACACCTCACGTGCCTCATACCATTTTGAATCTGGGTTGTTCAGCGTATCACGGATCAGTTCAGTACAAGCGATTGCCTCCCCTGGGGACAATGAAACCGTCTTGCCAGATGTTTGTACCTCCCAAGGTTCGTTGGCAGGAAAAAACAATCCACCAAAATAATCTTTTGCAGTTGTCAACATAGATTTAACCGTTGGATCAAATGCCTCTTCGTCCAACGTTTCACTTTGTTGCCCAAATACACGCCCCCCTGTTTCAGACGTAAAACGCAACGGACTAGACCAACCAGAAAAACGTGCCGCCCACTGCCACAACGCCCAGAACACAGTTCTATACGATTCCAATTCACTTGCTACGTTTGAAATCAACTTTGATGTATTTATTTTCATTTATGCCACCTCCCCATTTTTTGACCTGGCTTGCGTAGAAATGATATTGACCGCTGTTTCTTTTCCTGTTTCATAGAATCCCAAAACCTTTCTTCTTCTGTTCTGTGATCCACGTGCGGCATCACTGGCACAATATCAAAGATTCTTGACAACGCATCTATCGCATCGTCGTGTTTCCCAAATGGAAAATCTGTGATTTCCTGCACCAACACCTGTGTCAAATCATATTCACGATTATCAAAATAACTTACTTTTTTCAGCGTGCGTGGGAAATGGATTCTGCGTTGTTCCAACAATGGCGTGATGCGTAAAATTCTATCTCGCTTACTCTGCACACCACCCAAAACTTTAATCCCTGGACAACGCCCGTTGCCACGCTTTAATTCCATATCAAAGTATTCAAGATCCGCCTGCATACCATACTTTTCATAACCAACCATACAGACCGAATTTTCCCTTGATAAATCACAAACCAAATTCCAACGTCTACCCAATCCAACCTTATCGTGTATACCGTCAAGCAACCACAGATCCCCAACCTCGTCATAACCCAACGCAAGCATCGTGGTATAATCAGATTGCTTTGAACCCTCGTTCGCAGGATCGCACACCAAATACACGTTGCGTATCAGCGGCACATCTTCTGGATCGTCATAGTATTGTATATCTTCTGGATTCAGTTTTGTTGAACCATCTGGCACAGGATTCAAAAGCATCTGGGCAGAGAACGTATATGTACCCTGTTCCATAATCTTCTGGGCAAGCGTTTCCTCCGTCATAAAGATCGGCTTACCCTCCATTGTACCATCGTGTGTCGCAGGTATAACAGTAAACGGTATGCCACGTTCAATCATTGTGGCGTATGTGTCATAGTAATGATAACGTGTGCCGCAATAGCGTGTTTGTGTCTTTGAGGTCATCATACCCAAGTTAGACGACAATTCCCACGCACGTGTGGTTTTGTTTATCATATACGCAGTACCAACCGAATCCTGTATAACCACGTCGTCATACAGCAACAGATCAGCGTGCATACCTGTCTGCTGCGAATCAACCAGACCGAACGCAAACAATGATGGTTCTTTTCGTGTGGTGGTTCGTTTAATATTCAAACCTGCCGTTTCAGACCACAATGTTGACTGCGTTTGTGGTTTTTCATAGAAAATATCTGGGTAATACTTTTTTAATCCCTCGTTCGTTTCCAAGATGTTTTTAATCTGGCGTAAGAACGTCTTTGCCGATTGCGAATTATACGACATAAGACCAACAGATTTGTTGGGGTAATTTATCAAAAACTGGATCGTTGATGCACAGGTAATCGTCAATGATTTCAAGTGCCCACGAGCAACCAACCACAACTGATCTGGGTTTTCCTGCACCTTTTCGCAGAAAAACTTTGCATAATCACAATTATAGAAATCCCAACCTAAAACATAATAACACAAATACCACAGGTCATTTTTTGCCCACTCTGCCCGTTGGCGAAAACACTCTTCTTCGCTATGCACTGCAAGCCAAGCGTTGCGTTCCGCCTCAATCGCATCACGACGTGCAGCAGATTTTTTGATTTCTTCTAAAATGTTTTTGTATACTGGCATTAGTTATTCGGGTTATTTGCAATCGTAATTGTTGGGAAATTCGTTGTTGTGGCAGGGTCAATACCAGAATCATAGAACGTACCGAACAAACGTCCGTTGCGTTTAATAATACCTGGGATCGCAACACCGCCCTCTGGCAACAGATTCAACACTGGCGAGAACGCCTGCAACCACAACCAGAACATATAATTGACGTTTGACGTTTCCCCAACTGGGTGCCAAGTTGCCCCACCATTGTCAGAAAATTCCAAATATGGTACTGGATTGCCCTCAATCGTGTACGAATTTATACGCAAAATGATTTTATGTGCATCGTTCGCACCTGCCTCATTTGATAAAACAATACGCCCGATTGTAAAATCTGTGTATGTGATAACCTGGTTGTCCCAATCAACGAACATCAGTTTGCGATTGTCGTCCACGTCTGTCAGAATCAAACGCAAAACCTGCTGCTGGAAAGGATCCAGTTGCAGCGTTTTGTTTTTGCTGTGATAAAAAACCTCTTGCACCAAGCGTGTCAGTTTATCAAACGCTTTGCGGATTGAACCAACCGAAAACATAGAATTGGAATCCCACTCTGTTTCCTGTGTTTCTGGCGTTTCACGATAGATATAAACAACCGCCCCTTGTGCAGGTGCCTCTGTAAATAAAATATTACCTGTCAAATTCTGCTGTGCATCACGTTCAACAACAAAACTTGGATTCAAATCACGTGTGCCGTTTGTGTTTAATATTGCCGCCTTTACTGTTGCAGGATCAACGACATCAAAACCAACCGTACCATCATACGCATAAGCGAATTTAGTTTGTTCGCCTGTGCCAACATAATACACGAATTTAATCGGTTCCGAAACCATTTATTCCCCCTTTGCTAACATCTTTTGTGTTATCGCCTGTGCGTGCAACAGTTCAGAGTTCAATATCGCATCAGCCCACGATTTTAATTCCGTTGCTTTGGCAATAAATGTTTGGCACTCCGCAATTTCTTCTGCGGTCATTTTATCTTCATTACAACACATAACATCGCCATCTATTTTGCGTTGTTTCCAATCTATTTCACTGCCCACTCTGTCAGATAAACTTTGCAATTCACGGATAGATTCAGATACTTTTTCAAGGACTGTGGCAATATCAGCCATATAACACTGCAACATAACACCCCTCCATTTCTTGTGCTATTATATCATATTTTGTTATTTAATTCCATACTTTTTCTTTATCTTGCGTTGTTCTTCGGTTCTAATTTTACCCATCGCCTCGTTTTTCTGGGCATCGGTCATACGTTTGTATGCAGCAGACCCAATCAAACGATCCAACGCACGTGATAAATTCCGTTCAAATTCACGGTTCGCACGATCACGCTTTGCACCAGTCAACTTGGTGTTTATCGCTGCGTTCTTCGCTGCTTTCAGCGACTTTACCGCACGATTGGTTTTGTACGCCAGACGTTCCTGTTCACGCAACAACGCAGCCGACTTGCCGATATTCTTTTCTGCGTTGCCCCACGTCTGCGAACTAATACCAACCACGTTCAATACCGCACCTGCCCACGTTTCTGGGCTGTCCGTTTTTATCTTTGTTAAATCCTGTACAGTAATTGGCACAAACGCCTGTGCAAATGTTTTTGCAGTAATTGGTTCATAGTTGAAATCAACAGGATCTTCCGAAAATGCGTACATCATACCATAACGCACGTTCTGCATAATCGGGGATTCCTTTGATGCCAAGAAACGCATCAAAATATCGCCAGTGGATTTTTGCTGTATTGCCCCCTCCCCTGTACGAATTTCCCCAGTCATAGCACGTGCAACGAAACGCACAAAGTTCGCAACACCAACTGACGTATCTATATGCAAATCCCCAATAGTAATGTTCATAAAGTCCGCACTGCGTGGATCAAACGTTTTTACAAACTGTTCTTCCAGTTCTTCCTCGTCGTCCCCCAACGCCCTGCGGATCGCTATGCCAACAGCAGATGCTGCCAACATAAATAACACATTATGCACCGCAGCACGTGCACGCAAACCGTTCGGTGTTTTATCAAAATAACTGCCAATAAACCGCAAATTCGTAATTTGCTGCACACGACTTGATAACCAACGTGGCGAGAACATCAGCACATTGACATACTTTTCCGCTTTTGACTGATCCACAGGCAATTTACCACGACCTGTAATTGTATTTATCGCATCGCCAACATCTTGTTTTATCAGCAAATCAACATCGCCACCTGTTTGTTCCCACATAACGTCAAACAATTCCGCACGTGCAACCTGCAACGCAACATTAAACGCATCGTCTGATGCAGTAATCAAACGAAACGCCTTGCCGACATTTTTATTTTTTACCTTGTGGAAAACGTTTGCAGCAAATGCCTCTTCGGTAATACCGATTGCCAACTTAAACTTATCATAATTTCCGTTCAACGCATTGGGGCGTGTCATAAGTTCAATCATAACCGATGCTTTACCATCGCCAGTTTTTAACGCCTGCCCAAACGCAGTAAAACCCTGCTTTGCAGAACGCCACGCCAATTTAGGGTGCGTAAACCACGTACTGCCCAACTGACGTAATAAAAACGAAACGTCCACAGATGCCTTTGCTGCTTTCAGCGTACCAGCCAATCCATACGCAGTACGTTTTGTTGCCTCCCAGGTTTTTCCCTTTGTAATCAGTTCAGAGAAATTCTTTTTAATGCCTGCGATCAACCCCTCTTGTTCTTCCTGTGTCAATCCTGTTGCCGCACGCACCTGCATAATATCTAACTGTTCCTTGAAACGCAGCAACGCAATCCCCAAATCGGTTCTTGCCTCTAACCCTTTGCCAGATTCCGTTGCCTTATTCGCCTGTTCAGTTGTCATTGTTTCATAATTCGGCACAACTGCGTTCAATTCTTTGCGTGCCGCAGATGCGGTTTCAGCCAACGACATCAGTTTTTGTGTATCTTCCAACGATGCAGCAAAACCAAATTTCTGTTTTACCAACGCCTCCAAAAATGGTTTGCCCTCTTTGGGGGTCAAAACCTGTTTGTTTTTCAGCATCATATCAACAATATCTGTATCACGTGCAAATGTATTTATGCGTTTGTCTTTTGGCAGGTTCTGCAACCACTCACGGATCGCAGCCGTCTGTGCAGGTTCCAACATCTTCGTTTCAATCTGGCGGTTCAGTATTTCCGCATTTTCAGTATTTGTGATCTTGCCTGCTTTTTGCTGGGTGTCCACGATGCCAGCCAGATAATCTATGCGTTCCTGCGTTGTCATATCACGCAAGAATTTTGCACCGCCTTTCTTCTTCACGTCCTCACGCAATTCAGCAATTTTTGATGGTAAAACACAACTCATACGATCCCCCTATTTGCACTCGTTATCGTTCAATATATTATTCCAAGTGTCCTCATAATTCAAGTCCGCTTGTTCAATCAGTTTGTTGATGCGTTCAACGCTGGCAGCAATTTCCGCTTTTTCTTTTTCAGTCAACTTTTCTTCGTGCAAACGTGCCAGATCACTTAAAATCTTTGGTATGTTGCTTTCGCCATTTCCTGTGTAGTTTTTCATTAAAGCCAACTTTTGTGCTGCCGCAGAAACATCTTTAATCACAGGGGATTGTGCCAGCAAGTTCAGTGTTATTGCATCTTTGCGTGCCAACGCAGCGTTTCGCACCGCAACAAACACAACCTCACGTGGCAAATCACGTGGCGGATTTTGACGACCCAATGCGATTTCAACCGCCCAATCATAATTCGCCTTTACCAATGCAGCCGCATCTTCTGCTGCACGCTTGGACAAATGCGGATCATATTCGTTGCGAACGTCAACCAAAATGCCCTCTGCACTTGCCATATCACGGATCGTGCGGCTGGTCTTATGTTCTTTTTTGCCCTCTGACGTATAAATGCTTTTCGCAGGTTCGTCTGTGGTTGGTGCCAACGCAGGTTGTTCCCCCTCTATGATATTGTTGATTTCTTCCGCTTGCTTTTCCGCAGTGCTTTCCATCTTCGCAGCACTTTCGGCTTTTTCCATCGCCTCTTTGCGTTCTGCTGCACGATTGCGTGTTGGTTCCATACGTGTGGTTTCCCCTGTCGGTACACCCTCTTCGTCCACCACATCAACCACCATACCATCTGCGACATATTCGTTTTGTGCAAACCACGCATTGACCTCTGGTTTCAAGTCCGCAACCATATCAAAATAGCGTGTTGCCAAATCGTCATAAATATCAGCCAGACGTTTTGATAAACGATCATACACAGGTTGCAGCGAATCCGCACCACCTTTGCCACCGTCCATAACCCATTTTTCAAAACCACGTGCAAATTTTTCACTGGCATCTTTATTCAAGAATCTATCTGATTCACGGATCCCCAATGCTTTTTCAACAGGTTTCCACCATTTCTTAAATGATTCTGGTGCATTTTCAGAACGGTATGCCTTAAACCAGTTGTTTAACCACATATACGACAATTCGTGCAGGATTGTTGATATATCAGAATCCTTGTTTAATATAATTTCTTGATAACGAGGATCATACGCACCACGTTTTTTCTTGCTGGTTTTTCCGCTGATAATTTCCTGCAACGAATCTTGGAACGGTATATCAGACAAATCGTCTAAACCATCATAGACACGTGCGTTTTTAATATCTTCTTCCTCTTGGAATCTACGCACCATCGTCTGCTTAAAATCGTCATATTCCGCATCGGACATTTTTTCAATCGCAGATAATGGAACGCCAGAAAAATACGCAAGTGCCTCGTCCTCTTTGCGTGAAAAACGTTCTAAAACATCTTGTCGCATACCAACACGTTTCATAACCTCTTCGCCAGATTCACGCTTTTTTGGTTCAATGTATTTCCATTTAACCTTATTTTTAAGTGCTAAATCTACCAATGATGCACGTGCCATACGACGTGTATTATAACCCCACTCTTCACGCACAAATTCTCGCAGTTGTTCGTCCGTTGCAGATCTAATATTGTTTTCAATCTGCTTTGCAGTATAACCATCTGGGCGTTTTTTCTTACCAGTTTCAATCAAACGATCTTCTATTTTTTTGATACGCTGTGCAGTTTTGCCCTGTTCTTCTTTTGCGTGTGCGTATTGTTTTTCCCACTGTTCAATCTGTGCAGCATCAAACTTTGCACGCAGTGCCTCTCTGCGTTTTCCAATTTCTTCGCCAACACGCACCTCTTCCTGTGCATATTCTTCCAGTGCCGCAATTTCCTGTTCAGCCGCCAAACGTTCTTCTTCCGCTAACTGTGCCGCAGTTTTTTCTGCTGCCGCCAAACGAACCGCCATCGCACGATGCCGCATTTCCCCAATACTTTCGCCAAGGGTCTGTGCCTCTAAATCCAAATCAACCGCACGACGTTCAGCAATACCACGTTCTTCTGGTTTCAAATCACGCACAACCAATTTATTGCCATCAGCAACCAATCTGGCGGTCAATGTGTCCATAATTGAAACACCATTTATAACAGATTCACGAAACGCCTCTGCTGCTGCAATAGTTGCCGCATCTTGAATATCTGCAATATCGTCCGCATCAAGATCATTTTCGCTTTCCAATCCCAATGCCGCAACACGTGCCTTGGTAAATTCTTTTACCAAGTTATCACGCACAATACCACGATCATTATTTGTATCAACACGATTTGCAAATTCTTCCCAGCCGTCTTTAACAATGCCATCTTCAACATCGTCATTGAATTGTTTTGCATCGGAACTTGCCTCTTTACGCATCTCGTCCTCGTCCCGATCTGGTGTCTTGCGTTTTTTCGCCTGGAAAAACATTTCAGCCATTTCCCCATCGGCTTTCAAACGTGCGTTTTTATATGTTGCAGCACCCAACGCACCCTGCAATACGCCACCAATCGCAGCAGAAACAATGTAATTTTCCCAATTTGTTGGTGCCTCCGCATTATCTTTAATCCACTCGCCTAAATCAGTAAGGTATGCCTGCGATCCCTCTTGTGCCGCACCCTCAATCGCCTCTTTTAAGAAATGCCCACCAGTACGTTTCAAGAAACGCCCCGAACCAAGACCCAACTTGCGTTCAATGCCAACCTGCACAGCAGCGTTCAAAAGGTCAATACCGATTTCCCCCCAGTTGCCCTCATAACCCTCAATGGAACCACCATTTTCTTTTGCGTATGCGATCATATTGTTGTATGTACCATCGCCCATAACCTCAATACCCATCTGTGCCAATGGTGCAAGACCGCCAGTCATTAAACCTGTCGCAATCATTTCAAGCATAGATGCCGCACCCTGCGTAATTGCCGCAGTCAGCGTTTCCGCATCTGCTGCGTGTGTGTTTTGCATACTGATATTGTATGTTGCTGCCTCCAATGATTCATACGCACGATCACGCATTTCTTCGCCAATCGCACCGCCAGTCAATTTTGATGCAATTCCACCCAACGCAATTTGTGCTTTATCGCCAAGTGTCAGCAAACTCATACCAAATTGCTTTACAGAATCCGCAATAATCGTACCTGTATCAGACGTGAACTCTTCGTCATACGCTGCCGACTGCCCCATAAATTCTGGTGCCCACGCAATATTCTTGCGTTTTTCAATTTCTTCCGTAGTGGAAAAACCATCGCCAGATCTAAAATCTGGTGCAGAAATCATATTCTTGATTTTTGTTGATGCAAAACCTGCCGTTTCAGATATGCCAGTTTTCTGCATCGCATCATTTGCGGCAGCAGTTTCAACTGGCACAACATTTTCTTGGGCTTTCTGTCCGTCTATAACAATCGCATCTTTATTCATTATCTTCCCCCATTGGTTTTGCTATATCTTCACGTTTTACACTTGATCCTGCAACATTTGTGGCGTTTCCACCAACCATTTTTTGCTTATCAAATAAACGATGTAAATCACGATTTGTATTCAACACACCGTGATCAAACCACAGCGGACGACCAATGGAATCACGACCTTTATATTCATAAACAACACCGTCAATTTCTTGGAACGCAGGCAAATGCTTTTCCAACTTATCGTCCAACGCACGCAAATCAACAACGTGTCTTGAACGATAATAATCGTCAATCGCTTTGCTAAATATTTCCTGCTTACGCAACATAACCTCTTCACGTGTTGCACCACTAACCATCATATTTACGGCTTGCGTTTGGTAATCGGCTTGTGCTCGTGCCATCGCTTTTTCAAATGTGCTGCCTTTATCACGTTCATAATACGCAGTACCGCCTTTTTTACCAGCGACATCTGGCACCATACCACGTTCGTCAGATAAACGAACCGCACCACTGATGCCACCGCCTTGACGTGCATCGTCTAATGGCAGATCAGATGCCTCAAATTCACGAACGCCACGTGCACCACCCTTGCGATAAATACCAACATCGCCAGATTCTAACAATTCACGTGCCATCTGCACCTGTGCATTATCAGACAACAGCATCTGTCCAACAAAATCCGCATAGTGTCTGCGTTCGCTTTCCGTCAATGGTGCAGCAGACATTTTGTACAGGAACGACATAGCCGCTTTTTCAAAATCAACTGGATCGCCTGTATCTGTTTCTGTTGGCATATACATCAGTTCACGCAAACCTGCGTTGACCTGTGCTTTTGTGTCATACGAACTGCGTGTTATATTGCTAACTTTTGACATCTGATCCCGATAACCACGATAATCAGATGCAAACTGTTCCCAGAATCCTTTTGGTTTTTCCCCACCGACATAGGACATTTCTTCAACCGCACTATAACTGCCGTCTTTGTTTTTCTTGACCTTTGTCATTTGTGCACTTTGCTTTTCTTTGCTAGCAAGAAAATCCAAATCCATCTGGAACGCAGGATCATACGGATTCATAATCGCATTTGCGGTGCGTTGTTTTTGTGCATTAAAAGCAGCCAAACGATCTTTCAAATTGCGTTCGCCTAAATTTTTACGTGCCAACGGTTCAACCGTCTGCAATAACGCTTTACGCAAATCTTCTTTTGCAACCTCGTCAAAATCCTTGCCGTCAATTTCATTATCTTCCGCAAGTTCAGAGATCTTTTCGTCTATCTTTTCAATCTGTTTGCGTATGTTTTTCGCACGACCACTATCTTCACTTATATCAGCCGCCTCGTTCAGCAAACGTGTTTTTTCATTTTCCCACTGCCGCAACTGTGATGTGCGTGCCAAATCCACGTGTCCTTGCACATATTCTTCTGGCATCACACGATCAAACGCCTCTTGGTTGTTTAACGCATAATCCATATTTTGACGTACAGCAAGATTTTCAGAGGACAACGCATTTATGATATGGTTTTGAACGGCACCCTCATAGATTGCCAATTTCATTTGTTCACGTTGTTCTGGTGTACCGCCTTTTGCCAATGCCTTTTCCAATGTTGGGGAAATTTCACTCGTCAGTTTTTTGAAATCTTCGCCAAACCCTGCACCGCCCAACTGTCCAGATTGTTTGATATATTCCGCACCAATCCCCTGTGCAGATTCCGCATAGCGTTTCGCTGCATCTTTTTGTGCCTGCGTTGCTGCTTTGCGTTCAGCGTTTTGACGTGCAATTTTTGTTTTTGTTGCAAAAACTTGGTTCGCAGAAATAGTGTCGTTGATAAAATCGTCCATACCCTTGTCATAGATAGACGTTGCAGAATCATACTTATAATCGCCACGTTTGCTGGTAAAATGCACCGCCAGTTCTTGTTTCAACTTTTCTTCATTTTCTGGCAATATAATATCTTCGCCATACTTATTTTGATATTCCAACACTTTGGCACTTGCCTCTGTGGAGGCACGACCCAAATCGGCTTTTGCCTGTTCACGATATGGGCGTGAAACAGTGTCCGCAATATTCAGACCACTCTGGATCATACTGGACGTAGCACCCAAAACATCTTGTACATCGCCAATCGCAGCCGCAGTATTTTGCAGTTCAATAGCGGCTTTCTTGTCCGCAACATATTGTCTGGTTTTATCACGCAAATGTTCCATACCAACCCCCTGTTAGAATATTCCCAAGAAACGACGTTCAGCCGCTTTTTCATAATTGCCAATTTGAACGTCATACATTTCAGATTGAAAGTCAATTTCACGCTGCAATACATTTTGGTTGCTAACCATTGACCCACGCTGACTTGTACCGAATCCTGTGGTGGTTCCGCTAAACCAAGCAGACATCATATCAGACCAACCTTGATCTTTTTTGCGTTGTTCCAGCACCCCGATATTATATCGTTTTTCTTTTTTTAACGCATCTGCGGCAGCACGTGCCTCTTCTGCGGCAGCACTAGCACCCATATAACTTTGAATTAAACCAAGTCCCTGCGACAAAATGTTCATACTTGAAGAAGCAACACTCAATCTGTCGCCCCAAGACATACCTGCACCTGCACCATCAGCCATTAGTTTGCCCCCCTATCAGATATATTGCCATCGTTTTCAATCGCCAAGATTGTGAACGGCAGCCCCTCGTCTGTCATAAAGATCAGTTTCTTTTCATATTCTGGCGTGTCTGATATATTCACAATCAACGTTCCATTTTTCATTAAAATGTTAGAACCAAAGAATTGTGTGCCGCTGATCTTTATTACCTCCGTCATTTTATCAAGACGTGATCCAACTTTCAATGCCAAAGTGTCAATAACATTTACTGCCACAGCACCCCATTGTTTCTGTCGCAAATATGCACGATTATCTTCAACAACACCAATCTTGCGATATGGTATTCCGTATTGAATATCATACATAGGTTCGTCAAATTCAACCACGCCATTTTTTGCTTTGAACGTACCTTTGTACACACCATTGTCTTGGATCTGCACAGTTTCATACGGTACGTTGATGCTTTCAATCGGCAACTGGATTTTATTGAATACCTGTGAATCCAAACCTTTCACATCTTCAACCAGATATTGCCCACCCTCAACAACAACAGTTTCTATACGTGTATGCGTTTCAGATGTTGTTTTGTTAGAATTTGATGCGTAAGAATACGTTTTTCCATTGTATGTTATTGACGTACCCCCAACAGCAACAGTACCAATCTGCACAAGGTTTTCATTGTACACTGGATCCCCTGCAACAGGGTTTCTGCTTTCTGTCCACAAAGCACTTTTAGAAACAGACGTAATTGTTGCACACGCAACCATACCACGACCTGCCTCATAATACATACTATCGCCTACGTTTGGCGGGTATCTATACGAACTTGTCCAACGCAGTGTGGTGCCTTGTTTCCACGCTGTACCATAAGACGGAAAAGCAACATCGCCATCAGATCCTGCCGCACGTTCCCAATAACCGCTTTCAGAACGACCAGAAATAGGGGAAACGTTTATACCAGCAACATTTTCCCAGGCATACCAAGTTTTTTCCACAACAACAGTAATTTCTTTTTCAATGGTCTGTTGTTCCGTATACGCCTCTAAAATCTTCAAATCAACATAATCACGTATGCCGTTCCCATAGTAAAAACGCACATATTTGCCAATATACGGTTCCAAGTCAATCGGATTATCAGAAACAGTCAATGGTTGCACAGTATTTGCATCTGTATCAAACGACCACAATGTTTCCTGTTCATTTGAGAATTTACGCCACGCATCAAAGAACGGTGTCTTTTTCAGATTTTCCTGTGTTGCCAAGTTGCGTTCCCACGCAGTTTGTTCAAACGCATTTGTGCGTTCCATAAATTCCGCTTGGTGTACCTTTTCAACACCCCAGTTTTCGTTGCGATTTACAACAAAGAAACACTCTTCATTGTCGTTCACTTTCAGCACAACCGCATCATAGATAAACCCACCGACATCAAATGGCAAGAATCCAGATTCACGACCATCATACAGCATAGAAAACGCAGTACCATCGTCCAAAATACCAATGATATTGTTGTTGCGTGAATCCACATAATGAATTTCATTTATGCGATTTTTCAGCACCTCTTGCCAATACAACGAAACGTCTGGTGCGACAAACTGCTGCAAGTGATTATCAAATGAAAATGCGTGGATTTTTCTGCGATCATAACCAACATAGAACATTATGTTGTCTTTCATTGTTGGTGTGATGCCTGCCGCACGTTCCGAACAACGCAGCGTAAAACTTGGCGTGGACGTACCGTTTTCCAAGAACGCAATACCATCTGGGGACTGTGCGTACAAAATAGTGAATCCACCCCACAAATCTGTGATACGTTCAGAAAACTGATTACAATCTGATGCAACTGGATCTGCGGGACCCGCATTGTCTGTGAGAACAGTAAAATCAGAATACGCCTGCATATCTGTGCCTGCAAAGCGTGAACCACGAACACGTGTTGGGAACGCAGCAAATCCACCATAATACAAACGACCTTGGAAGAAACGAACGCAAGATGGCACACCATCTGTGGTTATAAAATCATAGGACTTTTCTTGGAACGTTGGTGTTGCCCCTGCCAATGAAAACACATACGGTTTATGCACACCATCGCAGATATACAATTCGTTGTAATTCTGCGAGTACTTTAACCGTTTCAACTGTTCTTCGTCATAAGGGGAAGAAAGCGACTGATATGCAGTGATTTTATCTTCCTGCACGCCACCTGTGAATAAAGCAATAAACGGTGCGTTATTCGTTGCCTGTGAACGATCCCACGTGATAACAACACGCCAGTATTCGTGTTTGTCAGTCAAACTTGCAACAAAATTCAATACAGGAACAGGACGTTCGCCAGATGGTGTATTGAATCTTTTGTTGGCAAATGATGCAGGTGCTGCCAAACGCAACGTTGTCCAATCTTCGCCATTGTCGGAATATTGTAAAACCGCATCTTTAATCCAGTTGCGTGTTTGGTTCAAATGTTCAGCAGAATAATTGCCGTCAGCCCATATCAACGCAATAGATATTTTTGACAACGCTTTTTTAGCAGTAAAACGCATATTGAAATTCGTTGTTGGGTATTTCTGCGTTGGAATATACAAACGATTGTTTGTATAATCACTCAACAATTCATAACTGGTTTTAGTCCACCATTTATACGCAATCGCTGTATCGCCAGAAATATCGCCATTTATAGAAACGGTCTGTTCTGCTGGATTGGTGTTGCTGGTATTACTCCACACAACATTTTCTGTTGTGGACATTTGAAACGGCACCATATTCCCATCTGCATCAAAATCATACAGATCCAACGCACCTGCGGAAAAAACCAGTGCTATATCGTGCTGTTCCCTGCGGAAAGGCACAATAACCGACTGCCCGCCCAACGACAATTTATGTTCAGTTCCAGGGCGTGTTTTTGCCTCCCCCTGGTGCGAAGAAAACAAATTGCGAGCATAAAGCATACCAGATGCCTGGATCGCATTTTCTTGACTAGAAAATTCACGATCATACTGCCCCGAAGAAAACTTACGTCGTGAAAATTTGTGGGAATACGCCATTTATTACCTCACTGGGAAATGCCATTTTTTCTTGTAAATACCCTTGAATCTGCGTTTCAAGCGAACACGCTGTGCGTTCAAACCGCCAACCTCACGTCTTGCGGCATCACGCAAACTGATCGCTGTGTTTAACTTGCCAACATCGTTCAAGTACACAACCAATTCGCACGCCAATTCGTATGGGAACAAATATAAAAATTCTGGTGTCCAATACCCTGTTTCTTCCACCAAGTGAATATATTTGATTTTTATCGTGTCCCCAAACAAACCAAAATCACACTTGATTAAACCGCCCTCTTCGTGAATATCGTCCCCGCAAATTTCATTTACGGAAAACACACGCAAACAATCCGCTGGGATTCTAAATTCCCCATCTGCGGTTTTTGTGATCGTTGTTTCTTTAATGGCAAACATCGGCATATGCGTTGCCAAAACCTTTTTCAAGGTTGGCATAAAATGCCGTTTACATCTTTTTTCCCAAGGATTATCTGGGGACGGATCTTCAATATTACAAACATCAGCATCAACGCCAATATACGCCAATGCCGTCATACACAATTCAACATACGTTTGATTATACATCGGCACCTCTCTCAACCCATTACCCAAGGGGCAAACGCCCCAAGGGTAATAGGTCTGGCATTATGCCTGGATCGTTTCGTTCAATAACAGAACACGTTGACCCATTTTACGCATAGCACCGATGCGATAACGAGCAAACACGACCTTTTCGTCTACGTAGTTGCCGTTTGTTGTAGGATCTTCGTTGACGAACAACTGCATATCTTCAACAACCGCAGCAACTGCATCTGGCATCAACAGAACGCCCGAACGGGTGTCGCCAGCAACAGGCAAGATTTCCTGTTCAGCAGTGTAGTTGACGTTATCGGTCTTACCCGCAACAACTTCAACATCTACTGTGTCTAACAGTTTTTCTGTGATAACAGCAGATTTGTTGTAAGAAGAATACAATCTGTTTATGATAGATTCAATAGACAGATAATCTGTATTCATTGTTGGCGAGATAAATGCACAGGCACGCATCATTTCTTCAACCGTGAATTTGTTTGCTAACAAAGTTTCAACGATTTCTTGGAATTTTTCACGTGTCCAACCAGCAGTACCGTCAATAGTGATAACACCGTCTGCTGCTGCATCAACTTGAACTGGTGCCGCACCTGGCAAACCTGTTTGTACAGAACCTGCTGCTGCTTTCAAAGTAGTGCGATAAATATCTTCACGTACCAACCCACCCAAGATTTTAGAAACAGGGGACATTGGATCGTCCAAAGCGGACTGTGTGATTTCCCACTCTTTGTCAATACGCAGTGGCAAGAACTTTGTTTCCCAAGTCAAACGACGACCTGCATAAGTCAGTTGCTGCCAATCGCCATCTTGTACTTTTTGGTGGCGGGCGTTTTTAGTTAAAAATGGATTCAAGTCAGCGATTGAATCAAACTGGCGTTGATTTTCAACCTCTGCTGCTGTGTGCAGATCAACCAAACCGTTCTTCAACAATTTATCGTTTTTGAACTGTTCACGGATCATATACACAGGATTAAACGAAATACCTATATTCGCTAAATTTGATGGCATAGTTTTCCTCCTATTTACCACGATTAAACATTTTGTTCTCGCACGGATAGGAGATTTGCGGAATCTCTCTCGGCTATGGTTTTTGACCTGTGCCACTAAAACAGTTTTGTATTGTGGATCTGCAATTCGCAGTCGCAGGTGTCCCCTCTACGCCAGCCATTATATCACAATTTCAAACAAAAAACAACAACAAACTATACATAATATCGCAAAGTAAACATTTTTTGCCTAAAAATTGACTTTTGGATCACAAAGTAAACCATTTTAGACCCAGAGGGACCCAGTGGGTCCCATTGGGTGCCAGTGGGTTATGCACAAGTATACACGTGCATACTTTGTATACATCTGCATACTTTTGCATACAATTTGTACAACTTGTATACATTTCTATACAAGTGTATACATTTGTATACAGGTGTATACACGAGTATACATTTGTATGAATTTGTATGCCGCCATTTAGATGAACGCACGCACACGCACGCACGTGCGTAGTGTATAAATTAAAAAATATATTTATAAACTGGTGTTTAAGAGTATAATCTAGAACTATGGTGTATATGATAAACTTGGGTGTGGGACGGGCGTGCACGCCCGCACGCACGCACGTGCGTACGCACGAGGGAAATAAAAATTGACTTTTCAAATTTTCGTGGTACAATTCGATTCGGAAAGGCGAAAACAGAATAACGATTTATGGCGAAAGTTGGGCGTTCTGGATTAAATTTCCAGATTTCGTCTTTTCCAATTTTACGCCCACTTTTGCCACCCAGATTGGAGGCGGGGGCAAATGAAATTTCAGATAGATTCTTATTGGTTCAGATATTTGTCAGAACTGCCCCCTGCTGATATGCAAAAAATAGCCCACGCCATCTGGCAATATGGCAACGGGAATACAGACGTTGATGCCCCCGACTGTGCCGCTTGGGGCGAAATCAAAAAAGCAATAGACGATCAAATAAAGGCAAACGAAGAAGAACGCATCGCAAAACAGATATTGTCCGAAAAACGTCGTGCCGCAGTTATGGTTCGCTGGCACAAAGAAACACCGACAGAAGAAGATCAAGGGGATTGGGTTGCAATCCCAATGCCTGCCGAACCACAAAATCGTTTTGCGGCACTTACAGACGACCCCGAAATTTTGTCCGCTTTGGCAGATCCTGCCAGCGGGCTTTCTGTTTTCTTGGACACAGGGCAGGGCTATGACGACAGTTTGACACGGAAAGAGTGCGAATTTGCAGACCGTGGCGATGTGCGTGCCCTCTGCACGTGGCACAAGGAAATCGTGGCGGCAACCAAAGCCGTCAAGAAAAAACGACCCACAGAACCGCCCACCCTGGACGAGTGGTTGGATTTCTGTACGGAAAAGAAACTGGATCCAGACCGTATGCGTTCAGTTTATGAATCGTACGCTGTGGCACATTGGCACGATTCGCACGGCAATCCGATATTGAATTGGAGGGCAAAGATTTTGCAGGTATGGGCTATTGACCCTAAAAATCAGTGGCACCCCAAGGCGAACCTGCAAAAGAAAGGCAGAATCCAAGAAATGGCGGAGGCAAGTGCGGCAGCAAAACAAATATTAAAACAAAGGGGACTAATATGACGTTTGAAACGTGGGACAATCTGATAAATCATTTGTTGGTTTTAACCGCAACACGCAAATTTGAGGCACAGGCACATACGCTGTATGTTTCTGATATGTTTGCAGAATTGCAAAAATATTCAGACGAAGATGTTTCAATAGCAGCACGTGCTATTGTGGAAAATGAAAATCTGTATGGCAATTACCCACCATTGGCAGTTTGGTTGAAATACATACCGCAAAAACGTGCAGAAAACAATGCAGTACAACAAAAAATTCAAGATTTCCTTGACTGGATTAGCGATGGTATTCATTGTGATCGTTTTTTGTTTGATGCACAGGATTGGGTAAATGAGGGAATAGGAAAGTTTGGGGACGAAACTATACGCAAGATCGTTGGTTCTTTTGGTGGATTTGACCGCATTATTCGTGCACACGGTACGTCAGAATATAACCAGCGTGAAATTTTATCAGATGCTCGCAGGGCGATTGAAAATTATCAACAGGACAAAAAATTATCTGTGCCCGAAATCGCATCACAACCAGATTTGAAAAGGATTAAATAAATGGAAAAAACAAAAAAACCAATACCCCCTATGATCTGGGAATTTGTGAAAATTTTTGAAAAGATGGGGCACAAAATAAATCTTGTTGACGAGAACGGAAACATCATAAAAAGGGAGGACGAAGATGGTAAAAACAAGAATTGTTGAAAGAGAACAAATTGCGTTTAACAAAACAACAAACAAAATTGAACGTCAGAAATACTGGATTGTCCAGTACAGATTTTGTTTTTTCTGGTTCACTATTTGCGAATACAATCAAGTTGGCGAGGCACCGTTTGATATAACGTTTAAGGATCCTGTGGTTTTTTATTCAAAAGAATCCGCAGAAGAATACAGAAAATACTACGAAGAGGTGTGGGGTTGAAACCGAAGAAAATTGGATCTTTTATCGTTGATGTTTATGATTTTCAAATAGCACTGTTTATGGGACTGCCCGAAGATGCAAAATCAACCACTGCGGCATACGCAGAGTGGTACACAAACACAAAAACAGTAAATATTTACTTGAAAGAAGATTACTGGATCGGAAACTTGATGCACGAGTGCATACACGCTGCCGATTTTATTTTGAACGGCATCGGTGCTGATATGGGAACAAATCCAAACGACAGCGAGGTTCGTGCATATCTGGCAACGTATATTTTTGGTAAATGTGGTTGTTTGCTGGGTACAACAAAGGAAAAGAAGAAAGGCAAAAAATGATAGATGCAGATATAGATTTTTGTGATCGCCAAATAGAACCGCAGCAAGAAACAGTTGCTGCAATTCATAGTGCGATACAGAAAGTGGAACACGAATTAAAACTGGCGGACGATGCTATTGCAAAAGCGAAAAAAGAAAAAAATCGCATCACGCATATGTTAAAAGTTTTGCAAAGTCGGTTCGGGCAGGAAAAGGGAAAGTTGCGGCAAATGACACGGCATCGCAACCAGTTAAAAACGTTGAAAAAATTACAAATGAATCAACATAAAACTATCAAGGGGGAATAGATGTCGTGCAGATGCGTGAATTGTAAAAAAATGGTGCTGCGTGATTACTGTGTTTTGAACGCAAAAGGGGAACGCACACCGATTGAATTTTGCAGTCGTAAATGTTATCTGGAATTTTGGAAAGATTGCGAATCGTTCAAACCCTTAAAAACCGCAGTAATCTAGGGTTTTTAAGAAAAATTTGCATTGTAAATTTTTTGTGTTTATAATGTAAATATCAAAGGAAGAAACAACAGATTTGTCCAAGCAAAAAGAACGCAAGATATAGTGTAAAATTTGTTGGTTTCAACTTGCTGATATACCAAGTCGGACAAATAGTATATCATTTTATGGGGCATACCAAGGTTGTGGAGTAGCGAGTAGGAACGCCTGGTAAGCGTGGAGGCAAGTACTGACTGTACCGCATAGGATCCTTGTCGCAAGTACGTCCGCCGAAAGAGAAAGGCAACTGCCCCACCAAAGTTTTTAGCGAGGGAGTGAAACAGTTTCACGCTTGGCTCATAACCAAGAAACAGTGGGTGCAACTCCCACACTCGCCACCAGATTGTACTTGTAGTTTAAGTAAAATAACGGGGCAACTCGTAGATCAAGGTTCAAGTCCTTGCAAGTACAAAGGGGGGCATCAGATATATCTTCGTGCCACGTGGTAGCCCCCCTACCAGTTTTCTGGCAACTGTCCGTAAGGTCAAGCAAAAAACGTGCCGCTGCTGCACACCCAGAAAAAAGCAGCAACCATTAAACCAGAAAAGAAAAGGAAAAGAAATGGCAAAAAAAGAATCAGTGTTTTCAGCAGAACCAAAAACATATCACAAATTTTGTGATCGTATTTTTGATGTAAAAGTTGAAATCAAAGAATTAAATAACGACATCAGAGAAATCAAAAACGAGGCAGTCGCAAACGGTTGCGATCCACGTATTTTGAATAACCTGGTTCGTATTCGCACAATGAAAATGGCAGAAAAAGATGCCTTGGAATCAGCGTTGGAAATGTAAGGTAAGAATATGAAAAGTTTAATCAGATATTTGTTAGTTTTGTTGACTGGAACAGCGTTATTGCTGGTGTTATTCATAACACTTGTATTTTCACAATCCCAGTTCGCAGAATTTATTAAATCTATAAAGGAACCAAAATGCTTAAAAAATTCTGGGTGTGGTTTTGGTGGGGCAAACCAAAGAAAAAAACACCACTCCAAAAAAAACAAGAAAGGCAATTCCAAAAACAAGTAAGAATTGCACAGATTCCACACAGAAAAAAGCGTGGTAAAAAATGAAACAAGGGGACAAAGTTATTTTTTATACGGAATCCGTTGTAAAGGGTAAAACCTATACACGTCAGTACAGTGGGGTACTGATCCGATTTGACAATCTAATTTGCGAGGTTGTGCCAGATGGGAAAACAAAAACCATCGTATTGCCTCGCACACAAGTAAGAGAGGCATAAAATGATACCAAATTTTCACTATAACGTAAAGCAGCATCTGTTTGATCCTGCTAATCCATATGAATACCAAACAAATCCAGAGTGGCTTGATATGCGTGCGGACAGATTTACCGCATCGCACGCAGACGAATTGTTAGTCAGCGGCAAGGACAAAGACGGACTTGGCAAGACGATCAAGGGACTGATAAACAATCGTGTGATGCAGCGATTGACAGGTTGGATTGACGACAGTGCTGTTTCTTGGCAGGAAAAAGAGGCGGTACGTCGTGGAATAATCTACGAGGACGAGGCACGCAAATGGTATGAACGTCAAACAGGATTGAAAGTTGTTGAGTGCGGTTTTGTTGAACGTGGGGAATATATCGGGTGTTCGCCAGATGGTCTTGTGCCAGAACAAAAGCGTATGATCCAAATCAAAATACCGATGCCAGTCAATTTCATAAATATGCTGCATAGTGAGGCAAAAGAATACACCACGCAGTGTGAAATGGAATTGTTTGTCTGCGATTATGAGCAGAACGATCTGGTCGTTTATTCGCCAGAATTGGGTGTTGGTAGAATTTTCCCAATAAAACGCAACAAAGATACAGATGCGAAAATTTTATCAAAGATGCGTGCTGCTGCACAATACCGTGATAAAACAATACAAATGATTTCCAACGTAATACAGGAGGGCATAAATGGTTAGAAAATTCACATTGTCAAAAGATATAATTGAGGCGTACGAATTTACGCAGGAACTTTCCAGAAAGCACGAGGGCAAAAATTTCCGCTGCCCAACCTGCGATGTAAACCGTATTGCCAAGGCAAAAATCTGTAAGGAAGAGTGGAACCATACAGGTTGCAAATGCACAATGGAATATTTAGAGGCAACAGGTCAAAAAGCAGCGTTTGAATATGAAAAAATAAAACGCTTGCCTGGAACCCGATAATATGATATAATAGGCACGCCTTTGGTTTAATTACCGTTGTGTCGTGCTTTCCCCATCTGATACGTCCAGATGGGGATTTTAATTATAATTTTTTGCGATTTATTATAAACAAAATTTTTGTTTATATTTTATTATAATCTACTTAAATAGCATATATTTGAATACAATCTGTCAAATATAAACGGTTTTTACGTTTATAATGTGATCAACCTTGTTATCAAGTTAGTGAGCAAGTTGAAAAAAATCCGCATAGCGGGCAATATATCTGCGTAATGTTTTGTCTGTGCAGTGAACCCTGCGTGCTATCTTTGCCTTTGCCCACCCCTTGCGGTACCATCGGGCAATCTTGTCCCTGTGTGGATCCAGTTTGTGATTCTTTGTTTTTGAACCGTAGGGGCGACCAAGTTTTACGCCCATTTTTTTTCGCAGTGCCAGTGCCTCTTTGGTGCGTTGGGAAATCATATCACGTTCAATTTCTGCTGCCATACCAAACGCAAAAGCAATTACTTTGCTTTGGATTGTTTCGTCCAGGGCATAGCCGTCTTTTACAGAATACACCTTTACGCCCTTGTTTAACAATTCCTCCAAGATGCGAAAAAGCATAAATAAACGCCTGCCCAGGCGTGATAATTCACTGATAATCAGTGTGTCCCCAGGTTTGATGCGTTTGAGCAACCGCCCCAACCTGCGTTCGTTTGGATCTTTGGTGCCGCTGATGTGATCCACGACATATTTGTCTATACAAAGACCAAGTTGTTTTGCCTTATCGTCAACGCCTAGACGTTGATTTTGTTCGTCTTGTTCTGCGGTACTGACCCGCAAATACGCATATACCATATTTACTCCTTTGGTTTGTGCTGTCTATACACTATAAATACAAAAACTGATTCGTCAAGAGAGATTATGTTCCTATAAAATGAACTTTTAACCTGCCCGATGCAACAGGGCGTGTTTTGCAGGGGGGAACAACACCTACATATCTTGATGCAGGATTGCCAGATATATACGCAAGATGGGACAATGCTTTTTCTACCGATTATCAAGCACTATCTTATGGTG
>JAZOQZ010000057.1:0-19758 GCA_045656345.1 Clostridia bacterium
CTTTAACAGCCGTCTTATTTGCGATTTAATACCTTGGGTGGTGTAACCACCCTAATTGTATCTTAACCTTCTTGTAATCCGAAAGCTTAATCTTGAAGGAATAATGAACTTCCGTAACCTGTCCGCAATATCCTTCAAGCTTTCCTTCTACATCAACAAAACTCCTTGTTTTTTTAAATCACCCCTTTCAAACAAGCAAAAAATTTGCCGTCGGTTACACATATGAAAATCACGAAATTGGAAAAAAATGTTGAAAAATGAAGAATTCTGTGTTATACTTATATAATAATGTAATAAAATGGATTAGAATTGACTGATTGCGAATAAATAAAGCTGTCTGCCAATACCTATGATAGCAGTTCTGTGAAAGGAGGAAATGTCTTATGGCAACTGTAAAAGCATTGCTGGTGCTCAATAGCGACGGCACACAATTGGAAATTGCTCAGATCAGTGCAGATAATATTCCGGAAGTTTTAAACGGTGAAAAAGGATTTCATGTGTATCACGTGAGAATGCTGACTGAACTGATTCTCAGAGAACTTGCTACCCTTTCCGATCAATACCGGTTAACGGAAGAAGATATTGTTGCCATATCGGTGGCTTCCTCTCTTCACGACATCGGAAAAAGCAAAATTCCCCAGAGTATTCTGAATTTCCCCGGGAAACTTTCTCCCGTGGAATATGATATTGTTAAAAAGCATGCCGCCTTCGGCACAGAAATGATTGACGAACTTGCCGGCAATATCGACAAACGTATCATCCGATATGCAAAAGAGATTGCCAAATATCATCACGAACGAATTGACGGCACAGGTTACCCCGAAGGGTTGACGGGAACCGATATTCCCCTTTGCGCCCAGGTGGTTTCCATTGCAGACTCTTTTGATGCCCTGACCAGCTCCAGAAGTTACAAAGAAGCATTTTCTCAGGACGTTGCTATCGAAATGATTGCCAACGGTATGAGTGGTGTGTTTGACGAACGATTGGTGGAATGTTTGTTAAACGTGGTCAACAATAACGCTCTTTTGGAAATCAAAGAACAGCTGTTTAAGGCAAACCGCATTATCATTGACCCCAACACATTATCCACCAAAAGAATTCTTCTGGTGGGAAACACCGGCTACATCACCGGTGAATTTATCGAAAACACCTTTGAAAACAACAATGTGATTATTGCAGGAGAAACCCACTTAAAATCCAAAGGCAAACTCAAAGTATATAACGGAATACGTCTGCCCTATGAGAAAATTTTTGAAACCTACGATTTTGACGTGGTCATCTTTTTTGCCAAAGAGCTTACCTATCGCTCCAAAGGAGAGCCCGACAATGAAAAATTAAGAGAAATCCTGAGCCTGACCGCAAAATATCAGAAACATGCCAAGGTGATTTATTTCTCTTCCTTAGACGGAGCATATTCCAACAAAAAAGATAAAAGCGTAATTACCCTGTCCAAAGAAAATTTATGTGAATTTTACACCAAGCATTTTGGCGTGGACGTAAAAATCGTAAGAATCCCTCATTTATACAGCGGTATGCTGGAGGGAGACTTTTTATATGACTTGTTCCGTCAGGCAGACGGTGGCACCGTCACTTTAAAAGAAACACAAGGGGCAAACGCATTCTTCATCTCCATGCACGATATTTCTCTGCTGGTGTCCCGTTTTCTGGAAAACTGGCAGGAAGGGACTGGAACCCTGAATGTGGGCGATGAATTTCATATCTGCTTTGCCGACATTACCGATGCTCTTGGCCAAAAGATTTCCAATCTGAAAATTCAATATACCGGAGAAGAAGACGGAGACCTTTTAGACTTAAAAAACACAGCCCTTCGCAATGAATACGGTTGGTTCTCCAGAATTTCCATTCTGGATGATTTTGACGAAGAATACGAAAAATATCTGATTTTAGAAAATCAGAAAACAACCGATTTATGGAGCAAGCTGAAAAAGTGGATGGGAGAACACACCCCCATTATCAAAGCAGTTGAAATTGCTTTATTATTTATTATCACCGAAATTTTGAATCTGCTGACAGGTTCCGGCGTGATTTTCTCCATTGTGGACTTTCGGATGGCATTTATCGTGATTGTGGCAATTGTGCACGGTCTGAATGCCGGTCTGGTGGCTGCTACTTTAGCGTCGGTTGCCTGGTTCATCTTTAAAATCACTTCCGGCACCAATGCGCTCACCATCTTCTACGAACCCACCAACTGGTTTGCTTTTGTGTACTATTTCCTGGTGGGTGCTGTGTCCGGCTATGTGCGGCTGAATAAAGACGATAAAATCCGTTTTTCCGAAGAACAGATTGACCTGTTGGAAGAAAAACTGGAATTCACAAGAGAACTCTATCAGGATACTTTTAACGAAAAAAGAGACTTAAAAAAGCAAATTATCGGCTCCAAAGACAGTTTCGGTAAAATCTTTGATGTTACCAGGAACTTAGACACTGTGGAACCCCATAAACTCTATCTCAAGATTATGGAAACTTTTGAGGACACGCTGGAAAATAAAAGTATCAGTGTGTATTCCGTAAACGAAAAGAGTCGCTTCGGCAGACTGGAGGTGTCCTCCCGTGATATCACCAGTCAGGTTTCCCGCTCCATTTCACTGGACACCTACCAACCTGTGCTGGACAAACTGCAAAAGGATGAAATCTGGAAAAACACCGATTTTCTTCCCCATTTTCCCATGTATGCAGCCGGGGTGTGGCGAAAAGAACAGCTGGAACTGATTATTTTAATCTGGCACACCAGACCGGAACAGAATTCGCTGTACTATGTGAATCTGTTTAAAATTCTGTGTGACCTGGTAGAAATTTCGTTGCTTCGTGCATTTGATTACAACCAGAGTATTTATGAAAGCCAGTATCTTTCCGGCAGCCGCATTCTGCATCGGGAAGAGTTTGATAAAATTCATCAGAATTTCCGGGATATGGCAAAGCGCAAAGTGTTTGCCTATGAGCTCATGGAAATTGATCCGAAGGGTCATTCCTATGCAGAAATCGACAAGATGCTGGTTGGCAAAATCCGTGCCAACGACATTGTGGGCGAACTGGATGGCAATAAATTCGGTATCCTGCTCTCCCAGGCAACCAAAGACGATTTACAGTTTATTTTACCCAGATTTGAAAATCTGGATATCAATGTAACGATTTTATAAGAAAAGGAGGGATATGTGTGACTGTTTTGGGGATTGTTTTATTTGTGATACATATCCTTCTTTGTGTTGCAACCTTTTTGGGAATCCATTTTGGCTTCCTGAAGGTGCATAAATACCTGTTCTTTGTGGTGCTTTGCCTTCCCTTCTGGGGATTTTTGGCAATGCTTTTCCTTCACTTTGAAGTTGTTTTCAAGCAGGACAACACTGCTACCGTGGGTGTGGAAAAGATGAAACTGGATTCCGCTCTGTATAAAGGGATTGCCGTGGAAGAAAACAAAAACGATGAATCTTTAGTGGCAATTGAAGAAGCACTCATCATCAACTCCCCGAAAGAACGTCGGGAAATCATTATGGATGTGTTAAACGACAATCCTGCAGAATATGTGGAATTTCTCCAAAAAGCAGGCAACAATGAAGACCCCGAGGTGGTTCACTATGCGGTAACAGCTATGGTAGAAATCTCCAAAGAAAATGACGACACCTTGCAACGACTTGCCAGAACATACGAAAAATATCCCAATGATTTCGGGGTGCTTTCGGAATACTGCCGGTTCTTATGGCATGTGCTGGAACAAAAACTGCTTTCAGGGCAGGTGGAAATTATGAATCGGAATCTGTATTCTCAGCTGGTGTCCAAAAAACTTGCCACAATGGAAAATTTAGAAGACTATATGCATTATTTTGAAAACGAATTTTCGCTGGGCAATTTCCACAAAGCAGGAGAAATTCTAAATCGGGCAGACGTCCGCTACGGCGATTTTGAAGAAATGATTCTTCTGAAATTGAAATACTATTCCCAATTAAAACAGGCAGACAACATCAAAAAACTGATTGCCGACGTGCAATCCAAAAAAATGTTTGTTTCCCGACAAGTGAAGGAGGCGATGGCATTTTGGAAAGATTCGTAAAAAGATTTTTAAATTTCCGATTCAGCGGATTGCTGACCATTGCCTTAATTTTCGGTTTGATGGCAGTGGTGCTGTTTTTAGAAAGAAGCGGCATCAGCTACAATTACAATAATCCCAAACTTGGCACACTTCCAACCACTCACGTGGTTACCAAAGCAGAGTCCAACGCCAAGCTGCAAAAAAACACGGTGGTTCTGTGGGACAGCAACCAAGTGGAAAGTGCGGAAGCGCTAGAAGAATTCCGAGTGATTCTGGCAGATATGAAGGTGGGCTATCAGGCGGTGGATTTATCCACACAACCGTTCCCCGATTTAACCCATTATGATGTGGCAGTGGTGCTGCTCAGCAACCTTACTCCTATGGGACAGAATGTGGTTACGCTGGGAGATTGGGTAGCCGAAGGCGGAAAAGCTCAGTTTGCAGTTACCTTGCAAAAAAATATTTATTCCGACGTTTTGGAGCACGCCCTGGGCATCACCGAATCCTCCTGGGATTACACCCTTTTGGAAAACATTTATATTGATGACGGCTTTATGGTAGGCGGTGGCAGAACATTCACTGTGGAAGAAGGCTACGATTCCGTTTGGTCGGTACAGCTGGATCCATCTAAAACCAAAACCTACGCCTGGGTTAACGGAAAATATCAAGCACCCTTAATCTGGGTATCCAACCACGGAAAAGGCAAAATCGTGGTGGATAACATCGGCTTAAACGAAAAGGTAATGCGTGGATTTTACGCCGCATCATACAGTCTTTTAGAAGATATTTCGGTGTATCCCGTAATCAACGCCTCAGTGTTTTACTTAGACGACTTTCCTTCCCAGATTCCGGAAGGCTACAATGAATACATCACCAGAGACTATGAAACCAGTGTCCGTGATTTCTATGTGAATATCTGGTGGCCCTCTATGATGAATTTTTCAGACCAGTATGGAATTAAATATACCGGTCTTGCCATCCTTTGCTACGACGACCAGGTGGATGGTTCCACCCCCTCCACGGCAGACGAAGGCACCTTCCTGTATTTTGGAAATATGCTTCTGCGACAAGGAGGAGAAGTGGGTTATCATGGTTACAACCATCAACCTCTTTGTATGGACGAATGTGATTACCGAGGGTTATACGACTATAAAACCTGGGAAAGCAAAGCAGCAATGGAAAGTGCTTTTGACTCTCTGGTGAAACTTTGCGACGACCTGTTTCCCAATGTGCCCATGTCGGTCTATGTGCCTCCCTCCAACATCATGTCCGAAGTGGGCGAAGATTTTTTATTTGACACTTATCCTCATATTCAAACCATTTCCGGCATTTATTTCCCCGACGGAGACTTTGAATTCGGTTGCACGCAGGAATATGACGTGTTGCCGGACGGCAGAGTGTATCAGCCCCGTATTATTTCCGGTTGCGATTTATCTCCCTATATGGAGCTGGCACTGGTATCGGAGCTCAATATGCATTATATCAATAACCACTTTACTCATCCAGACGATGCTCTAGACCCGGAGAGAGGTGCCACATTAGGTTGGCCCAAACTGACCGAACGGTTCCAAGAATATCTTGACTATCTTTACACCTGTGCTCCTTCCATCCGTAACTTTACGGGTTCGGAAGCTTCTGCGGCAGTGCAACGGTATGTGGCGCTGAATGTCACCAAAGAACAAACTGATAACAAATTGGTGCTGAAATTGGACAACTTCTACGATGAAGGATATTTCTTCATCCGTTTTAACGAAGGCGAATATCAAAGTGTGGACGGCGGAAGCATTTCTCATCTGACAGGTGATTTATATCTGTTATATGCTACCAACGAAACTGTTACAATTCATCTCAAATAATTTTCACGGAGAATATCATGAGAATCTGTATGGTGCTGGAAGGGTGCTACCCCTTCATCAACGGCGGTGTGTCCACCTGGGCACATCAATATATCACAGAAATGCCGGAACACGAATTTGTGCTCTGGGTTATCGGTGCAAAAGCCGAAGACAAAGACAAATTTGTTTACACCTTGCCCAAAAACGTGGTAGCGGTGCAACAGGTATTTCTGGATGATGCCCTGAAAGTGAAACCGAATAAAGTGTTTAACCATCTTTTCACCGAAGCGGAAAACGAAGCGCTGAAACGGTTGGTTTTTTCCGATCATCCCGATTGGAATCTGCTCTTTGATATGTATCACACCAGAAAAATCAATCCCATGAGTTACTTAAAGAGTGCTCACTTTCTGGAAACACTGACCGAAATCTGCAAAACCGAATTCCCCTACACTGCGTTTTCAGATGCCTTTCATTCCGTTCGTTCCAGGCTGCTTCCCGTGTTGTACCTGATGGGAACTGAGGTGCCCCAGGCAGACTGTTATCACGCCATTGCCACAGGTTATGGCGGATTGTTGGCGTGTCTGGGCGGCTATGTGAACAATAAGCCTGTGTTATTAACCGAACATGGTATCTATACCCGTGAGCGGGAAGAAGAAATTATCCGTGCCAAATGGGTAGAAAAGGCGTTCAAAGGTCAATGGATTAAATTTTTCTACATGCTCTCTGATTTGATTTATTCCCAGGCGTTCCGCGTTACCTCCCTGTTTACCCGTGCCAGAGAAACTCAGATTGAAATGGGATGCGACCCGAAAAAATGTTATGTGATTAAAAACGGAATCAGCTACGAACGTTTTTGTGCCATTCCTCCCAAAAAAGAGGACGGCTATGTGGATATCGGTGCAGTGGTGCGGTTTGCTCCGATTAAAGATATCAAAACTATGATTTATGCCTTCTTCGAACTGTCCACCCGTATGGATAACGTGCGTCTTCACATTATGGGTGGCGTGGACGACGAAGAATATGCACAGGAGTGCTATGATTTAATTGAACAACTCGGTATTCGGGATAAGGTGATTACCCCCGGACGAGTGAACGTGGTGGAATATTTTGAAAAACTGGACTTCACCATTTTAACCAGCATTTCCGAAGGGCAACCTTTATCCGTGCTGGAATCTTTTGCAGCGGCAAGACCCTGCGTGACCACCGATGTGGGTTGCTGCAGAGAACTGTTGGAAGGAAGTCCCGACGATGATTTCGGCGTGGCAGGATACTGTGTTCCGCCGATGCAACGAGAAAAACTGGCAGACCAAATGGAAGCTTTGTGTGAATCCAGAGAATTACGGCTGAACATGGGCGATATCGGGCAGAAACGAACCAACGAATTTTACCGTTACCCCATTATGCTGGAAAAATACCGCAATTTATATAAGGAGGTTGAACAGGGTTGGCAGGAATCGGCTTTGAATTAAAAAAGCTCTTTTCAAAAAAAGGAATCTTAAACTCAATAAAAGCGTATGGCTATGCAACCGTAATCTGCTCAGGGCCTATGCTGCTGGGTGTGATTTTGTTGCTGGGAATGATGTTTCTTTGCTCTTTTTTCGGCGCAAGTGCATTTGACCGTGAGCTTTTAATCTGTATGATTACCTATACCCTGTTGGCATCCATCACGGTGACCTCCCTGTTTTCTATGGTAATCACCCGATTTACCGCAGATATGCTCTATGAAGACAAAAAGAGTGCTGTGTTGCCATCCTTTTGGGGCAGCAGCACCCTGATGATGACTGTGGGTAGCGTGTTATGGGCGATTTTCCTGGCGTTTTCAGGTGCCAATCTGACCTGTTGTATTCTGATGTTTATTTTCTTCAACGAAATGATTATCGTATGGAATGCAATGAGTTACCTAACCGCTATTAAAGATTATAAAGGAATTTTTCTTTCCTATCTTACTGCAATTTTAGTGATATTTGTGTTGGGATTTCTTTTAATCTGGCTGTTCCCGTCTCACGTGATTGAGATGCTTTTGATTGCTGTAACGGTTGGTTACGGCGTGATGGTAATCTGGAATCTGACATTGCTTCACAAATATTTTCCCAAATCGGATGTGGGTGCTTTTGTGTTCTTAGACTGGATGGACGAATATTTATATCTGGCACTGTCCGGCTTTTTTGTGAATCTGGGAATGTTTTCCCATTTGGTGATTATGTGGTTTAGCAAAGTGAATGTGCATGTGCACGGATTGTTTTACGGTGCTCCCGAACACGATGTGCCGGCACTGTTGGCCTTTATGACCACCTTAATTACCACGGTAAACTTTGTGGTATCGGTGGAAGTAAACTTTTACGGAAAATACCGAAACCACTATAGCTTATATAACGATAAAGGCACCGTGAAAGATATTCTGCAGGCAGAAAAGGAAATGCTGGACACCTTAAAGACCGAAATGCGCTATACTGCAATCAAGCAACTGTTGTGCACGGCACTCTTTATTGCGGCAGGTGGATTCTTGTTGGATATCCTCCCTTTAGGCTTCAACGAAATGATGCGAGGATATTTCCGAACACTCTGCGTGGGTTACGGATTGTATGCCGTGGGTAATATGACCATGCTGATTTTGTTATATTTTACCGATTACAAAGGTGCTTTCTTTTCCACCACCGTGTTTGCGGTCTGCTCGGTTGTGTTATCGGTAATTTCGTTATTTTTCCCGCAAGTGTATTACGGCTTCGGCTTTTTAATTGCATCCATGGCGTTTTTTATCACAGCCATATTTCGTCTGGATTATTTCACCAAACGCCTACCCTATTATATTCTTGCCGTGCAACCCCTTGTGAACGAAGATAAATCCGGAGTATTCCAAAAAATGCGGGTATTCTTAGAAGATAAACTGGAGGATGATCAACTATGAAAAATCTGATAAAAATCATCTCACTGATGATGGTGTGTTGCCTGTGGCTGTCCGGTTGCGGCGTGGCACCCGTCACTCCCGAAGAATCCACGGAGCAAGTAACCAAAGAGCAAACTCCGTTTGGAAATGAAGCCTACAAGTTCCGGGATAAAAAGGATTTATACACCATGTATGAACCGGAAGATGTGGTAACCTTTTACCTCACAGTTTCCACCGGAAACGAAGCGGAAAACACCAACCACACCTGGAGCGAAATCAACACCTATTCCGTGTATGACTACGACGATATGGGAGTGGAACGCTATAAAGTGGAAGGTCTTTTGCAAGTGGGTGACGAGTCAGGTCCCCTCCCCGATGAATTAGGCTTCGGTCTGGCATCTCCCAACTGCACCATTCAGGTGCGTGGGCAATCTTCCAGCCGACAGTCCGTGAAGAACTATAAAATCGCTTTGAAAGATAACAAAGGAACCTGGATGGGAAACACCTCCATCCCCCTGAACAAACACGTGAACGAAGGGCTTCGTTTCCGAAATAAAATGGCTTATGATTTAATCGCAGGCATTGAAGAAATGATGGGGCTTCGCACCAGATTTGTGCATCTGTATGTGAAAGATACCACTGCAGGCGGCAGCCACACCTTCACCGATTACGGCATCTACACTTATGTGGAGCAGGTGAACAAAAAAACTTTGAAAGCACACGGTCTGGATGCCAACGGACATCTTTATAAAATTAATGAATTTGAATTCTACCGCTACGAAGACATCGTGAAATTAAAAGAAGACCCCACCTACAATGAGCTCGCATTTGAAACGCTCATTGAAACCAAAGGCAACGACGACCATCAGAAACTCATCAATATGCTGGAAGATGTGAACAATTATTCCATTCCCATTGAAGAAGTGCTGGAAAAGCATTTTGATATGGAAAACCTGTGCTACTGGATGGCATTTCACATTTTGGTAGGGAATTCCGATACCCAGAACCGTAACGTGTATATATACAGCCCCCTGAATATGGAAAAATGGTATTTCATCACCTGGGATAATGACGGGATGTTGGGCAAAGAAGAATACAATCTGCAAGGCAAAGTATCTTACGCAGAATGGGAAACCGGTGTCAGCAACTATTGGGGCAACGTGCTCTATCAGAGATGTTTAAAGAGCGAAAAATTCCGTGACGCTCTGGATTATGCCATCAACGATCTGAAAGAATATCTCTCCAAAGAACGGATTGACGAAATGGCTCAGCGCTATTCCGATATTGTGAAACCTTATGTATATAGTTATCCCGATGTGTTAAACCTTCCGTTAACCTCCTCCCAGTATGATAAAGTGGTGGCAGGTTTATCTGCGGAAATTGATTTAAACTATCAGCTTTACTTAGAATCCCTGGAAAAACCAATGCCCTTCTACATTGATATTCCCCAGAAAAACGGAAACAAGCTGACTCTCTCCTGTCAGGGTTCCTTCGATTTTGATTTAGAACCCGTTACCTACGATATTCTTGTGGCAAGAGATTTTCTGTTCCAAAATCCGATTGTGAATGAACAGGATTTAACTCTCCCTGTGGTGGAAATTGATATGCTGCCTCCAGGCCAGTATTTCGTGAAAATTACCGCCACCAATCAAAGTGGATACACTCAGACAGGCTTCGATTATTACTACACCTCTCTGGGCAAACAATATGGCATAAAATGTTTCTATATTGATGCAAACGGCAATGTTGTGGAGGATACCTATGAAGAATGAAATCTACCGCAACGAATGGAAATATCTGATTGATACCGCTCAGAAAGAGCAGGTCTGCCAACGTCTGTTTCCCTATCTTCAGCTGGACAAACACGCCAAAAACGGCGGCTATATGATTCGCAGTCTTTATTTTGATGATTATTATCAATCAGCCTATGAAGAAAAGGATGCAGGGGTGTTAAAACGAAAAAAGTACCGCATCCGCATATACAACTGTTCTGATTCCAGCATCAAACTGGAACGAAAGAAAAAGTTCGGAAGCTTCATCTTTAAAGAAGCGGCAAAGCTCACCAAAGAAGAAGTTTATAAAATTTTAGACGGGGATTACGCCTTTCTTTTAAAAAGCGAAAACCGTCTCCTGAACGAATTTTATTTTGAATGTGTGTCCAATGTGATGCGCCCCCGGGTAATCGTGGATTATGACCGGGAACCCTGGATTTCCGATGAAGGAACGGTGCGTATCACCTTTGATATGGATGTGCGTGCAGCAGTGGGAAGCTTCGACATTTTTGACGATACCCTCCCCACCCTGCCTGTACTGGAGCCGGGCAAGTGCGTTATGGAAGTGAAATTCACTGAGTTTTTGCCTCAGGGCGTGCGGGAAATTCTGCCTGACAGAGGTTCTGAATTCACTGCAGTTTCCAAATACGTGCTCTGCTATGAAAAAACCGAATATATGAACAGTTTCAAATACTGGTTTGATAATTAAAAGGAGAAAAATTATGAGTGTTCAAGATGTCATTAAAAAATCGTTCCTGGAATCAGGCGCCTTCGACGGGCTGACTGTAACCAACATTTTCTTAGGTCTTTTCACTGCCATTTTAGTGGGTGCCCTGATTTACTTCACCTATCAGAAATTCTACACAGGCGTGATTTATTCCAGAAGCTTTGCAGTTACCTTAGTGGGTATGACTGTGTTAACTGCAGCAATTACCCTTGCCATCAGTACCAACGTTGTGATCTCTCTTGGTATGGTCGGTGCATTATCTATCGTTCGTTTCAGAACTGCTGTGAAAGATCCGCTGGATTTATTGTATCTGTTCTGGGCAATCACCTCAGGGATTGCAGCGGGTGCACATATGTATCTGCTGGTTGTGCTGGCTGCCATTGTGATGATTATTATTATTGTTTTATTCAACAAACATCAGTTAAAAGGCAGAATTTACATTGCAGTGATTCATTACAACACCGATGAAGCAGGCGACAATATCATCCGTTCCTTCGGTAAAATGAAATACCTGATCAAGTCCAAAACCGTTCGCAAAAGTGTGGTGGAAATGGCGGTGGAAGTGTATTGCAAAAACAACGATACCTTCTTCTTAGAAAAAATCCGCGATATCGACGGCGTTGAAGATATCACCTTAATTCAGTATAACGGCGAATACCACGGCTAAAAAATGACAGAAAAACACCTTCCAAAAGAAGGTGTTTTTTTCTGATTCAGGAACCTTTTTGTTTTCTGTTTCGTCTAAACTGATAACAAGGGAAGAAGGTGAAAAGGATGTTATCGGCAAATATCGGTAGGATTGTGAGGCTTCGTATCAATGAAGACGGTCCCGGTGTGCGCAGCGTGATTTTTATGTGTGGCTGTCCCTTGCGCTGTGTGTGGTGCTGCAATCCTGAGCTTTGTTTGTCAAAACAGTTTCGCACGCTGAGCGCAGAAGAGCTGTATTCCTACATCCAAAAGGATACCATATATTTTCAAAACAGTGGTGGCGGAATCACTTTCTCAGGAGGAGAACCTCTTATACATACCGATTTTATAGAAGAGTTTACCCGAATATATTGCAAAGATTTTTCCGTGGCAATCGAAACATCTCTTTACACAGACCAAAAAAATCTGGAAAAACTAATCCCCGTTATTGACCGATGGTATGTTGATTTTAAGGTGGCAGATGAGAAAAACCATCTGGATTACACAGGCGTGCCAAACAACGTTATCAAAGAAAACCTGCGATATTTAAGAAGCCGTGTCTCTCCTGATAAAATCACGGTGACTTATCCTGTGATTCCCGCATACAACACCTCCAAAGAAAATCTTCTTGCCATGGCAAATTTCTTAAAAGAGCTGAATATTTCTAAAATAGATTTTCATCCCTATCGAAAAAAACAGGAGAAAAAACATCTGGATATAGAACTAACTCCTACGGTGATTGAAGAATTAAGCCGGGAGGAATATCAAACCATCCAAACCTTTTTCCTAAAAAACGGATTTTCAACCGAAGAAAGAACTCCTTATCGGGAAAAAGAAAAATGCCGGTATTTAAAGGAAATCCGAAAAAAACTCTGCGAAGAACAACAAATACCACTCAATATCAAAGATTGCCATGTTGAAGGAAGATGTGCAGGCACCTGCCCTCAGTGTGAACAGGAGCTTGATATCATCCATCAGTGGCAATCCAAACTGTAATGAAAGGACGGATTTTCGATGAAAAAAAGTGCAAAAATTATTGCAGCGGCAACCTTATCTTCAGTGCTGCTGACCGGATGCAACACCGCCGAACCTGTTCTGAAAGAAAAAATGCCGCCTGCTGCGGTGAATCCTTCTGATTCCGACGACATCGAATCCAATGTGATGGGTATTATGCCGGCAATCGACGAAACAGACGACTCTTTTGTCACAGTAGATCCGCCGGAACCCGAAGAGGAAACTGATCTCATCCTTATGGGAGACGTTGCCTATGTGCCGGATGAAGAATAAATGTTATTCTAAAAAAAGAAGCACCAGAAGATGCTTCTTTTTTTTATCTTACAATTTCGTATGGCCAATCAATGATACCGCCAAATTCTTTCACATTAGTATAGCCAAGGTTCACAAGATAGTCCGCAGCAATTTTACTGCGACGTCCCGAACGGCAATAGACTAAAACCAACTGGTCTTTTTGGGGAATGATTGTTTCTGCCTGTTCCTCAATTTTCGTATATGGTATCAAAATGGCGCCTTCAATATGCCCCGCATCAAATTCTTCCTGCTCTCTGACGTCTAAAATGATATAGTCGGATTCCGTCTCTATCAGTTCTTTTGCCGTTTGGGGTGTGATTTGTTCATACATCTGATTTGCTCCTTCCGACGGACTGATTTTGCCTGTGTCATTGGCACAGGATGCTAAACAGATAATACATAAGAAAATACCAAGCAATACTGCTGTTTTTTTCATCGTAATCTCCTATTTCAAATGATAGGGCGACATCGTTTCGGGATTGCGATATTCGTGTTTTTCGTAATACCCGATAAGGTTGCCTTCCTGATCACGCAGTGCCACCATATACACATCCTTGTTTTTCTTGGGATCATGATAGGTAAACACCAAATTGTTATCCTTACTCTTTTGAAACCAACAAAGCACCTCATCAATTTTTTGGTTGGATGCCTCGTTGTGACAGTCTTTTACATTGCAACCCGTTAAATCCCTGTGATACTGACGGATGGCAGAAGGATTCATATAAACAATATTGGATTTTGTATCGCAAACAACCACAGGGGATGTGTCTTGCGCTATCATACTTTCAAACATTTGATGCAGCATAGATTTCTCCAAAAAATTACTTTTTTAATTCAAACAGGCCGTGTTCGTTGCAGTAATAATAAAATTTACCGCCCCGCATCACGGGAAAACGAAGTTCTCCGTCCTGCTCGGGATAGAGTTTTACGGTGAGAACCCTGTCAAAACGAACATAGCTGATAAAGGAAATATAGTGTTCCTTTTGCATCGGATGGGAAAAGGTAATCAGATATTCATCTTCCACAAAGTCAAAGCCAAATTCGTGGGCAGAGTCGGGGGTTTTGGGAATGACGGGAGACAAAGTCCGTCCACAGCATAACACCTGAGTGCTTTTGCTTCCGCCCATATCGGTAATCAGATTACCGCACACTTCACACACATAAAATTTGATTTTCTTCACGTTTCCTACCTCTGTTTTTGTTTCGGGCATTTCTCCCTCTATCAGTTTTCTCACATCCACGCTGAAAATTTCGGAAAGCTCCGATAAAAAGCTCACATCAGGGAATCCCTGTCCCCGCTCCCATTTGGAAACGGTTTTTGGAGAGATACAAAGGCGGTCAGCAATCTGTTTCTGCGTAAGCCCTTGCTCCCGACGAAGTTTAGCCATAAGATTTCCTGTTTTTTGTAAATCCATATTTTTTGATCACCTCTTACGTAAGATTGTATCAAAAAATAACGGGAAAATCAATCCACTATCCGTTGATATGTGTGTTACTGAAAATCACGAAGAGGGGTTACACCTTCCAAAGGAAGAATTCTTAAAAGCAGTTCTTCTTCCAATTCTCCGAATTCTTCCAAACTAAGCTCCGTGAGATTGGAAGACACCACGTCAAAATTTCCGGTGGAGTTATGATACACGCCGATGTTTTCAAAATCGCCGTCAACTTCGTGGGTGAAATAATAATTGGTGCAATCCAATGTGTTCTCTTTGGTAAGAGTAAATTCTCCGAAAATGCTGTATGCAGCACCGGCAGAACCAAAATATGCAAAGGTGCCATCAGAAAGCAGAGAATAGGAACTTCTTCCTGCTGTGTACAAAATTTGTTCCGGAGTTCCGTTTATCACGGTGTATACCAGATAAATCTGGTTTCTGACGCTAAAATCCGCACCATCCAGGGAAACTCCAATGAGCAATTCCGGAATATTGTCTGCATTCAGATCCTGATATTTGTAACCGAGCAAATCCAATGCCTCGTCACCGTAAACAGACCCAAGCTCAAAAATACCTTCCATCCCTTCGGGAGCTACTGCTTCCTCCGATAAAGAAAGTGTTCGTTTCACCTCAGTTAACACGTCATCATACACGGAAACATCAAATGTTTTATTACCACACCCGGTGAGTGCCGCAATTAGAATGATAAAACATGCTACCAATACTGTAATTTTTTTCATAATGTAATACCTCTTGTTTATTCTATTTGGTTTCTTTGTGCCACAATCAGGGCGGTAGCTCCCTGATTTACTATACCGCAACTACAAGCCCAGCCGTTTGCTGCCGGCTGAGGTTTATCACAACTCCGGCAGAAATTCCCGGTGTTGTTGGTGCCGCAGCAGGAACAGTTGTAATTGTTTATGATGTCCAAAGCGAGTTGCTCCTGTTTTATTCAATCACTTCGATATAAAAACTGACAGGACGAAATCCGTCATTGCAGGAAATCATAGCGGAATGGGGATTCTTCATCCAACCGTCGTAAAAATTTCCGCCTCCCTTCGCCAACTCCTGCACAAAATATTTCATACTGTCCCATGCACTTTGGCAAAGCCCCTCCGGTTTTTCTCCGTGTTTGGAAAAAAATGTGTCTCCAACCTGAATATCGCAGGGATGTTCTATGGGATTTTCATATCGCTCCATTAAATCGGGATAGGTGGTTTGTCTCATCGCAGTGATTTTACAAGTTCTTAAACAATTATCCTGCATACATCACACCTTCAAACATTTCTTCCACATAATAGCCGTCTATCTGCAAACGGTAGTCTTCCAACTGCACCTTTTTCCGACACAAAGTGCCGTCTTCCAATAAAAGCCAGATATAGGTTTGCCCGTCGGTTGCATAATACTGCATTGTTTCTCCTGCCGAAATTTTCACAGTGCCTTTTGCAGTGTGATTTTCTTCATCGTAAATCTCTGCAGAGAAATCCCGGAGGGCTGTAAAGGTAAGCATTGTTTCTTCCTCAAACAAATAGAAGGGATCGTTTGTTTTTGGCATACCGTCTTCTCCCACCGAGTAGGTTCGGTAACCGGTGACGGTGCTTGCCATTTGTGTACGGGTGCACATATCAAAGCAATCCGGATTGGTCAGCACCTGTTCGGTAAAATACATATCCTCTGCTTTGTGGAAATAATACCGCATACTGCCTGCCATTTCTCCCAAATATTCCACATTATCTCCCAAACGGTAGAAATATGTATGAGTATAATCATTTTCCACCGTGGTTTGCACATAAAGGTAATATGCGCCATCTTTGGGAGCTAAGAAGGTGACCTCCGTGTCAAAGGAATAATGGTCGAATTCGTAATCTTGTCCGTTTAAGGTAATCGTCAGCTGCTCCTCAAAGTCACCGTAGGCAACCCAGGAAATGGTATCTGCTGCACCATCGGAATTCACATCATAATAGAAATTGCATCCTCTGGGTAATTCCACCCCGTAGGATTCAGGTGACATTTGGTATTCTTTTTTCACCAGTTCGGGGAAATCAGAGTAAGATACGCTCACCTGCTGGCGACCGTAGGCATACGCTGCCAGCGTGTAAGGATTAAAATAGAAGGTGATACCGTTGTAATCCAGTGTCCAGACAACACTGTCGTCTTCCAACAGCTCTGCCATATTGACATCCTCACTCCAGAAGGGGATATCCGGATAAGCCGAATCAAGCTTCAACCAGATAATATCGGGCAAAGCCTCTATATCGGTGATAACATCGGATAATTTCAAAAGTTCCCCTGTGGCAGTGTTATAATTTTCGGTGGTGAAATAGGAATATCCGTGCATACCGCCTGTGTAGTCATAGCAGTCATACAGAATACTCAACACTTTGGTGTCTGCACGGCGAACATAAGCCTTTTCCATAGACTGATACGGAAAAGAACCGTCCTGTTCCATTTCTGTTTTAAAGTCATTGAGCAAATCCAGCTTTCGTAAACGGAGTGCCTCGTAACTATCTTCTAACGCCAGTTTTAATCTTGGATAGATCTCGGCATCTGCTCCGTGCAAATTCACATAGGGATATTCTACCTGAATAATGTTGTCATAATTTGACGGATCCAAGCCGTATTCCCAACTTTTCCCAAGCCCGCTGACAATCTGCAGAGTTTTTGGGGATTCCGCAGGTTCCTGGGGAGTCTTGGTGGGTGACTTTGGTCCGCAGGACACAAGAAGACACAAAAAAACCAAGGATAACAAAATGGCAATTGTTTTTTTCAAAAATACTCCCTCCTTATCAAACCACACGGGTTGATTCTTATGTTTATTGGAATTACTGTTTTTGGAAAATCATTTCCAGATTGCCGTCCACTGCCACCAGGGTATCCCCGTCAACAGTCAGCACAAGAGGATTTTCGGGACCAAGCTGGGAAGAAATAAAGGTATACTGATTTCCTTCCAGAATCCAGAAAATATCCATCAGATTTCCGTCTGTGCCGTAGGTACCGGTGCCGTCTTCTCTGAGCGTAACCTTCAGCGGAGGAAATTCTCCGTCTGCCAATGCCTCACCGTCCTGACTTGCTTCAACCAGTGTGTAATCAGCAATCACAGGACTATCGGACTGTTGGAGAGTTGCATTGGGAGCAGGGGCTTCTCCTGCTACGGAGGGACCGGAAACGTCAGCCTCTGCAGATTTCATATCGGTGCCCTCTGTTTTGTTGTTACACCCAGCTAAGGTGCATACCAGGAGTGTTGCTAAAAGTAATGCAATTATTTTTTTCACGTGTTCATCCTCCAAATTGTTGATAAATTCAGAATGTTAGTGGCACTTGTGGTCCCCGCAAGTATGACCGCTGCAGGTGTGTCCTTCTCCGTGATGATTACAGGTTACGTTAGGGTTGTAGGTAAGTTCTCCTGCAAGATAGGCTTGCACTGCTTTGTCGCAATCCCCTTTCACGCCGCCGAAGAACCGAATGCCTGCATTGGTCAGGGCATTCTGTGCACCGCCTCCGATGCCTCCGCAAATCACAACCGTAACGCCCTGCGCTTTCAAAAAGCCGGACAGCGCCCCGTGGCCGCTTCCGCCGGTGGAAATCACATCGGTGGATATTACCAATTCATTTTCAATGTTGTAAATTTTAAAAAACTCGGTATGCCCAAAATGCTGAAATACTTCTCCGTTATTATATGTTACTGCCAGTTTCATAAAAACGTCCTTTCTAGTTTTTGCTTTTGTTTATTATAGCATATTCCACTCCTCTTGTAAAGAATTTTACTTGCAATTTTTTTTAATTTATGCTACAATAGGCAAAGAAAATGAAAAAAGCATAAGAGGTGAAAAGATGTTTGCTCTGGAACTTTCCGTATTACAATACCTGGCGGGAATCCGCTCCCCTCTTCTTGATATATTTATGGAAGCAATCACGTTTTTGGGAGAGGACACTCTTCTGATTGTGCTGATTTCCGTCATCTATTTTATGATTCAAAAAGAGAGTGCCTATCGGCTCTGCTTTGTGACAGTGTGTTCCTTAGGATTAAACGGTATCATCAAAAATATTTGTAAAATGCCACGTCCGTTTGCCACGGGAAAGGTGAGCTGCATCCGTCCCGAAACGGCAACGGGTTACTCCTTCCCCAGCGGTCACACTCAAAATTTTGCCACCTGGTCCACGGCATTGAGCCGTATCTTAAAAAAACGTTGGTTCACGGTGATGATGCTGGTGCTTTCAGTGGCAATCGGATTTTCCCGTTTATACTTAGGTGCTCACTATCCTTCTGATGTGGCGGCGGGGCTTGTGTTGGGGATTTTGATGGGCATTTTCGGCAGTATGTTGTATGAAAAACACAAAAATCCCATCAGACTCTTTGCTCCTGTTTGCATCGGAATGGGAATCTTCGGCATCTTTTTTCTGATGAATCCGGACCCCCATTTTGCCGACTACTTTAAATGCGTGGGACTGATGTGCGGACTGACTGCCTCCGCTCACATTGACAAAGCATTCGGCAACATTACCTACAATGTGGCAATTTGGAAAAAACTGCTTCGTGTAATAATTGCTGTGGTGTTGGCACTGATTTTCAGGGCAGGACTAAAGCTGTTTTCCTTCCCAGACAGCCTGCACCTTAGCTTAATTTGGGATACATTCCGTCATTTTGTGTTAATCACGGCGGTATTTGGCGTCTATCCGATTTTGATTCCGAAAATGAAACTGTAAGAAAAGGAGACTATCAAACTATGAAATTTTATGAATTGGCAAAAAGCCGCTATTCAGTGCGTAATTTTGTACAAAAAGAGGTTCCCCAAGAAATCATTGATAAAATCTTAGCCTACGGTCACCTCGCTCCCACAGGCTGTAATATGCAACCACAACGGATTTTGGTGATTAACGAAGAAGAATCCCTGGCGAAACTGAAAAATTGCACCAGAAGCCATTTTGACGCTCCTCTGGCGATGCTGATCTGTTACAACAAAAACGAAGGCTGGACCCGTCGGTACGACGGTGCCAAATCCGCCCCTGTGGACTGTTCTATTGTGACCACCCATCTGATGCTGGGTGCCTGGGAATTGGGAATTGGTT
>JAZOQZ010000058.1:0-3088 GCA_045656345.1 Clostridia bacterium
CTTCTTTTAATACTCTTAAAATACTGGAAATTCTTGCGTGTGCATACTGGCAGTAGAATACGGGATTTTCGTTACTCTGAGAAACCGCTAAATCCAGGTCGAAATCAAAATGACTGGAAGGTTGACGCAGATTAAAGAAAAATCTTGCAGCATCTTTGCCAATTTCATCTATTAAATCGTTTAAGGAAATTGCTTTACCGCTTCGTTTGGATACACGGTAGGGTTCGTTATCTTTAATTAAACGAACCAGCTGCATTAAGATAATGTGAAGCTTGTCTCCCTGATAACCTAACGCAGAAAGAGCACCTTTTAAACGTTCAATATGACCGTGGTGATCTGCACCCCATACATTAATCAGAAGTTCGTTACCGCGTTCAAATTTATCCGCATGGTATGCGATATCTGCCGCAAAGTAGGTGGGAATACCGTTGGTTCTGATTAATACGTCATCTTTTTCAGAGCCAAATTTGGTGGATTCAAACCAGGTGGCATTGTCTTTATCATATGCCAGACCTTTTTCTTTTAATTTATTGATCACTTCGATAACTTTATTTTCGGCGTGTAATTTGCTTTCACGGAACCAAACGTCATAGTTGATGCCGTATTTACCGGTGTCTGTTACGAGGGCATTTAAGTTTCTTTCCAATGCAAATGCAACAAATTTTTTCTTGCGCTCAGTAGAATCCATATCAATGTAATCATCGGAGCCGAATTCTTCGATAAACGCTTTCATAGATTCGATAATATCTTCGCCGTGATATGCATCTTCGGGGAATTCAATCGCATCTTCACCTTTTACCAGCTGAATAAAACGTGCTTCCAAAGAAATACCGAATTTTTCAATCTGATTTCCGGCATCATTTACATAAAATTCTTTGGTAACGTCATAATTTGCCCAGGATAAGATGTTTGCCATACAGTCGCCGATTGCACCACCTCTGGCGTTACCAACGTGCATAGGACCTGTGGGATTTGCAGAAATATATTCTACATTAGCTTTTTTTCCGTTACCCACATTAGTTTTACCAAAATCGTCACCTAATTCCAGTGCCTTTTTAGCACTGTTTGCATAAAAACTGTCTTTGAGATAGAAATTGATAAAACCGGGGCCTGCAACTTCGCATTTTTCTACATCAGTTTCCTGATAATCCAGTTTAGAAATGATGATTTCTGCAATTTTTCTGGGATTGTTCTGCAAAGCTTTTGCGTTTCTCATTGCAAAGTTTACGGAGAAATCACCGTGGTTTTTATCTTTGGGGATTTCAATGTCGGACACATATTCATTTAATTTCGGAAGATCTCCGTCCATAAAAGCCTGTTTATAAGCATCGAAAACCATCGTGTTGATGGATTCTTTCATTTCTTTGATAAAGTTTCTCATTGTTTTATCCTCCTACATTTGTTCCTTTAAATGAATGCTCAGTTCATTATATTGAGAAATTAAATCGTTTAAGTAAATACCATAGGATACATCTAAGCTTCCACCGGTTTCGCTAATATCCACGGTAAGATTGTCAGCAAATACCCCCACCGAAAATGCACCGTACGGTGTTTCGTATTGGCCGGTATGTTTTTTTCCCTGTTCAAAAATAAACTGTGTATTACTGGTTCCGTATCGTAGTAATGTTACCTTATCATTTTCGATTTTTAAGGTGGTTTTTGACGATGTTTCATTACCTAACGCTTCTGTGTCACAAAAGGTAACATAGTATTTATTATTTTGTTTTACCAGTTCAGCATGTGTGATGAATTCAATCTGGTCTTTTTCTTCTTCTAAATTTTTCATATTGCTTTTAAAGGTTAAAAGCATATTTTTTTTGATGGTACTCAATTGTTGATTCCTCCTTTTCGTTGTAATTAAGAAATCAATATAGTTCGATATCTATTTTATTTACTTCGCTTTCAATGGGACAGCCTAAAAACATTCCGCCAAGATGAGAAAATTTTTCTTTATCATCGCTGACATAATATTGATGAGATCCAGCAGCTAAACCATCGGCAAGCATTTTGTTTTCTGCAAGAATGTTTTTGGTGTATAAGGCAGTTTCATAACCTGCATTGATAATGGTAACATTTTTACCCACAATATCCGTAATCACTTGTTCTAAAAGAGGGTAGTGGGTACAACCCAAAATGATGGTATCAACCTGGTTTTCAATGAAATCTGCCAGATATTCTCTTGCGATAATATAGGTTGCTTCACTTTTTAAATACCCGTTTTCAACAAGCGGCACAAACATCGGACAAGCTTGTTGGAAGACTGTTGCTTCAGGCATCAATGTTTTGATTCCTTTTTTATAGGAATCGCTGTTAATAGTGCCGGGGGTTCCCAAAACACCAATTTTTTGATTCTTTGTTTTGGATACAGCTGCCTGGCATACCGGTTCCAGCACGCCGATTAAAGGAATACTAAATTCCTTTTTCAGCTGTTCTAATGCAACGGAACTGGCAGTTCCACAGGCTGCTACAATCGCTTTTACCTGATGAGTCAATAAAAATTTAATATCTTGCCGAACATATTTGATGATTGTTTCATTAGAACGGGTTCCATAGGGAACTCTTCCTGTATCACCAAAATAGATAATGGTTTCATTGGGTAAAATTTTCATCAGTTCTTTGACAGCTGTTAAGCCACCAAGACCCGAATCAAACACACCGATAGCACGGTTATCCATTTCGTTAGAATTCGTTGAATTCACGCAAATTCACATCCTTTTTTTACTTTGCTAATTCAATGAGACGGTCTAATAATTCACCATAGGAAATTCCTTCGTTTTTCATCAGAAGAGGATACATACTCTGAGCGGTGAAACCGGGAATGGTGTTGATTTCATTCAAATAAATCTTACCGGTGTTTTTGCAAACAAAGAAATCTACTCTTGAAAATCCACTCAAACCTAATGCCAAAAATGCTTTTTTGGCGTATTCCTTGATAATTGTAACAGTTTCTTCCGGCAGGTTGGCAGGAATATCCAAACGGTTTGCGCCGGTGTTAATATACTTGGTTTCAAAATCATAAAATTCGCTTTCAGTGGAAATTTCACCGGGTGTGGAAACAAAGATTTCTTCATTTCCTAAAACCGCACAT
>JAZOQZ010000059.1:0-2779 GCA_045656345.1 Clostridia bacterium
TGAATGCGGTTTGGTATCCCAGCCAGTACAACAACATCACCAGCGTTGACCAGACCTGGTGGAAACAGGTTGCAGATGAAACCGGTATGAATGTGTTGGTAAACAATGCATACTCCGGTGACAGAATGTGTTACTACGGTCCCGAACGTGCTTTGCAGCTGCACAACAACGAAGGTGTTACTCCCGATGTGATTGCAGTATTCTTCGGAACCAACGACTTAGTAAACGGTTGTTGCACATCTTCTGAATTTGAAGCTGATTACGATGCAATGATTGCAAGCATTCAGGAAGCATATCCCGATGCTGAAATCTACTTGCTGAATCTGCTTTACTCTCCCGGCGACCATGTAGCAAATATCCCGGTTTTCAACAGCATCATCGAAGACGCGGCTGAAACCTACGATTGCACCTTGGTTGACCTTTATAACGGCACCGGTATCAATGCTTCTAACCTGTATGACTATATGGGTCAGGGCAACGGTCTGCATCCCAACCAGAATGGTATGGATCTGATTACCGATTGTGTTTTAGAAGCAATGGGCGTAAACTAATCTGTTTTTCTAAGAAAGAGCATCACCTCGTGTGATGCTCTTTTTTGTATTGTAAAAGGGGAGAGTGTGTCTTGTTTGAACTCCGTTTTTGTCCAAATTTTTAAAAAAGGTGCAAAAATACGGATATAATTCATCTTTTTCTATGAATTTAGGTCAGTTTTTTGGTAAAATATGTCGTGTATGATGATATAATTTAGCTTGACATTTTGTTACAAAAATATTACAATAAAAGAGAGTGGGAATTTGTTGCATTTGTTCAAAATATACAATGTCGAAAAATAAGAGTGTGCAAAAATTCTTATAAAAGGTGTAAGAAGCCTGTTGAATTTGTGAAAAATAATAAATATAAAACAAAAAAAGGAGAAAACAACATGAAGATGAGAAAAATTTTATCACTTCTCTTAACGCTCATGATGCTGATGACCTCTTTTGCGCTTACCGCAACCGTGGCATCCGCAGCAGACGGCCAGGTTAAGAACATCATCTATATGATCCCCGACGGGGGCGGTATGGAGCCGTTCTATCTGGCAGATGCAGTGAAGCAGGCAGGTGGTTTTAACCGTTCGGTTTATCCCTATGCCACCCAGCAAACTGTAAACGAAATGTACTTAAAGGATTACTTAGTTGGTGCAGAAACCACCTACAGTAACAACCAGGCAGTTACCGACTCTGCGGCATCAGGTACCGCACTGGCAACCGGTAAAAAGACCAACAACTATATGCTTGGTATTAACCCGGCAAGAAAACCCATTGCAACCATTTTGGAAGCAGCTCAGTATGTAGGCAAAAGAGCCGGCTTGGTATCTACCTACCCCTGGGCTCACGCAACCCCGGCATCCTTCTCTGCTCACGCAGAAGACCGTTACGATTATCGTACCATTTCCCAGCAGCAGATTAACCAGGGCTTAGATGTTGTTCTGCCCTTCAATGCTACCGGTGCAGGTGCATATGATGAAGCAGCATCCGATATTGCAGCACATGGCTATACCTCTGTTAACTCTATCAGCCAGATGTTAGCACTGGAATCCGGCGCAAAGGTATGGGGTAACCTGGGTGGAGATTTCTCATTCTCTTACCGTGATGTTACCAATGCATCTACCTATCCGGACCTGGCAGAAATGACCAAAGCGGCTATCCAGGCGCTGGACGGCTCTGAGGAAGGTTTCTTCCTGATGGTAGAAGGTAGTGCTGTTGACGGCGGCGGTCATGCAAATAACGCAGTTGATATGGTTTCTGAATTTATTGCATTTGACGAAGCATGTAAAGTTGCAATCGAATATGCAAAAGGCAGAACCGATACCTTAGTTATTGCATTGCCTGACCATGATACCGGTGGTATGACTATAAAAAATCAGGCTACCGCAGTATCCTTAGTTCAGAACGGTACCAATCCCGGTTCTTCCTATTTAACCTGGGAAAGCGGTAGTCACACTGCAAGAAATGGCGGTATTTTCCTGTATGTTCCGGACGGTGTAGATTACATTCCCGGTGTTTCCACCAATCCCGGTGTTTCCACCAACTGGAATAACTATGTAATTGACAACACCGCAATCGCTCCTTATTTAGCAGGTTTAATCGGTGTTGACTTAGATGAAATTACCAGCAAACTGTTTGTTGATGTTTCCTCTTTAGGTACCTATACTCCTGTTTCCGATACCTACTGGGACTATGATGATAGCGTATCTGTTACCACATCTGATTATACCGGTACCTTTAAATTTAAAGATTACGACTTAACCGTAGAAAGAAACACTTCCGTAGCAACCTACAACGGCCAGACTATCGACTTAGAAGGTCAGGTTTGCGTATATACCGGCGGTCGTTTCTATGTTCCCCAGCTGTTATTAGACAAAGTTGGAATCGAATTTGATCCCAGCACTGTTGTAACTGCTTCCAGCATCTTAGTTGGTACAGACTTAGCAAACAGCGTTCAGGGCAACAAAGGATGCTCTATCACTAGCGACAGCGTAACTATTCTGCAGTCCAGCTATACTTCTGCTTATGTTACCTTCGAAATCGGTGTTCCCAAAACTGCATATTACAATGTGCAGGCAATGATCGACACCTCCAACCGTCCGTACTACGGCAACTATCTGTACGGAACCGGTCTGTCCGGCGAATTTGATAACGGTGAATCCATCAAATTTGCAGCCGGTGCTTTGAGCGATCCCGAATACTGGAGCGACGACTCCTCCGACAGTGTACTCTTAGAAGCAGGTAACCATACC
>JAZOQZ010000060.1:0-7641 GCA_045656345.1 Clostridia bacterium
CTAATTGCAGAGCTACCTATCATATTCAGTATAACCTGCCGAAACAAGACGGTGTTTGTGATGAATGTGGTTCTTCTCTGAATTTAAGAGAAGATGACCGACCTGAGGTAATTTCCAAACGGTTGGAAATTTATCACAAACAGACAGAACCTCTCATTCAGTTTTTTCTCGAAAGAGATTTGCTGGAAACGGTTCAGGGATGTGACGGTGTGGACGATACTGTGAACAATGCGTTACAGGCGCTGGGTGTAAAATTATGATTTATATTAAGAGTAAAGAAGAAATTACACTGATGAAGAAAGCCGGTCAGATTACCAAAGGAGCCTTGCAAAAGGCAATCGAAGCGGTGAGACCGGGGATCAAAACAATTGAGCTGGATAAGATTGCAGAAGAATTTATCCGAAAATGCAATGCAACTCCTTCTTTTTACCGGTATAACGGTTATCCGAAGCATATCTGTGTTTCTGTGAACAATGAAGTGGTGCATGGTATTCCGGGTGATTATGTAATCCAGGAAGGTGACATTGTGAGCATCGATTGCGGCGCTTGTTATAAAGGATATCATGGCGACTGTGCCGATACTGCTTTTGCCGGAGCGGTTTCCAAAGAAGCAAAACTTCTTGTGGAAGCAACCCGAGAAAGTTTCTTTTTAGGGATGAAACAGGCTGTGGCAGGAAACAGAGTCGGTGATATTTCAGAAACTATTCAGACATTTATTGAAGGCAAAGGGTTTTCCATTGTCCGGGATCTGGAAGGCCACGGCATCGGTGCAAATCTGCACGAGAGCCCGTCGGTTCCTAATTTCGGAAGAGCAGGAAAGGGCCCTAAGCTGATGCCGGGGATGACCATTGCTGTGGAACCTATGGTAAATCTGGGAGCGTATCCTGTGTATCAGGATGCCAAGGATCATTGGACCATTCGCACAGTGGACGGTAGCCTGTCGGCACATTATGAAAACACCATTCTTATTACAGACGGTGAACCCGTCATTTTGACCACATTATAGGAGGGCAAGGATGTTTCAGATAGCGGACTTGGTTATTTCCTTAAGTGGGAGGGATAAGAATCGCGTTTTTATGGTAACGGAGGTTTTAGACTCCAATTATGTGTTGATTGCCGACGGAATGCTTCGGAAATTGGAAAAGCCAAAGAAGAAGAAAATCAAACACCTGGAGAAATCACCGGTTGTGTTGAATGAACGTCTGCTTCAAAAAATCAGCGAAGGTAAGAAAATTACCAACGCAGAGCTTCGGAAAACAATCCGGACTCTTATAGATGCTGAATCAGAAGAATAACAGTTGCACGGAGGTAAAAATTATGCCGAAAGATGATGTACTTGAATTAGAAGGAACCGTAATTGACGCGTTGCCGAATGCTCAGTTTACGGTTGAATTAGAAAATGGGCACAAGATTTTAGCTCATATCTCAGGAAAATTAAGAATGCACTACATTAAAATTCTGCCGGGAGATAAAGTAACTTTGGAAATGTCTCCCTATGATTTAACCAGAGGCAGAATTGTATGGAGAGCGAAATAATAGGAGGTAAATACTCATGAAAGTAAGACCGTCTGTAAAAAAAATCTGCGAAAAATGTAAAGTTATCCGCAGAAAAGGAAATATCATGGTAATTTGCGAAAACCCCAAACACAAACAGAAACAGGGCTAATCGCTAACATTACCGAAAACCGCCCGCTTTGCGGCAAAGACAAACTTTTTGTGAAAAAGGCGCGGCTGTACAGAGTTCCTCTGTATGCCTTTTTTGCAGGATGTTTGATTCATATAGGAATATCATAATATTCCGACGGCTCTCACTGTGAGAGGAAAACGGTTTCACTAATCGTTTTCGCGGGCAACCGCCAACAAAACACACGAATTCAAACACGAAAAAATCAGGAGGTGTAGATTCAAATGGCAAGAATTGCTGGTATCGACTTACCCAGAGAAAAAAGAGTAGAAATCGGTTTAACCTATATCTACGGAATTGGTGTTTCTGCTTCCAGAAGAATTTTAAAAGAAACCGGAATCAATCCCGACACCAGAGTTAAAGATTTAACCGATGACGAAGTAGCAAAATTAAGAGATAATATCGACAAAAACCATGTAGTTGAAGGTGATCTTCGCCGTGACGTTGCAATGGATATCAAACGTTTGATTGAAATTGGATGTTACAGAGGAACCAGACACAGAAAAGGTCTGCCTTGCAGAGGTCAGAGAACCAAAACCAACGCAAGAACCAGAAAAGGTCCCAGAAAAACCATGGCTAACAAAAAGAAATAATCTTTTTGCTTGGGTTTTCCCGACAATGGGCAGGATAAGATTCCTGCGTCCTATAAGAATCGAAGTGTAAACTTACACTTTAACGAAAGGAATGAGTAAATCAAATGGCTAAAGCGGTTAAAAGAACAACCAGAAGAAGAAAAGAGAAAAAGCACATTGAGAAAGGTGCAGTTCATATCCAGTCTTCTTTCAACAATACAATCGTAACCATCACTGACGTTGCAGGTAATGCACTTTCTTGGGCATCCGCAGGTGGTCTGGGCTTCAGAGGCTCCAGAAAAAACACCCCGTTTGCTGCACAGATGGCTGCTGAAACTGCTGCAAAAGCTGCTATGGAACACGGCTTAAAAACTGTTGAAGTTTTTGTAAAAGGTCCCGGTTCCGGTAGAGAAGCTGCAATCAGAGCACTGCAGACCGCAGGCTTAGAAGTTACCATGATTAAAGACGTAACTCCTATTCCTCACAACGGTTGCAGACCTCCGAAGAGAAGAAGAGTATAATCTCTTTTGGAGAACATTATTATTTGAAATTTAGGATTTTGGCGATAAGCCAAAGAATACAAGTGGAGGTGCAAAACAAATGGCAAGATATACAGGTGCAGTGTGCCGTCTTTGCAGAAGAGAAAATCAGAAACTTTTCTTAAAAGGTACCAGATGTTTTTCTGAAAAATGTGCACTGTCTAAAAGAGCTTACGCTCCCGGACAGCACGGCCAGGCAAGAAAGAAAATGTCTGAATACGGCGTTCAGCTGCGTGAAAAACAGAAAACTAGAAGATATTATGGCGTATTAGAAGGTCAGTTTGCAAACTACTACGAAATGGCTGTTAAAAAAGCAGGCATCACCGGTGAAAACTTACTGATCATCTTAGAATCCAGATTAGATAACATCGTTTACAGATTAGGTTGGGCTACTTCCAGACCGGAAGCTAGACAGCTGGTTAGACACGGTCACTTTGAAGTAAACGGTCAGAAAGCAAACATTCCTTCCATCTTACTGAAGGCAGGAGATACCATCACCATTAAAGATAAGAGCCGCAGCTCTGAAAAGATTAAAGCAGTTTTAGAAACTACCGAATCCAAAGTAGTTCCCATGTGGTTATCTTTAGATAAAAACGCATTAAGCGCTTCTATCGTAAGAATGCCCACCAGAGACGAAATCGATCTGGAAGTTGAAGAACACTTAATCGTTGAGTTGTACTCCAAATAAGATATTGACTTTGCTTTTATGCTTCTTCCGGCGCTTTTTATATATTGTATGCCGGAGGAGGCGGTTAAGTCAGTATGGCTGACCCAAAGAGCGTAAAACTCCAACACGATAGAAAATAAGATTGAACACCAGTAGGTGAGGAGGGTCACAATATGATTTTAATTGAAAAACCCAATATCGAATTTTTAGACCGGTCACCCAGCGGTGATTATGCTAAATTTTCCTTAAGCCCGTTAAATCGGGGATATGGTACTACCCTTGGTAACAGCTTGAGAAGAATTCTGTTATCTTCTTTAGAAGGCGTTGCTCCCACCAGCGTGAAAATCGACGGTGTGGTACACGAATTCTCCACCATTCCCGGTGTGAAAGAAGATGTAACTGAAATTATTCTGAATGTGAAAAATATCGCTGCAAAACTGTTCTGCGATGGTCCTAAAACCGTAATTTTAGAAGCAGACGGCGAATGCGTTCTGACTGCCGGCGATATCAAACCGGATGCAGAAGTGGAAATTAAAAATCCCGAACTGCATATTGCAACTTTAAACAAAGACGCAAAATTCTATATGGAAATTGTGTTTGACCACGGTATCGGATATGTTCCTTCTGAACTGAATAAAACTCCGGCTCTGCCTGTGGGTGCAATTCCGGTTGACTCCATTTATACTCCTGTAAAGAAGGTAAATGCGACTGTTGAAAACACCAGAGTAGGTAATAAAACCGACCATGACAAACTGACTTTGGAAGTTTGGACCAACGGCGTGTTAACTGCTGACGAAGCAGTTGGCTGGGCTGCAAAAATCATGAGCGAGCATCTGTCTCTGTTCGTAGGTTTGTCCGAAGAAGCAAAGAACAGCGATATCATGGTGGAAAAAGAAGAAGACTACAAAGAAAAAGTTTTGGAAATGACCATCGAGGATTTAGACTTATCCGTTCGTTCTTACAACTGTCTGAAACGTGCAGGTATCAACAATGTTGAAGACCTGTCCAAAAAGACTCAGGAAGAAATGATCAAGGTAAGAAACTTAGGTAGAAAATCCATGGAAGAAGTTATTTCCAAATTAGAAGCGTTAGGCTTGACTCTGGCGCAGGAAGAAGAATAAACCTTACCCGAAAGGGAATTGATTGAAAAGGGAGGCTATGTCAAAATGGCAGGAACCAGAAAATTAGGTCGTCCTACAGACCATAGAATCGCTATGCTCAAAAATCTTGTTACTGCTCTGTTAGAACACGGTAAAATGGAAACCACCGTTACCAGAGCAAAAGAAACCAGAGCACTGGCTGAAAAAATGATTACTCTTGCGAAAAAAGATACTTTACATGCAAGAAGACAGGCGCTGGCTTTTATCACCAAAGAAGATGTTGTGAAAAAGCTGTTTGAAGAAATCGCTCCGAAATACGCTGAAAGAAACGGTGGTTACACCAGAATCATCAAAACTTTCGAACGCCGTGGCGATGCAGCTTTAATGTCTGTTATCGAATTAGTATAAGGAGGTATTCACAATGAAACAGGGAATCCATCCGGATTACAAAAAAACCACTATCACCTGTGCTTGTGGCGCGGTTTATGAAACCGGCTCCAGCAAGGAAAACCTGCACGTGGAAATTTGTGCAAAATGCCATCCGTTCTATACCGGCAAACAGAAACTGGTAGACACCGGCGGACGTGTAGAAAAATTCAAAAAGAAATTTGGTTTATAAAATCCAAAAAATGGCTTACAGAAAACTCTGTAAGCCATTTTTTATTATTAATCACTTAAACCTAATATAAAATCGGTAGAAACTTTGTAGTACTTAGATAGAGCAATCAAAATATCTATCGGTAATTGTCGTTGCCCGTTTTCGTATTGGGAATAAGTGTTCTGTTTGATATGCAGATGTTCTGCCAATTCTTTTTGTGTGATGTCGTTATCTTCTCGTAACTCTTTGATTCGCATGTTTATTCCTCCTTTTTCCTATTATACATAATCTCATAATGAGATATTGACAATTATCTCAAATAGTGATATTATGAAGGAGAATTATATTATAAAGGACGGAAAACTTTATGAAAAAATTACTTTCATTTATGCTTGTTTTAATAGTAGGCATTACTGTTGTTGCTTGTGAAAATATCCAGACTAGACCTACAGTAGATTCTTTGAAAGAACTGGAAGATGTTATAGAAAATGATGTTGAAAATACTCTTGCTGAGTTAGAAGTAGATTTTGAAAGCTTGAAAAATCAAATTGCTACATACGAACAATACAAGGCGAATACAACAGACGTGGAAGCTTTTTATGATAAGGTGTATTCAACTCAACAAAGTTTGACTATCAGACTAAGAGAATATTCAATTAAATATGTCGAAACAGTACTTGCTCTAGATATTGATATTGATGATAAATATGATAAATTAGGGGAGGTGTATGATATTATCTACAAGGATGCTGGGGAAGATATTTGTGATGGTATTTACGATGGTATCTTAGATGATATGTACGATGTTTATTATAATGGTATTTTAGACGATGCTTATGGTTCGGTTTCATTTTCTGAATGGTCTGATTTGCGCTCTGACGAATTTGAGAGGTGGTCAAATTCGCGTTCTGATGTTTTTGATGATTGGTCTGATTTTCGATCGGATGTTCATGATTTTTGCTCCGATATAAGAGGAGAGGTATGGGACGATGATATAGAAAAAGCGAATGAAAAGTTGGAAGATTTTAAAGAAGATCTTTTGAAACTGAAATAGAAGAAAACGCTGTACTAATTAATAGTACAGCGTTTTTATTACTCAATAATCAGATAACTTCCGACTTTTAAATTGCGGTCGTTTTCAATATTGTTGACGGCTTTTAAGCGGTCAACAGTGGTGGCATATTTTTTGGCAATGTTAAACAGGGTATCCCCCGGTTTAATAATATAGGCAACAATGGGTGCACGGTCGATTTTTATGGGATTCTCACGGTCGGGCAGAATGGCTTCCACATATTCGCATTCTTTCGGATGATGAAGACAAATTTGTGCAGTAACCCCCATACGAAGTTCCAAAGAACTCTGATTTAAGATGTTATAGGAGAAGTGGTTGGAGGATAGTTTGGCACTCACCGATTGGCAAGGAGAAGGGGATAAAAAATCTTCCACCAATTCAAAAGGAATCTGTCGGGACAGGGAATTGACTCCTGAGGGAGTCTGATACAAAATAGCGGTATCCAGGTCACCGGATAACAGGATGCGGTCACCCTCTCGTTTGGAAGAGGTCAAAACAGGGGTGCAGGAAACATCCAAAATGCTTTCAAGCTGTAAGTCGGGAAGCTCCATCAGTTCTTTGATGGCGGTGGTTTTCGGAGACAGGATTTCTAACTGCTCCATAGTTGCCTTCCGTTTTAAAAGCTTCACGTTGCAGGTGGGACAGTAAGCATCGGTAATCAGTGAAATTTCCTGAGGTCTGATGCTTTGAATTTTGATTTGCAACATCCCGGAGGCGTGAATGGATTTTGGTTGGTTTTCTTCATTTTCGGTGACCTTAATATCCCCAAGGCAGGGGATCATTTCATACATCAGCTGACCTTCGTCATCTGTTTTTGCATCCATAATTTCGGTAAATGGTGAGGAAAATTCTGCCGTTTCCAAGGTGGATAGGGTGGAAGAATAGAGTAATTTCAGGGTGTAATCACCTTTTGCCACCACTTTGTTGGAAATAGGTTTCACATCCTGATTGCGAACCTGCAGGGACGCTTCTAAAATCTCTGCCACAGGCGGTTTTCCTGCAGGCAGGGGGAATTGCAGAGACACCGGGAATTCTTCCGCATCACATTGCAAAACGGTATATGCCGACACAGATTCTTCCAGACATTCCAAGTCAGAATCCTGTTTGGGAGTGGGGAGGGAACAGTTTTCTTTTAGGGTAATACCCAGTTGCATTCGTCCTCGGATTCCTGCTTTGCGGGAATTGAGAAACGCGGGATTTTGCGGTGTAATTACCAGATTCACATCAGAAAAATCCCATACCAGGGAAGAGGGAAGTTCCTCTTTTATAACGATGGTATCCGTGTGAGATAAGGCGGAAACAGGGAGAGCATCTGCTCCTTCCGGCAGGTAGAGCAGTGTGGCATAAAGAACCGCCTTTGCACAAAACAAGTTGTCCCGAATACTGCATTCCGACACATATCCTGTTAT
>JAZOQZ010000061.1:0-3839 GCA_045656345.1 Clostridia bacterium
TCGATTTTTTTGCCAAAATCTATTGACTTTTCCATTTTTTTTGTTATAATGTGGATAGAAATGATGAAAGCATCAAAAAACTCCCGTTGAAAGGATGGAATCTGCAAGATGGATATGGAACTGGAAAAACGAAAAGAAGACCGTCAGAAAGCCTTAGCGGCTGCAATGGCGCAATTGGATAAACAATTCGGCAAAGGCACAGTAATGCGCCTGGGCGAAAATCTTTCCATGGATGTGGATGTTATCCCCACCGGGATTATGACCTTAGACCGTGCCACCGGTGTTGGTGGTGTGCCCAGAGGCAGAGTGATTGAAATTTACGGTCCCGAAAGCTCCGGGAAAACCACTGTTGCGCTGACCATTATTGCAGAGGCACAGAAAAACGGCGGTGAAGCTGCATTTATTGATGCAGAACACGCCTTAGATCCCATTTATGCAAAAAGACTGGGTGTGGATATTGATTCTCTGTTAATTTCTCAGCCCGATACCGGAGAGCAGGCATTGGAAATTACCGAGGCTTTGGTGCGAAGCAATGCGCTGGACGTGATTGTAATCGATTCGGTTGCTGCTTTGGTGCCCCGTCAGGAAATTGAAGGGGACATGGGGGATTCCCACGTGGGTCTTCAGGCAAGACTGATGTCTCAGGCACTTCGTAAATTAACAAGTGTGATCAATAAAACCAAAACCACCACCATTTTTATCAATCAGCTCCGTGAAAAAGTTGGCGTGATGTTCGGAAATCCCGAAACCACCACAGGCGGACGTGCACTGAAATTCTATTCTTCTATGAGACTGGATGTGCGTCGTTCCGAAGCCATTAAAAACGGTACCGATATCATCGGTAACAAGGTGAAAGTGAAAGTGGTGAAAAATAAAGTGGCTCCTCCGTTTAAGGATGCAGAATTTGATATTCTGTACGGAGAAGGCATCTCCAAAAACGGTATGTTGCTCGATCTTGGCGTGGAAGCAGGTGTTGTGGAAAAAAGCGGTGCCTGGTATAACTACGGTGAAATGCGCTTAGGTCAGGGAAGAGAAAACGCCCGTATGTATTTAAAAGAAAATCCGGAACTGGCCAAGGAAATTGAAGAAAAAATCCGCGATGGTTGGGATGATTAATTGTTGCATATTTTTGAATATGAAAAAAGGTTACTGCGATTGCAGTAACCTTTTTTGTGTTTATGTTCAGTTGTTTCGGGATGTTCCGTGTATTATCGGAGACAAGCGCTTATAAATCAAGAAGGCAAATGCCACATTGATGAGTCCCTTGATTAAGGTAAAGGGAAAATTCATATAAATAAGTGCGCTCCATAAATCAGATACTGCGGGGTTGATTGCCCGATACATCCCGATAATGGTTTCCATTGGCATCATAGCAGTATACATGGGATACACCAGATAATAATTCGTGAAAATTCCCACAATCGCCATAGAGAGTGCACCGGTCAGGGAACCAATCAGTGCGCTTTTTCTGTTTTTCTTAATCTGATATAACCAGGCTGCAGGCACTACAAACAACACGCTTAAGAGCAAGTTGGAGAGTGCACCCACCCATCCGGCAGTTCCAAAAAACAGGTTGTAGATATTTTTGATAAAACAAACTGCAATGGCATACCAGGGACCGAAGGAAAAGCCTGCCAGCAAAGCAGGAAGATCCGAAAAGTCCAATTTAATGAAAGTTGGCATCCACGGGGTGGTAAGTCCGAGGAATGATAACACGATTGAGAGCGCTGAAAGAAGCGCTGTTACAGTGAGTTTTCTTGTTTTCAGCATAAAAATTCCTTTCTTTCATCCTGACTGTAACGGTCGGTATCGGAGTTTCACCGATTCAGCTTTTCCTTAGAAAAGCACGTGGACTTTACCACCGGTCGGGAATTTCACCCTGCCCTGAAAGTATATTTATTATTTTTTTTACGGATTATTCACTTCCAGAAGAATCGCATCTTCATCGGTGCGGATCACATTTCTGGGAATTCGCAAATGAATTTTGTAGGCTGCCTGGGGATTTTCTTTATCGTAATCAATAGTTGCTTCCAGTCTGTGAATCATAGCCAGGTCTGCTTCTTTGCCGGCAATTTCCACTTCGTTTTTGCTGAGCGAATAATTCCCCATAATTTCTTCCGGCAGACCTGTCATATAAACAGGCACGGTTTTTCGTTTCAGAATAGGAACTTGCACATTGATTCCTTCATCAGTGATGGAGAGGAATTTGTCCATTACTTCATCCCCATCCACATTGACGGCAACCCCTGTGTATTGACCGTTGACATCGGAAGTGACATCGGTCATATCCAGGTGCACCACGATTTCGTGAATATTTTTTTCCACCAGTTCCGGCACTTTCACAGTGGCTTCACTGGGAGAAATTACCACGTTTTTTGCATCAATGTAATAGTCTTTTGCCATATTTCCGTTGTAGGAAATGCGGATCGGTTTTTTCACAGTGATGATACGGTCCACATAGAGAGACACATTGGCTGGACTTTTGGAAATAATGGTAATATTAGGATCACTGGAGCGAACTCTGATGGGCAGGGAATAATCTCCTGCATCTTTTGCGTTGGACACATCCACATAAGCACTCAAGGACGAATGGTCGAAGGAGTTTAAATAGGTTCGTTTGGTGGAGATGGTCACGTTGGTGCTTAAGTTGGTAGGAGGATTGCTCACAACAAAGCCCTCATTGTTGATGCCGGCTTCCCCTGTAATTTTTACAGGAACCTCAAAAACCTCATAGCTGATTTCAGGATTCTGTGCCAACTGCACGAAGGCCCACAACAGGATAGCAAGAATCACGGAAAACACTTTAAGCATGGTATTTCGTTTAATTGCATCCAGAATCTTTCTCATGGGGACCTCCTGTCTATCTCTTTATTTTTATTGGAATATCTGTTATTTTTTCTTGATTCTTCTGACCATTTTTTTTAAGTTGGTCTTTTTCTGATTTTCTTCTTTAATCAGAAGTTTCGACAATGCTTCTTTTAACACGGCGGGACTTAAGTTTCTGGTTAATCCGCCGTTACAAGCCAATGAAATCTTGCCCGTTTCTTCCGAAACAATCACCGACACACAGTCGTTGCCTTCGGTAATGCCAAGACCCGCTCTGTGACGGGTGCCCAGCTCAGATTCCAGACTGTCATTCTGAGAGAGGGGTAAAAAGCAGGATGCTGCTTTGATTTTTCCGTCTCCGATAACTACCGCACCATCGTGAAGAGGTGCTTTCGGATAGAAAATGTTATTTAAAAGTTCGGAGGAAACTTCCGCATTCAAGGGGATTCCCGTTCCGATGATGTCGCCGATTTTGGTACCGCGCTCGATGATAATCAGTGCACCGATTTTCTTTTCCGACAGTGCTTTGGCAGAAGCGGTAACCGAATCGATAACCTTATGGGTGGGGCTTTGGGCTTCGTCTCCTTCAAAGTTGAACAGAGAAACACCGCTTTTCCCCACACGTGCCAGGGCGGCACGGATTTCCGGCTGGAACAGAACAAACACAGCTAATAACCCAACCTGCATCATATTCTGCAAAATAAAATTCAGTGTATTCAGTTTGAAAATTCTGGATAATTGCACAAATACCATCAGGAATACGATCCCTTTTAAAACCTGCACGGCCCTGGTATCTTTAAAGAATTTGGCAACCTGATAAATCAGGTACGCAACAATGGCAATATCCACATAATCAGCAAAGCGAATGGTGGATAAAATATTAAGACCTGATGCAACAGCAACTTCAAACGGCATGTTTGTTCACCTCCGATCTGAAAAATCAGTGAAAAATATACTTCTTCTTATCCATTATACTACTTTTTTTCAGAAATGTCACGAAAAAGGCATAAAAA
>JAZOQZ010000062.1:0-66032 GCA_045656345.1 Clostridia bacterium
ACATATATGGTAATGTCACCCGAACACCCATTACTTGCAAAGTGGAAAGATAACATTAAAAATTATGATGAAGTAGTTGCTTACCAAGAGCAGTCAGCCAAAAAGTCCGACTTTGAAAGAACCGAACTTGCAAAAGATAAAACCGGCGTGGAATTAAAAGGCATCCGTGCCATCAATCCTGTAAACGGAAAAGAAATTCCCATTTTCGTGTCCGACTATGTACTGATGTCTTACGGCACCGGTGCCATTATGGCGGTACCTGCTCACGATGAGAGAGACTGGGATTTTGCAAAAGCCTTCAATCTGCCTATCATTCAGGTAGTTGCAGGCGGCGATGTAGAAAATGCAGCTTACACCGACGTGGAAGAAGGCACTATGGTAAACTCCGGTTTCTTAGACGGTTTAAGTGTTGCAGAAGCAAAAAAAGCAATTATTGAGTACTTAGATAAAGAAGGTCTGGGTGAATCCAAAGTCAACTATAAACTCCGTGACTGGGTATTCTCCCGTCAGCGTTACTGGGGCGAACCCATTCCGATTGTACACTGTGAAAAATGCGGTGCGGTAGCGTTACCCGAAAGTGAACTGCCCTTACTGTTACCTGAAGTGGATAGCTACGAACCCACCGACAACGGCGAAAGCCCGTTAGCCAATATGACTGATTGGGTGAACACCACTTGTCCTTGCTGTGGTGGCCCCGCAAAAAGAGAAACCGACACCATGCCTCAGTGGGCAGGTTCTTCCTGGTATTTCCTGCGTTATATGGATCCCCATAACAACGATGCATTAGCATCCAAAGAAGCATTGGAATACTGGGGCCCCGTAGATTCGTATAACGGCGGTATGGAGCATACCACCTTGCACTTACTCTACTCTCGTTTCTGGCATAAATTCTTATATGACATCGGCGTGGTACCCACCAAGGAACCCTATGCAAAACGTACCTCTCACGGTATGATTTTAGGGGAAAACGGTGAAAAAATGTCCAAATCCAGAGGCAACGTGGTAAACCCCGACGATATCGTAAGAGATTACGGTGCCGACACTATGCGTTTATACGAAATGTTTATCGGTGACTTTGAAAAAGCTGCTCCCTGGAGTCAGCAGGGTATCAAAGGTTGCGTAAGATTCTTAGAAAGAGTACACGCACTTTTGGATATGATTCAGGAAACTTCCACCGGTAAGCTGGAAAAAGAAATCCATAAGACCATCAAAAAAGTGTCTTCTGATATTGAATCCTTAAAATTCAATACCGGTATTGCAAGTTTGATGAGCTTATTAAATGCAATCTATGATAACCGCGGTTTAACCAAGGAAGAATTAAAAATCTTCATCACCTTGTTAAATCCCTTCGCTCCTCACTTAACTGAAGAAATGTGGGTGCTCTTAGGTTTTGAAGGTATGTTAAACCAGACCGCTTGGCCCAAATACGATGAAGCAAAAACTGTGGACAACGAATGCGAAATCGTAATCCAGTTAAACGGTAAAATCAAAGATAAATTAGTGATTGCTGCAAATCTTTCCAAAGACGAAATTGAAAAAACCGTAATGGAATCTGATGCGGTAAAAGCGATGATTGACGGTAAAACTGTGGTGAAAACCATTGTTGTTCCCGGAAAACTGGTTAACATTGTTGTGAAATAATTACTAAGGCTTGAAAAATTGTGCATAATCCGTAAACCTCATCGCTCGGCGTACACTCGGTACGCCTTCAGATAACCCCTGCGGGTTCGGTTTCCGAATTCTGCATCAATTTTTCTGCACCTAAATGATAGGTTAATTAAAAAGACGAAATTCAGATTTTTTAGTCCTTTGAATTTCGTCTTTTTGTTTGTTTGATAAATATTCATTTTTTTCTTTGGCAGCAAAGAAAAAACGAACCCAAAAAAGAAACTGCCGCCTGATATTTTTCGCAATCCCATACTGCCGTCTTCCTGCAACCTTGTTCAATTGCGAAAATAAGGGCGGATTTTTTAATGTCGTCGTTCGGTAAGCGATTGATCGTTTTGTTCTTTTATGAGCAGGTCAGTTTTTTTCGTAAACCCTCAATGATTTTTTTCTCAATTCTGGAGACCTGCACCTGTGAAATATTCAATTGCTTTGCTACTTCGTTTTGGGTTTTGTCTTCAAAATACCGCAGGTGAATCACAGTTTGTTCCCGTTCGGGAAGTTTTTGTAGAAGTTCGTGGAGTGCCATGTATTCCACAATTTTTTCTTCCTGATGTTCTTCGCCCGGGATTTTATCCATCAGCATTACAGAACCGTCATCTCCCATAGGGGCATACAAAGATTCACACGTTGGCGTGTAAGAGAGAGCAGTTACCACATCATCCTCGGGGATTCCGGTTGCCTGGGAGATTTCGGTGATTTTGGGTTCGCGGAAAAATTGATTTTTGTAGTTTTCTAAGTAACGGTTGATTTTATAAGCATTTTCTTTGATATAGCGGGACACTTTCAGTGCACCGTCATCTCTTAAAAACCGTTTGATTTCTCCCATAATCATCGGCACGGCATAGGTGGAAAATTGCACGTCATAAGAAAAATCAAATTTTTCAATGGCTTTTTTCAGTCCGATGCATCCAATCTGGATGGCATCGTCCGGCTCAATTCCACGGTTTAAAAATCGGAGCGCAATTTTTTTAACCAATCCCATATTGAGAGAAAACAGTTGTTCCATTGCATTGGCGTCGCCTGTTTTTGCCAGTTTAATCAGTTCGTTGTTTTTGTCAAACAACTTATCACACCTCGTTTTCTTAAGCAGGGTTATGTATGGTTAGGGTGAAGCCTTTTTTTCATAAATACACGGGTTCCTTTTCCGGGTTCGGATTCCACTTGTAGGGAGTCCATAAATGATTCCATCACGGTGAACCCCATTCCGGAGCGTTCTTCTTCGGTTTTTGTGGTGAAAAGAGGTTCTCTTGCTTTATCAATATCGGGAATTCCTTTTCCGGCATCTGTTATTGTGATTTCCACGCTGTAATCAGAAAAAAGTCTCATTTCCAGCGTAATAATGCCGATTGTTTTATCATATCCGTGGATCACCGCATTGGATACCGCTTCCGATACTGCGGTTTTTACCTCCACAATTTCAGAAACTGTGGGGTCAGAGGGGGAGATAAAGGCTGCCGCCGTCACACGGGCAAAACTTTCGTTTTCCGATCGGGATAAAAACATGAGCCGCATTTCGTTTAGAATTTCCATAATTTGCAAAGCTCCTTTCCGTGGGAGAGAATAGTGACAATTTCACGCATATTGGCAAGATTCAGCATCCTCAGATACCGTTCGTGGGTGGTGTATACATAAGTGGTGGTTCCGAATACCGATGCCAGTTTGTAGCCGTGAGCAATAAAACTAATGCCGGAACTGTCCATAAAGGTGAGCCCCTCCAGATGAAAAATGATGCGTCGGTAATTTTTTTGGGAAAGCTTAAGGGTGAGACGTTCTCTTCCTGCGATGCAATTATGGTGATCCAATTCACCTCGCATGAGAATCATCAGGGTGTCGTTTTGTTCTTCAAAGAGTATTTCCATGGTTGTTCCTCGTTTGTGATATATTGTTTTTTTTATTGTAGCATAAAGAAGATAAATTGTCTGTTGTAATTTGTCGGGGAAGACAAAGAATCGTTCGACAAATCGGAGATTTTTTTTAAAAATCTGTTGATTTTTTTGGGAAAATGTGGTATGATATTCAAAGTATGCAAAAACATCTGTGTAAGAAAGGAATTTTCCCTATGAAACAAAGAGGTTTTGAAGTAGCCAAAGATTTTTTGAATCAGGATATTAAGCTTCCCGAGCGTTCCACCAAAAACAGTGCCGGATACGATTTTTTTGCAATCGAAGACACTGTGATTCCGTCTTATTACGGTCAACTTTTAGAAAAAGTAATCTCCAAAGAACCGATTAAACCCACTTTGGTAAAAACAGGTATTAAGGCTTATATGGGTGAGGATGAAGTGCTGTCCATTTATAATCGTTCCTCCAATCCCGGTAAAAAAGGTCTGATTTTAGCAAACTCTGTTGGAATTATCGATAGCGACTACTACTCCAATCCCGATAATGACGGTCATATTATGTTTGCGTTTTACAATTTTATGCCTTTTTCTATCACCATTAAAAAAGGTGATAAAATCGGTCAGGGAATTTTCACAAAATTCTTAAAAGCGGATGATGATAACGCTCAGGGTGACCGTACTGGCGGTTTTGGAAGCACCGGTAAATAAGTCAAAACGAAAAAAATGAAAAAGGAGTAAAACACTTGAAAAAAATTTGTTTATTATTATTAGCGCTGATGCTCGTATTAACAGGGTGCAGCCAGACACAGGAAACACAAACTGACAAGGAGCAATCCACTCAGCAAACTACACAAACAAAAGGAGAAAATGATATGAGAGCAATTGTTACTATGAAAACTGTTACCGTGGATAAAACCGATGCAAATAGACCCATCGTGACCATTGAAATGGAATCCGGCGGTATCATCAAAGCAGAATTATATCCTGAAATCGCACCCATCACCGTGGAAAACTTTGTTTCTTTAATTGAAAAAGGTTTTTACAACGGTTTAATCTTTCACAGAAACATCCCCGGCTTTGTAATCCAGGGCGGATGTCCTCTGGGTAATGGTACCGGTGGCCCCGGTTACAACATCAAGGGTGAATTTGCATCCAACGGTGTGGAAAATAATTTAAAACACGAAAGAGGCGTGCTGTCTATGGCAAGAGCTATGGACCCCAACTCTGCAGGCAGCCAGTTCTTCATTATGCATGCAGATGCACCTCACCTGGATGGTGACTACGCTGCATTCGGTAAAGTGATCGAAGGTATGGATTATGTGGATGCTATCGCAACCTCCGGCATGTAATACAGCTGGATAAAATTGTTTCGTATAAAAGCTGCTAAAAAGGGCAACGGTTTTTCGTTGCTCTTTTTGTATGATAAACATGTCAGTAAATCCTGTCAAATTTTGAAAGAAAAAATACAAAAAAATTCCCGAAATCTCTTGACAAATGCCATTGTTTGTGATATATTATTACAAGTCAGCTTATGTGTTTATATGCCGGTGTGGCGGAATGGCAGACGCGCGCGACTCAAAATCGTGAGGGAAACCGTGGGGGTTCAAGTCCCTTCACCGGCACCATCATTATAAAACTGTTTAAAAAATCGCTGATATATAAACTATATCTAATTTGTTTGGAGGTGCAATCGACTATGGCAAAATGCGAAATTTGCAGCAAAGCTACCACTTTCGGTATTCAGGTTTCTCACTCTCACAGAAGATCCAACAGAACCTGGAAACCCAATGTTAAAAAAGTAAGAGCAATTGTTGACGGTGCTCCGAAAAGAATTACCGTTTGCTCCAAATGCTTAAAATCCGGTAGAGTTATCAGAGCTATCTAATTGAAAGCGCAAAAGAAAAAGACCGTTATGTAATAACGGTCTTTTTTGTATGCTTTTTTGCGGCTTGAAAAATGAGTTGGAATCCGTGAATTTCACCCTCGGCGTACACTCGGTACAGCCTCGGGCTCCGTCAAGGCGTTGCCTTGATTCAATTTCCGAATTCTATTCTCATTTTTCTGCACCTTATATGTGATGCGTTGAAAAGTGTAAAAACGATGAATTGGCAAAAATTCATCGTTTTTTATTTATGATAGCTTTCGTTATTTAAAATTTTAAAGCCACGGTAAATCTGCTCGGTTAAAAACAGGCGGGCAAGATTATGGGGAAATGTCATTTTAGACATCGAAATCTTCATCCGACAGGCGGAAAGCACATCGGGATGAAGTCCGTGTGAACTGCCGATAATAAAGCACATTCCACCCTCAACTGCTTTTTGATCGATGAGAGCTGCAAATTCTTCGGAAGAGTACTGTTTCCCATTAATTGCCATAGCAACAGGCACCATATTCTTCGGGATGCTTTTTAGAATCTGTGCACCTTCTTTTTTTAAAACCCCTTCTATTTCCTTGTCTCCCGGACGGTCACTTAAGGGGAGGTCAGGGATTTCGATATGGGTAAAATCGGTATATTTTTTCAGCCGTTTTTCATATTCTGAAATAAGATTACGGGTTGCCTCTTCCTTGATTTTCCCAACAGTGATCAGAGTGGTTTTAATCATAAGAGCACCACCTCTCCCAGCATTCCCCGATGAGAAACGGAGAGTTCTACATCTTTGTTTGCCTCAATTTTACCTTCTTTTAACACATCTTTTACGGTATGAAAGGCGAGTTCCGAAGTGTTTGCCTCGCCGCTTAAATGGCCTAAAATGATTTTTTTCGTGCCGCCGTTTACTAAGTGAGTGGCAAATTTTCCTGCATTTTCATTGGATAAATGCCCCTCATCACCACGGATTCTTTGTTTTAAATGGAAGGGATAGGAGCAGTTTTCCAATGTGTTTAAATCGTGATTGGATTCTAAGAAAACCAGTTCTTTTCCTTTCACATCGGTAAATAAATTGTCTGCCAGATGACCAACATCCGTCAGGACGCTGATAGCTTTTTCATCGGCAAATAAATTATATCCCACCGTGTGACAGGCATCGTGAGGTACAGGGAAAGATTCAATCCGTAAGTCCAGCACCCCCACACTCTGATTACGGTCAATCTGAAAAATACGGTCAGAATAGTCACAGATTTTCGGGTACAATTCAATCAGCGTACCCTTGGTGCCACACACTTTCACGTTAAGATGCTTCATCATCATAGGGAGCGCTGAGGTGTGGTCAGTGTGAGCGTGGGTCAAAAAAACGGCATCCAGTTTGCCAATGTCCTCCCCGATGGAATCCAAAGACTCACGGATGCGCTTAAAACTGCACCCGCAGTCCACCAGGATGCGGGTGCCTTTATAGGATATAAAAATAGAGTTACCGTTACTTCCTGAAAATAACGGACAAAATTTCAATTGATTCATAGTTGCTGTTTGGGCTTAATCCGAAATTTCAGCCTTTTCGATTTTTCCGCCCATTCCTTTGATTTTTTCAACAATATTTTCGTAACCGCGTTCAACGTGGAAAATATCATAAATTTCAGTGGTTCCTCTTGCCATCAGCCCCGCAATTACCATTGCTGCACCGGCACGCAGGTCGGTGGCTTTTAAGGGAGCAGGGGAGAGCTCGTCCACACCGGTAATCATTGCCATGTTGCCGCTGACTTTAATATCTGCACCCATTTTCTTTAGTTCTTCGGTGTATTTAAAGCGGGAATCCCAGATGGTTTCAGTCACGGTGCTGGTGCCTTCAGACACACACAGTAATGTGGCAATCAGAGGCTGCATATCCGTGGGGAATCCGGGGTAGGGCAGAGTTTTTACTACGGTCTTTTTGGGACGTTTTTTGTAGTACACACGGATAGAATCGTCTCCTTCTTCCACACCGATTCCCATTTCGTTTAATTTTGCTGTGAGGCAGTCTAAGTGACGGGGAATCACGTTTTTGATGAGCACGTCTCCTTTGGTAGCTGCCGCCATCATCATATATGTACCGGCTTCAATCTGGTCGGGAATGATGGAATAGATGGAGCCTTTTAATTCTTTCACACCCACAATTTTAATAGTGTCGGTACCGGCACCTTTGATTTTGGCACCCATAGAGTTCAAGAAATTGGCAACGTCAACAATATGGGGTTCTTTTGCAACGTTTTCAATGATGGTGGTTCCTTTTGCTTTGCAGGCACAAAGCATCACATTGATGGTGGCGCCCACGGAAACCTGGTCAAAGAACACGGGAGCACCGGTTAAGGCAACAGATTTTGCCACGATGGCTCCTGCCTTCACCTCTGTCTGAACGCCTAACGCCTCAAAGCCTTTTAAGTGCTGGTCAATGGGGCGGTTTCCCAGATGGCATCCACCGGGAAGGGCAACTTCTGCCTGGTTATATTTTCCTAAAAGCGCACCCAGGAAATAGTAGGAGGCACGCATTTTTGTTGCCAGTTCATAGGGCACTCTGGTGGTATCCATCTTGGTGGAATCAATATACAGAACGCCGGGTTCCTTGTAATAAACCTCCACGTTCATCTTTTTTAAAATATTAATCATAATGCGAACGTCGGAAATATCGGGCACATTTTCCAACACACAGGGAGTGTCCGATAAAAGCGCTGCAGGAATCATCGCAACTGCAACATTTTTTGCTCCGCTGATGACTACTTCACCCGTTAAAGGGTTCCCACCGTTGATGATATATTTTTCCAAGGTTTTGTCACGCCTTTCGTCTATGGTAATTCCCGAAAATCTCGGGCTAAAATACTCTTAGCTTATTATAACATATCCTTCCTAAAAAATAAAGACTTTTTTGCACATTTTTTTATTTTTATGTGCTTTTCGTCAAAAAACATTTTTTTGATGAAAAACTTCTGAAAAAATTTGTCAATTTTGTTGCAAATCATAGCGGATTGTGCTATACTGTATAATAACGTATTATGTGAAAAAAATAATTTGATGGAGAACGAATGTGAAACGATTAATCAGTTTGATATTATGCTTTGTATTAACCTGCTCTGTGGCACTGGCAGCAAATCCCATGCCGGAATTTGAAATTATGTCTCAGAGTGCTGTGGTGATAGAAGCAGAAACAGGTCAGGTGCTTTATAACCGCGGAATGAATGACAAACAGTATCCTGCCAGCATTACCAAGGTAATGACGGCGCTGGTTGCATTGGAGCACGGAGATTTAAACGATGTGATCACCGTGAGTGATCACGCTGTTACTTCCGTGCAGGGAACCAGCCACATTGCTTTGTCTTCCGGGGAGGTGCTGACTTTGGAAGAAGCACTGTATGGGATGATGCTGGCATCAGCCAATGACTGTTCGGTTGCCATTGCGGAAAACGTGGGCGGCAGCGAAGAAGCTTTCGTGAAAATGATGAACGAAAAGGCGCAGGAGTTAGGCGCAAAAAATACTAATTTTGTGAATCCGCACGGCCTTCACGATGTGAATCATTACACCACTGCTTATGATATGGCGTTAATTACCAGAGAAGCAATGAAACATCCCGATTTTGTGAGAATTGCAGGCGCAAGAACATACACCATGTCTGCCACAAACAAGCAGGGCGAAGAGCGCACACATTCCAATCAGAATCTGATGCTTCATCCGGGAAAATATTACTATGAGTATGCCCGATTCGGCAAAAACGGATTTACCACCCCTGCCCAGAATACCATGGTTGTGGAAGCAAAACGGGGCAGCATGGAACTTATTTGTGTGGTAATGCGTTGTGCAGATGGTTATCAGAAATATGTGGAAGCGGCACAACTTTTGGATTTTTGTTACGATAATTTCTATAAAACCAAAATCGATAACGGACTTTTAAAGCCGCCTTCTGCCAAACTTTCCGGCACCTTTGGAACAGTTGGTCAGGTGGACTTTCAGTTAGACGGTGATGTTGCGGTCATGCTCCCCAACGGCGTTGGAACAGACAGTTTGGAATTTACTTATGATGTTAATCCCAGTTATCAAAGGGCTTCGGAATATAAAGCTCATGTGACAGTTTCTGCTGACGGCGAAGAGCTTTTCCGGATTCCGATGAAGGGGACCGGCAGAGAAACAATCACCTTCTATAATGTTTTAAAAACAATTTTCTGGATTGTTCTGGCAGTGGTGCTGTTTTTCGTGTCTGTTGTGGTTTACTTTATTGTGGATGCAGAACGCAAGAAAAAACAGCGCCGGAAAGCAAAATTCCGTCGGGCACTCCGTATCAAAAAAGATATTTAAGAGCAGTCTGCTTTACAAAAATACAAAAAAATAAAATAATATACATTGCATCCGCGAAGGCGGAGCAGTAGTGAAAGGAAAAAACGCGATGATTTTAGCGATTGACGTGGGTAACTCCAACATTGTGATTGGCGCTATCCATCAGGATGAGGTGCGTTTTGTATCCAGGATGGCAACTGAACGGTGCCGTACCGAGGATCAGTATGCAATCTACTTCCGTGAAATTTTGCGTCTTTATCAGATGGAAGAAACTTCCTTTGAAGGCGGCATTATTTCCAGTGTGGTACCTCCTGTGACCAATGTGATTGCCAAAGCAGTTTCCAAACTGATTGGTAAAGAACCCCTGATTGTTGGACCCGGAATTAAAACGGGGCTCAACATTCTGATTGACAACCCCTCTCAGTTGGGGTCAGACATTGTGGTGGACAATGTGGCAGCCAGACACCTTTATAAAACTGCCTTGATTGTGATTGATATGGGAACAGCCACCACCATTTCTGCAACTGATGAAAAAGGGAACATCCGCGGCGGAGCCATTGCTCCCGGTGTGGGTATTTCCTTAAATGCCTTGACTCAGAACACAGCTCAGCTTCAGGGCATCAATTTAGAAAATCCCAAAAAAGTGATTGGAACCAATACCGTGGATTCTATGAAAGCGGGGTTGGTGTTCGGATGGGCTTCCATGATTGACGGTATGATTGACCGTATTTTAGAAGAACTTGGCACGCCTGCCACTGTGGTTGCCACAGGTGGACATGCCAAAACGATTATTCCTTATTGCAGAAGAAAAATCGTCTATCAGGAAAACCTGTTGATGACAGGACTCAATTTGGTGTATCAGATGAATAAGAAGTCTTAATTTTGGGAGGAAAAAAATGAAAAGTGAAAGATTGAATACAGTTGTTATTTTAGCATTATTTATTGCGATTGAAGCAATTTTTGCATTTACTGCATTGGGCTCCATTCCTATGGGCCCCGGAATTGTTGCTACCCTGGCACATATTCCCCCGTTGATTGCAGCACTTGTTTTGGGTTACAAAAAAGGGCTGTTTATGGGCGGCGTTATGGGAGTGTTCTCCCTGATTGTGTTTTCTACCTCGTTGCTGGCAAGTCCGTCCGCTTTTGCGTTTACACCAATTGCACCAAACGGTAATTTCCTCAGCCTTGTGATATGTGTTGTGCCAAGAATTTTATTCCCTGCGATTGGTGTTTTTTGTTACAGTCTTTGCAGAAAGAAGATGAATGCTTCGCTTTCAGCAGGAATTGCAGGAGCAGTGGCGAGCTTGATGCATTCGTTTATGGTGTTATCCCTTATTTATATTTGTTTTTATGGACATACTGCAGTTGGAAAAGACTATGTGGCTTTGATGATTACCTGGGGTGGTGTCAATGCAGTGCTTGAAATTGTGATTGCGGCTGTTGTATGTGCAGGGATTGTTCCTGTGATGGAGAAAATCGTAAAGAAAAAATAACCAAGAAAGAGGGCTTTCATTGAAAAAAAATAGAAGAAAAAAATTCCGTTGGATAGCCCTTTGTGTGATTGGCGTTCCGATAATCGTGGTGTTGTTTTATTGGTTGACCAATTTGTTCACTGGGCTGACTCCTGATGATATTTTGAGGTTTGCCGGGGAAAATGTTGTGATTGAAGTAATCCTGGTGTTGTTGCTTTATGCTGTAAAATCGGTATTGTTTTTTATTCCCGTGATGTTTTTATATATGTTGACAGGGAATTTGTTTCCGCCGGTATACAGTATTTTTATCAATATCATCGGACTTTCCATCACCATGTCTCTCACCTTCTGGTTAGGGAAAAAACTTGGAAAAAACTTTGTAAAGAAAATGATTCGTAAGTCTCCCAAGGTGCAACGCTTTATGGAGAACAGCGATAAAAGTCAGGTGACCTTGTTTGCTCTTCGGGCGTCCAATATTTTCCCTGTGGAATTGATTTCACTGGTTTGTGGATGCACCGGTTACCGTTACTGGAGCTTTCTGGGGTTGTCTCTTCTGGCAATGGTGCCCAGTTTGATTCCCTTTACTTTGATGGGAGATTCCTTAAAAGACCCCTTATCTCCGGGATTTTTAATTCCTTTCGGAGTTGTTCTGGCGATGATGTTGGGCTCTCTGATTGTTTATAAAATGAAGCATAAAGATGAATAAAAAAAGGCTATGACATCTTGTCATAGCCTTTTTTTTTGCGCTAAAACGGAGAGGGAAGTTCGATATTGCAGTAATGCAGTTTTCCGTCTTCGATTTCAATCACACCGTAAGAAGGGTTTCCTGTTTTGGGGCGTGAGATACTACCCGGATTTGCCAGAATTTTCCCTGAAAAATGTTCCACCTCGGCAACGTGGGTATGTCCGAACAGAATTAAATCAGCAGATTCTGCTTTAGGAATACTTTTTAAGGGAGTGCTGTCCCAGTTAGTAAGATAGTAATGCCCATGGGTGATAAAAATTTTTTTGCCACCGACGTTCAGTAGCTTTTCATTGGGATACAAGCCGGAATAATCGTTGTTTCCCTGTACGCCGTAAATGGGAAAATCAAAGAAGTTGTCTTCTAAAAACTGAATGTCATGATTGACATCTCCTAAGTGAATCACACCGGTAACGCCGTACGTGTTTTCAATAATTTGTTTCATCGTTTTCACGTCCCTGTGGGAATCGGAAAACACTAAAATACGTTCCATCATAGTTACACCTTAAATCGTTTGATAAAATCCACGATACACTTCGTAGTTCACCACTTCCAAAGAAAGTTCTTCCAAAAGGGCACGAATCTTTTTTAAAGCAGGATTTTCAGTTTCAAAGTGGCCTGCTGTAATCATACAAAGGCCAAGACTTTCTGCCAGCTGGTATTCGTGGTATTTCGCTTCCCCTGTGAGAAACACATCGCAGTCTTTGACCAGCGATATCAAACTGCCGCCACTGCCGCCAATCACTGCAACGGTTGTTACCGTGCGATTCGGATCGCCTGTGTAGTTTACATACGGCACCTTCAGAACATCTTTCACTAAGGTAATAAAATCCCGAAGACACATTGGTTCTTTCAGTCTTCCTTTGCGACAAATAACAGGTTCGTCCACGTGATAGTCCAAAAGCCCCAGCAGTTCACACAGCATATCATTCACACCGCCTTGGCAACTGTCAAAATTGGTATGCATGGAATACACAGCAATCTTGTGGGAAATCAGTCTGGCAATCTGGCTACCTTTTTCTGTTTCTAAATTGATAGAAGATAATCCGCCCATAATAAACGGATGGTGGGAGACAATCAGATTGCAACCATTTTGTACAGCGCAGTCAATTACCCGGTCGGTAATATCCAACGCCACATAACATTTGGTGATATCCCAATCAGGATGACCCACCATCAGCCCCACATTGTCCCAATCCTCTTTGAGGCAGGGAGGAGCAAATTCTTCCAGTTTATGAATAATTGTTTGTAATTTCATCTGTTCACTTCCTTTTTTGAAGCTTTTCTTCATTATATCCCAAAAGGAAGGGCTTGTCAATTGTTTTTCACAGGAATAAATAATTGGCAAGAGGCGGAAGCAGAATAAATTTTACAAATACTCCCACAGAAACACTCAGCAGAGTTCCTAAGGTAACAAGCACTATGCCAGTAAGTTCTTCCCAAAGATTTTGTCTTGCCGGTGGTCTGTGAAGAGCACATCCCCACAAAAAACGGTTTACCGCCAGGCTTTTCGTGCTCAGCACAACGAGAGTCGGCAAAAACAACAACAGAGTGGGAAGCAAAAAGAAACCACCCAAAAAGAACCCTTTTACAGAAAAACATTTTACCAAAAACGTGAGGAAAAATCCGGAGGTGAATCCCCATTTGAATACCAGAAATCCTGTGGGCAAAAATCCAAACAGAAATAAGGAACAAAGAGCGATGCAAAGGTAGGGAAAGAGTTCTTCAAAAAGCATCAGCTGAAAACTTAATTCGCTTGCTTTTGCTTCTTTGATAAACTGCTCTGCTTGTTCTTCTGCTATAGAAAAATCAGCGGAAGAAATCAGGTTTGCATAAAAGCATCCTGTTAAAAAACCGGCAAAGATCACAGCAAGGAGTAACAGATAAAGGAATCGTTGCTCTTTTAGATGACAATAGATTTTTCGAAATAGAAACAAGGTTTTATTCCTCCTGCAAAAGAAGTTTGCTTTAATATATGAAAGCCTTTTCGCAAAAAGAATAAACTTTATCAAAAAAATGAAAAAACAATTGACAAAAGATAAAATTTTTGGTACAATGATGTTACTAGAATAAAATGGGTAAAAATCGAAGTTTTACTCAGACATAATAGCGGAAAAGAGGTTAAAATTATGGGTACTTCCAAGAAAAAAGTTACAATTGTCGGAGCAGGTTTTGTAGGTGCTTCCATTGCTTATACCATCGCTGCAAGAAACCTTGCGCACGAAATGGTTTTAATTGATGTAAATAAAGAAAAAGCATACGGTGAAGCACTGGATATTTCTCACGCTTGTCCCGTATTCGGTTCTATGAAAATCACCGCTGGTGATTACGCTGACGTAAAAGACAGTGACGTTATCATCATCACTGCAGGTGTAAACAGAAAACCCGGCGAAACCAGAATGGACTTAGCTTGCAAAAACGTTGCAATTATGAAAAGCATCGTTGGCGATATCATGAAACATTACAACGGCGGTATTTTTGTAATCGTTTCCAACCCTGTTGACGTGCTGACCACTTTAGTTCAGAAATGGACCGGTCTGCCCGCAGGCAAAGTTATCGGTTCCGGTACTTATTTAGATACCATCCGTCTGCAGCAGAAACTGTATGATTTATTTGATATGAACGTTAAAAACATTCATGCAATGATGATTGGTGAACACGGCGAAACTCAGTTCCCCTACTGGAGCCATGCTACCATCGCAGGTGAATCTATCTTAAACTTAAACACCATTCACGGCCATCCTTTAACTGACGAAGAAAAAGCTCAGATTAAAGAAGAAGTGAAATTAGGCGGTGCTGCTATCATCAAAAACAAAGGTGCTACCTATTTTGGCGTTGCAAGTTCTGTAAGTGATATTACCGATGCTATCTTAAACGGTAAAGACAGAGTGCTTCCCGTAAGCATTAATAAAGAAGAACTCTATGGCTTCACTAATGTTGCTGTAAGTATGCCCAGAATCGTAAGCAGTGAAGGTGTTGAACTGGATATTCCCGTAGTTCTTTCTCCCGAAGAAGAAGAACTGATGAAGAAATCCGTGGAAAATGTATATAACATCACCAAAGAATTCATTGACTAAGACTCGATAAAAGAACTTAGACCGCAAAAGGCATAGGATTAATTCTATGCCTTTTTGTTTTATAAGGTGAAAATTGTTTGCAACAATTTTGATCAGAATGCCTTTTGCTATCCGCAAACCTCACCTCTCGGCGTACCGATGTACGCCTTCGGGTAACCCTTCGGTTTGGTTTGCGAATTCTAAGTCCTTTTCTCATCGTCTGAAAATTAAAAACATAGACCGCAAAAGGCATAGGATTGATTCTATGCCTTTTTGTTTTATAAGGTGAAAATTGTTGACGTGCGAATCAAAAAAAGCTGAATCAATTTGATTCAGCTTTTTTTATTGGTTGTTTTTTTAGATTTTTGTTTATAGGGATTGATTTTTTCAGGTTTCTTTTTCGCTTTCTTGTTTTCTTTTTTGGTCACGGTAATCATAGAGCCGACCGCAAGTAAAATCCCGAATGTGAACATAGCGGCACCGTTTGCGGTGTTCAGTTGTTTGGCAAAAGCTCCGATTAAGACTCCTCCAACGGCAAGTAGCAGAATTCGTAACGTTTTATTCATGGCGTTCTCCTTAATCCAATTGGTTGTGCTTTTCCAAAAAATCCTTGATTTTTTCGAAACTTTCCTGACTTAAATCGTGTTCAATTTTGCAACTGTCTTCAAAGGCGTTTTCCTTGGAAACACCCAACGCCATCAGTGCCTTTGCAATCACGTGATGCCGTTCATACATATTGTCGGCAACCAGCATTCCTTTTTCGGTTAGAGCGATATTGCCAAGCTCATCCACAGTTAAAAAACCTTCCTCGCGCAAGGTTTTCATTGCAACGGATACGCTGGGTTTGGACACATTTAAATGATGTGCCACGTCAATACTTCTGACATGTCCCAATTCTTTTTTCAAAATTAACACAGCTTCTAAATAGTTTTCGCCGGATTCTTTTAAGCTCATCTGATAATACCTCCGATTCTTTGGGGGATGTTTGGTAATATTAAAAAACAAGTTGAACGAGTATCATATAAAATACCGTTCCGCCGCCTACGCTTAACAAAATATTTCGCTTCCAAAGATGCATAGCGGTGATTGCCAACAGGGCAATTGCTTCGGGGAGTCCGTGAGAGTATTGCAGGATGGAAACATCCTTCAGGCAATACACCAAAAGCATTCCGATGGTAGCGAAGGGGAGCATTTTTCCTAAATATCGAATAAACTCAGGAGTTTTTCTGTGAGGGGGGAACAGTAAAAATGGCAACGCCCTGGTTAAAAACGTGGCAACTGCAGAAACCAAAATGATAAGCAGTGCCTGATGGATTGGAAGAGTCATTAAAATTTCGCCTCCAATCTTCTTTTTAAGATGCCTGAACAAATTAAAATCAGGCTCATTGCAGGAAGCAGGAAATTGTCAGCACCTGCAATCAGCAAGCAAAGAACAGATATTCCAATTCCTGCAAATTGGGGTATATGGGTTTTGGAATCTTTCCATTGGTCTAAGAAAATCACCATAAATAAAGCGGTCATCACGAAGTCAATTCCCTTGGAATTAAAGGGAATTAAACTGCCAATCACATTTCCCAAAACACAACTTGCAATCCAGTAAATATGGTCTAAAAAACCAATGGAGCAATAGAACTGATGCTCATCCACATCTTTTGGTGATTTGATGCCGCAAAGCAGGGAATAGGTTTCATCGGTTAAGGAAAACATCATATAAAACCGTTTTTTGCCTGCTTTTTTAAAGCGTTCCAACAAGGATAATCCGTAGAATAAATGACGGAGATTCACCATCAGCGTAACGAAAAAGGCATTTACCAAATCAAAAGGAGATGTTAAAAATCCGATTGCCACAAACTGACCGCTTCCTGCATACATGGTCACACTCATAATGAGTGCCCAAATGGGCCCATAACCTTTGCTGCTTAATAAGATGCCGAAGGCTGAGCCTAAAAACAGATAGCCGAAGAGTACGGGAATCGTATAGGGAAATGCTTTTTTTAAGGACTTAAGATTCATAAATGCTCCGTTTTTTGTTTGCTAAATTTCTTTCTGGGATAATTTTTGCACAGCTTGTAATTTTTCCATATCCAAAGTAGGATAGGTGCCGTCTTTGTATAACACTTTTCCGTCTATCATAGTGAGGCAAACGTCGGTTCCTGAAGCGGAATATACTAAGTTATTGGTCAGATTATGAACGGGCATCCAGTAGGGAGCATCCATATCTACCACGATTAAATCGGCACGATTGCCCACTTTTAAAGTACCCGAATCCATTCTTCCCTGGGCGATAGCACCTGCTTTGGTTGCGGCATAGATTGCCTCTTTGGGGGTGATAATGGCGGGGTCGTTTGCACGCACTTTCTGAAGCAGTGCAAACAGTTTGATTTCTTCAATCATATTAAGAGAGTTATTACTTGCCACACTGTCGGTACCGATACCCACATTGATGCCGTAATCAAATAAGGTCTTCACATCACAAATGCCGCTTGCCAGTTTTAAATTGGAAGCAGGGCAACTTGCCACAGACACGCCCTTTTCTTTCATAATGGCGAAATCGTCGCCTGAAAGATGAACACAGTGCGCCGCTAAAACAGGGGAATCCAACACACCGAGATGATTGAAATATTCAATGGGAGTCATACCGTTATGACGTGCCATACAGCCTTTGTGTTCTCCCTCGGTTTCGGAAATGTGAATATGAATGGGGAGACTGTGCATTTTTGCGTGTTCGGAAATTTCACGGATAGTGCGTTCGGTATTTGTGTACTCTGCGTGGATGGAAAAATCAATTTTAATCTGTTCGTTATTTTTGTTATGATAATCTCTTACCAGGATTTTGTTTTCTTCGTAAGCGGGCAAATCGTGATAACTTGCATCGGAAAAGCAGGTGATACCACGGCTTAAATTGCATTTTACTCCCACTTCCAAAAAGGCTTTCAACATATCTTCGCAGAAGTAGTACATATCGCTGGTGGACACAATTCCAAAACGAAGCATTTCTGCAATCCCAAGCATAGTACCCACATAAATATCTTCTGAGGTCAGTTTATCTTCATAAGGGAAGATTTTTTTATTCAGCCAGTCATCTAAGGAGAGGTTTTCGCCGTACCCTCTCATAAAGGTCATGGGAGTGTGAGAGTGCAGATTGAAAAAACCTGTCATCAGAAGCTTGTTTTTGCCGTCGTAACGTTCTTCGTTTGTTTCGGGACAAGTATCTCCGATGTAGGTGATTTTATCACCTTCGGTTAACACATACTGATGCTCTTTTACCTCTAAATTTTCGTCTAAAATAGTGATATCATAAAATAACATAGCAAAACATTCCTTTTACAGTTGATAGAAATTGCGGTTGATTTCTGTTGCGCTAACGGTGGCGTTTGTTGTTTCGGTTAAATCTGCCAGCAACCTTTGATAAGCATTTTCTTCAATATAATAGCGCATAGTAATCTGATCGGCATACGCCACATCAATTTTACGGCAATCGTGTTTTCGTAAGGTGTGCTCCACGGTGCCGAATAAGTGATAGGGACAGTCAATCTCGAATTCCACGCATTCTGCCATGGTGATCACTTCGGAGGCTTCCACGCCTTCGTGGGCAGACTTGGAATAAGCACGAATCAGTCCTCCTGCTCCCAGCAAGGTTCCGCCGAAATATCGCACCACAATGGATAAGGTATCGGTGATTTCGCCTTTGGATAACACCTCCAACACAGGCACGCCTGCGGTGCCCTGCGGTTCTCCGTCATCGGAAAAGCGCTGAATCTGATTGTTGCGGATGCGGTATGCAAACACCACGTGGGTGGCATCGTAATATTTTTTGCGAGCCGTCTCTAAATGGGAGAGTGCTTCTTCTTCGCATGTCACGGGATAGGTCAACGAAATGAAACGGGATTTTTTCTCGATGATTTCACATTCGCTGGCCTTTAAAACGGTTTTATAACTGCTCATATTGGGCAATCAGCTCCTCTTTTCCGTAAACGGTAAGTTCCTGATATTCGTTTTCGTATCTGGTGTCCAATACTTTTAACTGGTCGTGGATTCTTGCCACCAGATAGGATTTATCATAGGGAATTTGAATCACCCTTTCCACTTCGGTGGTACGGGTTAATTCGGTAATCTTTTGCAGGAGCTCCTGAATATGGAATCCTGTTTTTGCAGACACCATAATGCTGTCTTTTTCAGATATAAATTCTTCGGTTAAACCGTCTGTTTTGTTATATACCGAAAGGATAGGTTTGGCTTCTGCCCCTAAATCTTTTAAGAGGTTTTCCACGGTCTTTTTGTGGTTGGGCAGGTTGGGGTCGGTGGCATCCATAACGTGGAGCAGTAAATCTGCTTCGCAACAAACTTCCAGCGTGGATTTGAAGGCTTCTACCAGGTGATGGGGAAGTTTTCGGATAAAACCAACGGTGTCTGTCAGCACTGCCTGGCGGTCATCTGCCAAGGTGAGCTTTTTGGATAAGGGATCGAGCGTTGCAAACACCATATCCTCCACATACTGCTCGCTTCCTGTTAAAGCGTTTAACAGAGAGGATTTTCCTGCATTGGTGTAACCCACCAACGCAACATTTACCACTTCGTTTTTAGCACGTTGTTTTCGTTGGGTTTCACGGTTTTTCTCAATTTCTTTTAATTCACGGCGCAGGTTTGCAATTCTCTCACGGATGTGACGTTTGTCGGTTTCCAGCTGAGTTTCTCCGGGACCACGGGTACCGATACCGCCCCCTAAACGGGAGAGGGAAGTGCCAATCCCGGAAAGTCTGGGCAGATGATATAAAAGTTGTGCCAATTCTACCTGACATTTCCCTTCACGGGTGGTGGCTCTGAGAGCAAAAATATCTAAAATCAAACGGGAACGGTCAATGACACGAACCTTTAATTCTTCTTCAATATTTCGGGTATGAGAGCCGGAAAGTTCGCAGTCAAACACCACTAAATTGGCGTCCAGCTCTTCCACGGCATTTCTTAATTCTTCAATTTTTCCTTTTCCTAACACGGTGCGACTGTCGGGCGCTTCACGGTTCTGAGTGATTTCTCCCACCACTTCGGCACCGGATGCTTCGCAAAGTGCTTTTAATTCTTCTAAGGATTGGGGGTCGGAATCATCCAGTTTTCCCGTTCCTAAAAACACACCGCACACAATACATTTTTCAATTTTATCAGTCAATGGATTCATTTAAATCGTTCCTTTATCAAGCATTTCTACCACGGATTTAATCACATGTTCCTCGCAGGTGACATCCAACACCACATCTGCCAGTTCTTTTAATCCTTGGTTTGCATTGGCAACGGCAATGCCGCATCCTGCAACTTTAAGCATTTCTTTATCGTTCATATTATCTCCCACCGCATAACATTTGTTCGGAGATATGTTTAGGATGTTTAGCAGCTCGGTTAAAGCCGAACCTTTGTGAACTCCCTTGGGCAACAACTCAAAATAATGTTCTTCACTTCGCACAAAACTGTACTGAGGGTAGAGGGGAGGAATCATCTGCTCCAGCATATCCACCTCGTGGGTTTCTGCCGCCATTAGGATTTTGCACCATTCAGGAGTGTCCTCCTCTAAGGAGTGCCACTGGATTTTGTTGTCGGGAAAAATTTTTTCATCATTGATATGTTTTCTCACATAAGGATTATCAATGAAAAACAGAATTTCTTCGGGGATAAATGCTTCAATTCCAAGCCAAGGGAATTTTTTATGAATTTCTTTTATCACATCTTTATAATTTCCCGAAAGGCGTTTGGCATACAACAGCTCATTGGTCAGAGGATTTTTAATAATTCCGCCGTTATGGGAAATCACGGGGATTTCAGGCTCGATTTCATCGAAATAGCTTTCTAAAGACTGATACACTCTTCCCGATGCCACGGTGAATTTGCCGCCGTGTTCTCTGAAATAACGGATAGCGTCTAAGTTTTCTTTGGAAATGGTTTTTTCTTCAGTTAACAGGGTTCCGTCCATATCGGAAACAATGAGGAGTCCGTCAAATTTCATAGATGTTTTCCTTTCGGTTGCTAAAAATGTGCATACATAATTTATTATACACTATTTTTTCGCTAAATTCAAGTTTTTTCTGAAATTCCAAAGGAAACACCCGCTTTTTCTGTCAAAACAGGGGAGAGAATGTGGATTTTTCTTTTTTATTCTGGTTTTTTGCAGGAAAATGAAGAATTTTATGAGTTGAATCTTGGGTGGAAACTGTGATATAATCAAACGGAGCCTTTTCCCATAAAAAAACACAGTGAACCGCTTACAATAAGCAGGAAGGAACTTGTTATGACGACGAAAACCAAGGTGATTAAAAAGATAGTTTGCGATGGAAAGAACGATTATCAGCTGACATACAGCCTTCTTTCAGAGGATGATTGTGATTACGGCATTGAAGTAGTTTGCCGCTGCCGTAATGTTTTGGAAACAGAATGTATCCGTGTCGGAAACAATCGGCAGAAAGCACTTTCTTTGCTTTGGTTGTTTGCAAAAGAAACGGTGTTTCCTGTGGCGCTTAAGGAAACCTATGACAATTTATAAAAGAAAGGCACAAAAAAACACCCCTCAACTCTGAGGGGTGTTTTTATTGTTTTGAAACTTAGTTTAAGCCGGTAATCCAATCGGGAACATCCAGAACTTCTTCTTTCTTTTTGGGAGCTTCAGTCTGCATAAAGGAAGGAGTGTCCAAAGTATCAGAAACAACCGGTTTCGGTTCTTCTTTCTTGGGAGCGCTGAAGTGGGGGATGTTAAAACCGTCACGGAATACTTCGTTAGAAGCAAAACCGGTAGCGATTACAGTAACCTTGATTTCGTCTTTCATGCTTTCGTCGATTACTGCACCGAAGATTAAGTTTGCATCCGGATCCACGTGTTCCTGAACCAGAGAAGCTGCCTGGCTTGCTTCGATTAAGGACATATTCGGTCCACCGGTGATATTAACCAGAACACCTTTTGCACCGTCGATAGAGGTTTCAAGTAACGGGCTGGAGATTGCAGCTCTTGCTGCTTCTTCTGCTTTGTTTTCGCCGCTTGCCAAACCGGAACCCATGTGAGCATAGCCGGTGTTTTTCATAATGGTTTTTACGTCTGCAAAGTCACAGTTGATTAAGCCGGGAACCACAATAACATCGGAGATACCCTGCACGCCCTGACGGAGCACGTCATCTGCAATGCGGAAAGAATCTTTTAAGGTGGTGTTTTTGTCTACCAAGCTTAACAGTTTATCATTGGGGATTACGATTAACGCATCCACAAATTCTTTTAAGTTTTCAACGCCTTTTTTTGCAGCGTTGCTTCTTTTCATACCTTCAAAGGTGAAGGGTTTGGTTACCACGCCAACGGTTAAAATGCCAAGTTCTTTTGCAACGGAAGCAACCACGGGAGCTGCACCGGTACCGGTTCCGCCGCCCATACCTGCCGCGATGAATACCATGTCGGCACCTTTGATTACCTGAGCGATTTCTTCTCTGTTTTCTTCCGCAGCTTTTTCACCGATTTCGGGATTTGCACCGGCACCTAAGCCTTTGGTGATTTTTTCGCCGATTCTTACTTTGGTCTGAGCTTTGGAATTATGTAATGCCTGGTTATCGGTGTTAATTGCCACAAATTCAACCTTGTCCATATTGTGGTCAACCATGGTGTTTACAGCGTTGTTACCTGCGCCACCAACCCCGATTACCTTGATTTTTGCAAAGGAATCCAATTCGTTATGATATGCCATATTTAAAAACCTCCCTGAAAGTTCTGTCTGAGATTACATTTTTCGTGGAAATACGCGCAATTATACATACTATTCTCATATTATAGCATTGTTTTTTTGAAATTGCAAGACCATTCTCGAAAAAAATGTAAAAAAACTGTAATTTTTATGAAGGATTGGTTTGTTCGAGTTCTTCAATGGTGAGCTGTTTTCCCGCATTGGAGTATTTCTCCACGTAGAAACGGCGGATAATTCCAAAATTCTGAAACATTCTGGTCCCGAACACCACCACGATGGCAACATACAGGTCCAGACCCAGTTTTTCACCCAGGTAGATAATGAAAGCCGCCAATGCTGCATTTCCAAATAAACCGGAAATAAAAATGATCATGGAAAACCGTTTGTTTAAGTTGGCAGAAATTCCGCCCAGAACCGAATCCAATGCTGCTAAAATGGCAATGGCTACATAAACGGAATATGACGGGTTAATGCTCCAGGGAACATAAATGCCGATGACACATCCGAGAATCAGCGCAATAAAAGGAAGTAACATATCAAATTCCGCCTTTCTTTATTTTTTGGGTGCAGTGGGAGTTGCGTATTTGAAGTTGATAGCACCTTTGTATGCAGGAACCACAATTTTTTCGGAGGTTTTTACATCCACCTCACAGTATGCTGCAATATCTGCAATCACGCCGCCTTTAAAGAGCATTGCGGATTCTAAGGTTTTCGGATCGCCGATGGCATTGATGATAAAGGGAGCACCTGTGCGCACATTGTTGATGCTTAACACAGATCCCACACATCTTACTTCAGAAATTGAAGTCAGGCGTTCTCCATTAATGGAAATCGCTTCTGCGCCGGCATCTTTTAATTCGTTGATGACCAGAAGAATGTCTGAGTCGTGAAGCCAATATAAACTTTCGGGTTCACCGGGAAGGGGAGTTTTGGTACCGTCGTTCATTTTTACCACCACACCGGGACCTTCAACTTCTTTCATCCCTGCTAAGATTTCAGCGTTGTCCAACTGTTCTTTTAACAGACTGGTAGTGGCATTGGTGTCTGCAATTGCTTCTTTGTATTGATCCAGGTCGTTTTTAATACGTTCGTAGTCCAGATAAAGAGCTTCATTTTTCTCTTTTTCCTTCTGATACATATTCTGGATTTCAGCGGCACGCAGTCCGCTGATGGTGCCTGCACCGTTATTTTTTTGCACGCTTCTTAACTGAATGGTAATGGCAAAGCCTAACACCACGCATACAAGCCCCATTGCAATTTGTGCTTTCCATTTACTGTTCATATTCTTTAAACACCGCCTTATATTCGTCTATAAATTCTAACGTTCCTGTTTTACCTGCCGGAATTTCTGCCAGCACTTCTTTTAAAAATTTGATTTTGTAGGCATAATTGGAACCGTTGCCGATATCTGCTGTGATGTTGTTGTGAAAATGCAGGAAGATATCGCCACGGTCGATGGAGAGCTTGTCCGTCATATCTGCCATCATATTGGCGGAGAGTTCTGTGGAAATGGTGAGAAGCATCGCCACATCTTCCGGCTGTGCGGTTTCCACCACATCTCCCACGTGAAACTGTTCCACACGGATACCTTCAATGGCTGGCACACCATATTTTGCACGTTCACTGGTGGTATCTAAGATTTTGCCGGTTTCATCTACAATAATATAGAGGGATTCTCCGCAGAGAATCTGTGCCACGGGCTTACACTCGGTAATTACAATGGAAACCTTATCAGGAAATCCTCTGTCAACAGAGACCTCTTTTACAAAGGAGAGATTTGAGATGTTATCTTTCACGGTGTCTGTGCGGAAGGTGAAAATGTTTGTTCCCACCTTTAATCCTGATGCATCCAACACTTTTTCTGGGGTGAGAAGAGAGGTGCCTGTTACGGTGATTTCGTGGATATAAAAAGCAGGCGTTAAAAATCCCACGGCAACCGTTAGGCCGATTAATATCAGCGTAACAAGCAACGTGGTTTTAAACACCTTGTTTTTTTTATGCTTTTTTCTTACGGAACGCGGTTGGGCAGATTGAGTGCCCAACCCCATTGCATCTTTCATACGAATCTCCGTTTTATATTAGTTTATTCTGTTTTTCTGATTGATAGTTTCGCATTCTCTTGGACGATGCCGTATCCCGGAAGTTCCGCTTTGGGTAAGATTTCTGCTTTAACACCCAAAGAACGGAGTTTTACAATCATATTTTCATAGCCTCTTTCAATATGATGCACATCGTCGATCATCGTTTTTCCTTCTGCGCAAAGTGCTGCAACCACCAGGGCGGCACCTGCTCTTAAATCTTTTGCCCGAACATTGGCACCCTGCAATTTTTTTACACCGTAAATTTTTGCGGTGTTTCCCGAAACCAAAATGTGACCTCCCATTTTTCGGAGTTCTTCCACATGGTTATAGCGGTTTTCAAATATGTTTTCCACAATCATACTGGTTCCGTTTGCCCGAAGAAGAGTTGCCATCAGAATGGCCTGGGCATCGGTGGGGAATCCCGGATGCGGCATTGTTGCAATCATGTTCACCGGTTTTAACCGATTGGGAGCAATCACGGTGAGTTCGGTTTTGGAATGGGGAATCACGTAGACCCCCATTTCTTCCAATATACCAACATTTTTGCCTAAATCCTCCACAGGGGCATTGGTCAGCCCGATGGTGCTTCCTGTAACGGCAGCTGCCGACAGATAGGTGGCAGCTTCGATACGGTCGGAACGAATTCGGTATTCGCAATCGGAAAACCCGTTTGCGGGCATAATTTGGATGGTATCAGTTCCGGCACCCGAAATACAGGCACCTGCTGTGTTCAAAAAATTCTGTAAATCAATAATTTCAGGTTCTTTGGCGGGGTTCTTTATGGTAACAGGTTTATCTGCCTTTAAAGCAGCAATCATCACGTTTTCTGTGGCACCCACACTGGGAAATGAGAGTTGGTATTCTCCACCGTGAATCAAAGGAGCTGTGCAGGAAATACCATCGGAACCTTCCTTGATTTGCACACCCATTTGGGATAATACAGATAAATGGATATCAATGGGACGTTTTCCCAGCTCGCAACCTCCCGGATAGGAAATGTTGGCATAGCCGAACCGATTGATAAATGCACCTAAAAAGATGATGGAGGAACGGAGTTTCCTCATTAGTTCTGCCGGCACCTGAGGTTTTGCCTGAAATCCGGAATCCACTGTGATGGTGCCATTCTGCATAGTAACAGGATATCCCAGATGTTTCAAAATATCAACGGTGCATCGAACATCCGAGATATCGGGGCAATTATGTAGCACGGCTTTCTTTCCTGTGATAATGGTTGCCGCTAAAATGGGCAATACTGCATTTTTGGAACCGGAAATGGCGACGGTGCCCGAAAGCTTTCTTCCGCCTTCAATCAGGTATCTCATAGTTTCACACCTTTCTTACAGTTTCATTATATGAAAGGTGCTATGGATTGTTACGTCCGGGATGCGATTTTTCTCACAAGTTCGCCGATTCGTTTGTCGCCGTCGGTAATGGACAGGGGAACAAGCGCTTCCGACATAGCAGTCAGTTTCTGAGGATTAGTAATCAGCGAATGGATTTGCTGATATAATCCTTCTCCTGTCAGGTCGGTTTCCGAAATTTTTGTTGCGCCACCCTGAGTAACCAGTGCATGTGCATTTTTTTCCTGGTGATTTGCTGTCACGTTGGGAGAGGGAATCAGCACAGACGGTTTTTTAATGGCACAAAGTTCAGAAATGGTCATAGCCCCTGCACGGGTAACTGCAACATCGCAGGCCGCTAAAACAGTGGGCATATCGTCGATATATTGGGTAATACGAATCTGATTGGAATCAAAGGTGTAACTTTTCGTTTTGGTTAAGAAATCCTTGTGGTAACGGCTTCCGGTGCCGATGATTAAAGTAACACCGTCTTTTACTGCGTTCGGAATCATCTGGGCAAAGGCTTCGTTTAATTTCTGAGCCCCTAAACTTCCGCCGAAACAGAGTACCACGGGAGCGTGTTCGGGAAGATTCAGTTTTTGCCGTGCTGTTTTCTGGTCTAAGGATAAAAATTCCCGACGAATGGGATTGCCCGTCAGCACGGAACGCTGGGGATGTTTTAAATAAGGTTTTGCTTCCAAAAATGCCAAAGCGTAGAACTCTGCCCATTTGGAGAGCAGTTTGGTGGTTAATCCGGGGTAAGCATTCTGCTCGTGCACCAGAAACGGAATCTTCTGTTTATGTAATGCATACATACTGAGTGCGCTGATGTATCCCCCGGTGGAAACGCCCACATCGGGCTTGAAATCAGCCACCACTTTCTGAATGCTTTTGTATGCCTTGTAGTCAGTTGCTAAAATTTTAAAGTTCCTTAGCGGATGTTTGCGGTCAAGCCCCTTAGACGGGAATCTGTGATAGACGCATCCGGTTTGGGAATACAATTTTTCTTCCAGTGCTCCGTCGGAGCCAATGTATAACACTTCGGCACCCTGGCTTACAAGATAAGTGCCGATAGCAATTGCAGGATTGATATGACCGGCAGTCCCGCCGCCGGAAATCAGAACTTTCACAAAATACGCCTCCCGATATTGGAACAAAAATCAAGGTATCAGATATGAGGCTCTGCCTCTTTTTTGGATTGGGCGGATATATTCAGTATCATTCCCATGGATATCATCTGGAACACAAATGAGGTTCCCCCTGCAGAAAAGAAGGGGAGGGGGATTCCTGTGGGCGGAACTGAAGAGGTTGCCACCCCAATGTTTAAGAGCACCTGCACGATAGTTAAGGAAATCAGACCGAAAACCAATAACATGGAATAACGGTCGGGTGCTTTTAATGCAATCCGTACGGCACGGTAGAGCAAGAGGGCAAACAGTATCAAAACTGCTAATGCGCCCAAGAATCCAAGTTCCTCACAAATAATGGAGAAAATAAAGTCGTTCTGGGGTTCTGGGATATATAAGAATTTCTGACGGCTTCTGCCCAGACCTAACCCGGAAAATCCGCCGCTTCCGATGGCATATAGCGATTGCACTACCTGCCAGCCGTCGCCTGCCTTGTCGTTAAAGGGGTTTGTGAAAGAAATAAGTCGTTGCATACGGTAGGGCTCAATGATGGCAAATATAGCACCGATGAGTCCTGCTACTACTGCCAAAGCTGAGAAAATGCGCATCGGAATCCCTGCAGCAATCATCATCACACCCAAAGCCAGCACAATAATCAGAATGGCAGAGAAGTGAGGTTGAAACAGCAGAAGAAGTCCGGCAACTCCCACCAGCAGAATACAGATAATCAGATGGGGAAGGGATTCTTTTACGTCGATCATTTTGATTTTGGATAACACCCAGGCACAAGCCATCACAATCGCAATTTTTGCTAATTCTGAAGGCTGAATGGTGGAGAATCCTAAATCCAGCCAACGTTTCGCACCGTTGATACGTTGCCCGACAGCCAACACCAAAACGAGAAGAATCATAGCAATCCCGTAAAGGGGGAAAACAAACCGCTTGATAAATTTGTAATCAATCATTGACACAAAGAACATCACGGCAAAGCCAACCACAGCCCAAACCAGCTGGTTCTTAAAGAAGAACATACTGTCTCCGTGAATGTAAAAGGCGCTGGGCGCCGAGGCGGAAAACACCATAACCAGACCGTATGCCGTCAGGGCGATTACAGTCAGAAGAAACACGTGGTCGATGTTTCGCCAATTCAGTTGGAGTTTGGGCTTCAGACTTTTCATAGTATTGAAGTGGTTCCGACTTTTGGAACCTTCCTTTCTTATAGAATCTGCAGGCTATACCCGAGATAAGTATGCCATCACACAACCGAGCAAGGTGATTGCGGAAAAGAGCAACACAATTTTGTTTTCGGAATAACCGGACATTTCAAAATGATGGTGAATGGGAGTCATTTTGAAAATTCGTTTGCCTTTGGTCAGTTTGAAGTAGGTTACCTGAAGCATTACGGATAATGCTTCAATCAGATACACAATACCCACAATCAGAAGGATTAAGGGCATATCGTTTAAAATCGCAAGTGCTGCAACTGCACCGCCTAAAAACAGGGAACCGGTGTCGCCCATAAATACTTTGGCGGGATGAAGATTGTAGATTAAAAATCCGCAAAGTGCACCACAAAGACCTGCAGAAAACATCGTCATGCCTTCGGATAAGAAAATCATGGACGCTAAAGTGAAAAACAGGCTTACCACAAAAGTTACGGAGCTGGCAAGACCGTCAACACCGTCGGTTAAATTCACCGCGTTGATAAAGCCAATCATCATGAATACCAGAAGAATACTGATATAGTAGGATAAATCCAGATAAATGTGAGTAAAGGGAATCCAGAGCGTGGTTTGAATAATATTAAATTCCAGTCCGCATACCACGAAAGCAGTGGACACCACAAGCATCAGAATCACTTTCCACATTGCGCTTAAGCCTAAGTTTCTTTTTTTCACCACTTTGATGTAGTCATCCAAAAAACCGATCAGACCACAGGAAAGGGCAAACAGAACCACAAACAGACCTTTTAAATCCCGCACAAAGATGGCGCTTACTACCAGCACTGCCAGAATAAAAATGATACCGCCCATCGTGGGGGTTCCTGCCTTTGATTTATGCCAGTTAGGTCCTTCTTCTAAAATTTGCTGCCCGAATTTTAATTTTCGAAGCAGAGGGATAAAAATGGGCCCTGCCAGGGCGCTTACCAGAAAACCAATCACTGCGCAGATTGCTGCAATCATCGGTGTCGGCATAGAGATCACTCCTTCGTTTGTAGGTATTGTTTCACTTGTTCAAATAGTTCTTCAAATTGATATTTTCGGGATGCCTTGAATAACACGGCATCACCCGGTTGGAATAATTCGGGAATTTTTTTGATAAAATGTTCCCGGTTGGCGAAAAACAAAATATCCTCTGGGTTCATTCCTGCCTTTTTGGCACCGTCTCTGATGTGCTTCGCATCTTCTTCCACACAGATTAGCGTGTGAATGTCGGCGTCAAATACAGCTTCGCCCACCTGGTTCAGGATGGGTTTAAGATAATCTCCCAATTCGCCGATGGGACCTAACACTGCAACCTTACGGTTTCCTTTCTGATTTGCCAACACGCGGAGTGCGGCACGGTCAGAATCCAAAGAAGCGTTGTAGCAGTCTGCAATTAAGGTGTAGGAACCTACGGTTTCGGTTTTTTGGCGCCAGCCAACTGACCGGAAGGCGGATAACCCGCTTTGAATTTGCGTAGCGCTCATTCCTAAATGTTTTCCCAAAAGCACAGCGGAACTTGCGTTCTGAATGTTGTGTGCTCCGGCAATGGGGATTTGATAAGTGTTGCCATCCATTTGGAAAATACCTTCTTCGGAAATAATTTCGTAGGGATATTTTGCGTTGCTTTTTCCGAAATATTGTATTTGTTGTTGACATTTCACCTGAGACAGAAGGTCGTCATCGCCGTTTAAGAGCAAAAGACCGTCATCTGCCATACCGTCTAAAATTTCAAGCTTTGCTTTTAAGATATTCTCACGACTTCCCAAATATTCAATATGGGAGGTTCCGATTAAGGAAATGATGGCAATATGAGGCTTTGCAATTTTAGAAAGATAGGAAATTTCGTCGAAGTGATTCATTCCCATTTCCAAAACGATAAATTTTTCGTCTCCTTCCATTTTGAGCACAGTTAAGGGGAGACCGATATGATTATTGAAATTGCCTGAGGTGGCAAGGGTTTTTCCTGCTTCGTTCACCACGGATGCCACAAACTGGCGGGTGGTGGTTTTTCCAACGCTGCCTGTGATGGCAATCACTTTGGCATCGGATTTTTTTAAAACATACGAAGCCAGGTCGCCTAACGCTTTGGTGGTGTCTTCAACCAGCACAGCAAACTGACCTGTGTGAGCTACCTCTTTGGTTTGGGTTAAAAAGCCCACAGCACCGTTTTGGACAGCGCTTTCAATATAAGCGTGGCCGTCGTGAGTTTCTCCCACCAACGGAATAAACAACTGGGTTTCCATTTGGGCACGGCTATCGGTGGAAACATAGCGGAAAGGGGTGTCGGGAGAGCCAAACAGCAAAGTTCCGGACACTGCTTCCAATAATTGATGCACAGTTAATTGCATAACGACTTCACAACTTCTCTTTCGTCAAATTCAATTTCGTAATCTTTAAATTTCTGTACCATTTCATGGCCTTTGCCTAAGAGTAACACGATGTCATCTTCTTTGGCAAGTTCCATAGCAAGACGAATGGCTTCTTTTCGGTCGGTGTGAGAATACACGTTGGTTTTGTCGGGAATTCCCACCATAATATCGTCAATAATAGCCTGCATATCTTCGCTACGGGGATTGTCGCTGGTGACTACCACAACATCGGAGAGTTTTTTTGCAATGGCTCCCATTTTGGGGCGTTTGCCTTTGTCACGATCGCCACCGCAACCGAACACGGTAATCACTCTTGCAGGTTTGAATTCATTCACAGCTGTTAAAATGTTTTCCATTCCGTCGGGAGTGTGGGCGAAATCAATCATCACCTGATAGGGTTTATCAATTTCTACCAGTTCACATCTGCCTTTGACGGTTTTGGATTTTTTCATTGCCATTCTCACGAATCCGTCCGGCACGGAAAGTGCTCCGGACATTGCGCAAACGGCCAGGGAATTATACACGGAGAAGCCGCCGGGAATGGGCAGTTTCACGGTGTAGGGATCTTTTTCGTGAATCACGGTGTAGGTAACACCGTCGGCACGGTATTCAATATCGTTTGCAGTGAAATCACAGTTTTCACCTAATCCGTATGTTACAATTTTACCTTTTGCGTGAGCTTTCATTGTTTCGGCATAAGGACTGTCCTGATTGATTACCGCAATTTCACACTGACGGAAAAATGCTGCTTTTGCATCTGCATAATTTTCCATTGTGATATGGTAATCCAGATGGTCTTGCGTTAAATTGGTGAACACACCAATTTCAAAGGGGATTGCGGCAACTCTGCCTAAACTTACCGAATGGGAAGACACTTCCATCACTGCAAAATCGCAGTTTTCTTCCGCCATTTTCTGCAGATGGGAAAATAGCTCGGGAGCTTCGGGGGTGGTGGCGTTGGCAGGATAGGAGGTTTTATCAATCACGATTTCGTTGGTGCCGATTAACCCCACTTTGTAGCCACAAACTTCCAACATATTTTTAATCAGATTGGTCACAGTGGTTTTTCCGTTGGTACCTGTTACACCGATCATACGCAGTTTTTTCTGGGGATTGTTGCAAAAGGCGGCTGCCAGATAAGACAGTGCGACATTGGTGTTTTCTACCACGATATTCACAACGCCTTTCGTATCCACAGGATATTCGGTCACAATGGCTGCGGCTTTGTTTTCCACTGCCTGAGTAATGTATTCGTGGCGGTCGGAACGGATGCCTTTGATGCACACGAATAAACTTCCTTCAGACACAGTTCTGGTATCAAAAGAAATATCGGTAATCTGAGTGTTCAATTGTTCTTCGGTCAGTTGATTTTTGCACTCAATGTCAGAGTTTTGCAGTAATTCGTGTAATAACATAGCGTTCCTCAGCTTTCTTAGGGTTCAGCGTGATCAGAATTGGGATAGGTAAATTCCACGGTAATCTGAGAGCCGATAGTGGCGTATTCTCCGTGAGGGATGCTCTGAGTAGCTGCCACCGCATTCTGTGTGGTGGTGGCAATGCCCACTGCGTGGAATTGTAATTTGGAATCTTCTAAAATGGATTTCGCTTCTTCAAAGCTTTTTCCGACAACGTTTGGCACTTCAATGCTGTTGGACGGACGGGTGTCTCCCGTGTAAACAATCACGGTTCCGTTTCGGGCAATGGATACGCCGGGCAGGGGAACCTGACTGTTCACCACGTCGCCGTTTCCTTCCACCACGCAACGTAGTCCGCTCTGAGAAAGAATCAAACGTGCATCGGCAAGATTCTGCCCGGTTACACGGGGAACTTCCACATCGCCTTCTGCTTCCTGCGCATCGGTTAGTTCAGGTTCCATATCCATATAACGGAGCACATCATCTAAAATTTTACCTGCTAAGGGGGAGGCGATGGTACCGCCCATATGATTTCCTGCAGGGGGTTCATCTAAAATAATCAGAATGGCAATCTGCGGGTCGTTTGCAGGAGCAATCCCCACAAAAGATGCCACATATTTCTGGCTTCCGCGGGGAAGTTTTTCACTGGTTCCGGTTTTACCGCCAACGTGGAAACCTTCCAAGTGTGCTTTGTTACCGGTACCTTCGGCTACCACGCTTTCCATCAGACCGCACATAATTTCGGAGGTCTGGGAAGAAATTACCTGACGCACTTCCACGGTATCGTAGTTTTCTAAAATTGTTCCGTTGGAATCTGAAATCTGTTTTACCAGATGAGGTTTTACTAAAACACCGTCGTTGGCAACTGCGCTGACAGCGGTAATCATCTGCAAGGGAGTAACTGTGGGGCCCTGACCGAAAGAGGCGGTAGCAAGTTCCACTTCGTTGAAACTGCCTTCAGGATAGAAGATACCGCTGGTTTCACCGTACAGCTCAATGCCTGTTTTCTGGGTGAAACCGAAGCCTTTGTAATAGTTGTAGAAGGTTTTCTGCCCGATTCTTGCACCAATTTGCATAAAGGCAGGGTTACAGGAATTTTCCAAAGCACCGGTTAAATCCAATGTGCCGTGACCGCCGTGTTTCCAGCAACCGATGGATTCTTTTGCAACCTGCTGACTTCCGGTACAGTTGAAGGTGTCTTGCAGGGATACCACGTTTTCTTCTAAAGCCATTGCAGAAGTGATGATTTTGAAGGTGGAACCCGGTTCATAACTGTCTACCACCGCTTTGTTTCTCCAAAGCTGATTTAAATATTCGGAGGTAGCCTGAGATTTTTCTTCAGGGTCGTCAATATCATCAATTTGTGCCTGTGCAGATACATCGGTAATCAGGAAGGGCTCGTTTAAGTTGAAGTCCGGTTTGGTTGCCATTGCCAGGATTTCCCCGGTTTTGATGTCCATGATGATGCCTGCTGCACCTTGTTTTAACTGTAAATCGGTTACGGCTTGGTCTAAGTGCTTTTCTAAGAAATGTTGGATGGAAACATCAATGGTCAGAGTGATATCGGCACCGTCCTGAGGAGTGTAATAACGGTCATATCTGTAAGGCATTTCGGTACCGTCTGCATTTCTTGCAGTAACGATTCGACCGTATTCACCTTTTAATTTGCTGTCGTAAATCTGTTCAATACCCAGCAATCCCTGGTTGTCGGAGCCGGTGAACCCGATAATGTGGGATGCGATGTTGTTGTAGGGATAGTAACGTTTGGTATCGGCATCTAAATAAACACCGGAGAGACCTGCATCGCGAATAGCGTCTGCCTGCTCTTTTTCCACTTTTCGTTTGATGAGAACATAGGAAGTTTTTTGGTCGATTTTTTCTAAAATGGTTTCTTCGTCGATTCCGAGAATCTCAGAAAGCGTTTGTGCACAAAGCTCCCGCTCGTTAGCTTTGATTACAGTGATGGGGGAAATGCTTACGGTTTCCACATCTGCACTCACGGCCAGCTGTTTGCCGTTTCTGTCGTAAATGGTGCCTCGTTTGGCGTTGATCATACGGTCACGGGTTTGCTGCTCGATGGCTTCTCTGGAAAGCCAGTCGCCGTCCACAAACTGAATCACGGAAATTCTGATCACAAAGAAAACAAAGCATACCAGTAGTACGCCTGCGAGCCATAAAATTCTCTTCTGAGTTTTTAATGTGCTGTTTTTCTTCATGAAAAAACTCCTTTTATGGGAAAAATCCAAAGGGGGAATATATGGAAAATTGAGGAATGATATCATCCCTCAATTCATCATATTAGCTTATTCACCCAAATATGCTATCATACCATTTTGAATACCGAAGTTATTGGTGGAGGTGCTTTGGGAGGTCGGAGCCTGTGCCATCACACCGTAATCCTGATCGGGCACGTCGATATACACGATTTGTTCGCTTCTTGCACGGTTCATGCCGTAACTTGCGATTGCCAGTTCTTCCACTGTTTTTAAATCCATCTTCTGATTGATTTCCACTTCTTTTTTCTTGTTAGCGGAATACAGCTCTGCGTACTGGCTCTTCAGCGCTGCGTTAACGTTGCTTTGTTCGGTAAGTTGGGCGTTATGAATAATTAAGGAAATACCGCCTATGATAAAGCAAAAAATGAAAATTGCAATTTTGAACTGAAGACGTTTCTTTTCTTTGATTCGTCTTTTTTGTGCGATAGGGCGCAGGTCGTGCACGATGGCAGCTTCTCCCTGCTTTTGTTTATACGCCAGATTGTCGAACGTCATGATGCGGCTCCTTTCTATATAATATAATAGGAAAAGAAATTCCTTATAATTTTTCTAAAATTCTGAGTTTTGCCGATTTGCTTCTGGAGTTTTCTGCCAGCTCCTTGTCGGAGGGGAGAATCGGCTTTCTTGTGATGATTTTTGCCAGCGGTTTTTTGCCGCACACACACACCGGAAATTCAGGAGGGCAGGTGCACACATTCACAAGACTTTTAAAATATTCTTTTACGATTCTGTCTTCTAAGGAATGAAATGTGATGATGCACATTCTTCCGCCGGGTTTTAGCAAGTTGAAAAAACTTTCAAGCCCCTGCTTTAATGATTCCAACTCACCGTTTACTTCAATGCGGATGGCCTGGAAGGTTCTTTTGGCAGGGTGTTTTTCCCGAAGGCTTTTTGCCGGCATAGAGCGACGGATAATTTCAATCAACTCGCCGGTGGTTTCAATTTCTTTTATTTCTCTTTGCTTTGCAATATTTTTAGCAATGCTTAATGCATATTTTTCTTCGCCGTAGGTGGAGATGATGTTTGCAAGTTGCGAAACGGAATAAGTGTTGACCACGGTTTTGGCACTAAAGGCAGAAGTCTGATCCATTCTCATATCCAAAGGAGCATCTTCCCGATAGGAGAATCCGCGGTCTTTGTTGTCCAGCTGATAGGAGGAAACGCCCAAATCTGCCAGAATGCCGTCCACAGGAGTGGTAATATAATCGGCGATATTGCGAAAATCGGAACGGATAAACTGTTTTTGGCAAGCAGTTTGGGAGAGACGCTCGGTTGCTACGGCAAAAGCATCTTCGTCACGATCCACGCCGATGAACATTCCGTTTTCGGAAAGTTGTTCGCAAATTTTCAAGGAGTGTCCTGCACCGCCCATGGTAGCATCCACGTAGGTGCCGTTTTCGGTAATTACCAAACCGTCGATGCACTCTTGTAGCAATACGCTTACGTGTTTAAATTCCATCATCTTAAATTCCAAATATTTCTAAAATTTCAGAAAGCTTCTGAGGTTCATCCTCGGTCTGCTTTTCATATTTTTCGTATTCTTCCACATCCCAGATTTCAATTCTGGAGGAGGCACCTGCGATAATGATGTCTTTTGTTAGTCCGGCGAATTCGCGAAGTCCCGGAGGGATTACGAATCGTCCCTGTTTATCTGCGGTAACCAGTTCGGTGTAGTTGAAAATGTATCTCTGCAATCTGCCGCCGTCGTTGGAGATGGGGAGTGCTTTGATTTTTGCTTCCAGTTCTTTGTAGTCTTCTTTGGTGTAAACAAACAGGCACTTTTCAAACCCACGAAGCACGAAAAAACTTTCACCCAAATTCTCACGGTATTTGGATGGAAGTATTACTCTGCCTTTTGCGTCTATGGAATGCTTCGCCTGTCCGTAAAACATATCCTGAACTGTGCCCTTTCTGTAAGCTTTTGGGAGAATCGGTATCAATTCATCCCTGAAGTGGGATTTTCGGCTTGATTTACACCACTTTGTGGTCTTTTGTGCCACTTTCAACCACTTTTATATATATTTTAACATATTTTTGAAAAAAATCAAGTATTTTTGCAAAAAAAATTCAGTTTTTTTCAATTTTTTTTCTGGGGTTGGGAAGAGGGGGGCAAATTGTGGAAAAATCAAGGATTTCTTCGGAATTCTGGCACAAAAAAAACAGTCCTGACAGCGGGAAAACTGTCAGGACTGTCTGATGATAATAACTTGTTACGATTCCGAAACAATAACAGGGTCTTTTTCGGAGGTGTGGCCGTCTTTTTTAAATTTTCTGAAAAGTTTTTCTTTGAGTTGTTCCAACACCATATATACGCAGGGGACAAATACCAGTGTCAGTATGGTGGAAACGGTTAAGCCGCCGATAAAGGAAACGGCAAGAGGTTGCATCAGTTCTGCACCTTCCCCTTGGGAGAGTGCCATGGGGAATAACCCTAAAATGGTGGTGATGGTGGTGATTAAAATGGGGCGGATTCTGGCAACGCAGGAGGTTTTTAATGCATCATACAGAGAAACGCCGTCTCTTCGCAGTTGGTTTGCATAATCGATTAACACAATGGCATTGTTTACCACCACGCCGCTTAAAGCGATGATACCGATCAGGGCAGGGATAGAAAGCGACATTCCTGCAATCATTAATGCAATCACAATCCCGATCATAGACAGAGGAATTGCAAACATTACGGCAAAGGGATGCAAAAGAGATTCAAACTGTGCCGCCATAACCATATATACCAACAACACGGATACCAACAGCATCAGAAACAGAAGACTAAAGGATTCTTCCATTTCTTTTGCGGAATCCCCTGTGGTGATGGTGTAGCCGTTTTCCACAGGAATACCTTTTAGGAAGGATTCAATGTCTGTGTTGATTTCGCCTGGGGTTCTGCCGTATGCTGTGGCAGAAACGGTCACAATACGTTCTTTTGCGTTACGGGAAATGGACAGGGGAACTGCTTCCTTCTGAATGGTGGCAAGGTCCGATAGGGGAATCTGCATTCCCGTAGGAGCAGCAATCATAATGTTGCCCAGATCTTCTTTGGTGTTGCGGTATTGTTCACCGTAGCGAACCATCACGTCGTATTCATTTCCGTCAATGCGGACAGAACCTGCCTGGCTGCCTAAAAATGCAGTTTGCACCGTCTGTGCAATGCTTCTGGCGGAAATGCCGTACAGAGCGGTTTTGTCACGATCAATTTCAATATTGTATTCGTAAGACACTTCGTCTAAGGTGGTGGACACATCACGCACACCGTCCAGCCCCATCAGATAGACCTTGCATTCGTTGGCAAGACGTTGCAATTCGTCAAAATCGTCTCCCTGAATATTGATACCTACATTACTGCCGGTGCCCATTAGCATAGAGGTCATATCGGAGGCGGAAACAGAAATTTCCACTCCTGCGAAATCCCGGGTGGCACTGCGGATTTCTTCGGCAATATCTTCGGAGGAATAGCTTCTGTTTTTTCGGTCTTCCAGCAACAGGGTGATGGTTCCGGTGCTGCTGTCGGAGGCAGAAACAAAGCTCATACCGCCGGAACCGTAACTTTCCATACAGTCGGTTACACGAACCAAAGGAGTTACCCGTTCCATTACGGCGGTGAGAATTTCGTTCCCAACCTTCTTGGTTTCAGATAATTCGGTGCCTTTTGGGAGTTGCAGAGTAATCTGCACACTTCCGCTATCGGTGGCAGGAAACATTTCCATTCCTAACAGGGCAGTTCCGCCAAGACTTAGGAGGAAGATGATAAGACCGCCGATAATTACCAGTTTTTTATGATGGAATGCGTATTCTAAAATATCGTTGAATTTGTTTGCCAGACGGCTTTCTTTGGTTTCTTTTTTGGTTGCTTTGGTATCTAACCTCAGGATTTTGGAACAAAGAACAGGCACCAGAGTCAGAGAAACCAGCAAGGATGCCCCCAAAGCGAACATAATGGTCATTGACACTTCTTTAAACATAGTGATGGCAATATTATCGCTCATAAAGAATAAGGGAATATACACCGCCACAGAGGTTAAAGTGGATGCCACAACAGCCATTGCCACGGTTTTGGTTCCTAAAACGGCTGCTTCGGTTTTGGAGTATCCTTTTTCTAAGTAACCGTAAATGCTTTCCAGCACAACCACCGAGTTGTCTACCAACATTCCGACACCAAGAACCAATCCCGAGAGAGACATGGTATTGAAGGTCATTTTGTTGAAATACATAAACACGAACGTAACAATGATGGAAATGGGGATTGCACATCCGATTACAATGGTGGAGCGGAAGTTTCTTAAGAATACAAACAGCACTAAAACTGCAAACAGTGCCCCCCACAGACCGGATTCCAACAGGGAATTGATAGAATCCTTGATGCTTTCTGCCTGATCTAAAATCACGATATAGCGCATTCCGTTGTAATCTTCGCAGATTTGATCAAGCTCTGCAGTCAACGCTTCACAGACCTCGGTAGTGCTGTGAGTGGGTTGTTTATACATATAAAAACTGATAGCACCTTCACCGTTTACGGAAACAGAAGATTCGCTGTCTTTAGGAGCAATGGAAATATCGGCAAGTTCGGATAATTTCACATTGCCGTAAACCGTTTGTATAACCAGGTTTTGGATTTCTTCTAAAGAGGTGATGTCTGCTTTGGTTTTGATGGTAAAGGTGTTGTGACCTTCCACCACCTGACCGCCGGGAAGAGTGGCACTTTCCAACTGGATGATACTTGCCAGCTGGGTGAAGCTGATGCCAAACTGATCCATCTTTTCCTTTCGCACATCCATCTGAATCTGATTGTCGTGCACCCCGGTAGCAGTTACGGATGCCACCCCGGAAACCGATTCCAGACGGTCAATCAAGGAGTTTTCTGCCAAGTTGGAAAATTCCGTGAAACCGGTGGGGCTGGTCATTGTTACGGCAAGAGCAGGCATCTGATTGGTGTCTAACTCCATAATGATGGGATCGGAAGCTTCACTGGGCAGGAGAGCGTCAATCATACTGATTTGTTCGCGCACCTTCAGTGCTGTGAAGTTCATATCCGCGTCGGAAGAAACCTCGATCATCACCATGGAACTTCCGTAAGAAGAAGTTGAGGTCACATTCACAAAGTTAGGGACAGTGGAAACCGCCTGTTCAATCGGTTCGGTTACCAATTTTTCCACCTCTTCAGGTCCTGCACCGGAATAAGTGGTCATTACGATAATATTGGGCATAGAAACGTCCGGAAGTAAAGACTGATCCATATTGATGGTGGAAATTCCGCCGAATACCAGCATCATAATGGTCACCATCAGAACGGTAACCGGCCGTTTCATCAATCCTTTAAAAAAACTCATTCGGTCACCACTCCTTCTTCGTGTTCTTTCACAACACGAACCTTAACGCCGTCGGACACGGTGTGCTGTCCGCGGGATACCACACGGTCTCCTTTTAAAACGCCTTCTAAAATTTCGGCAGTTTCATTGTTTTTCATTCCTAAGGTTACGGGTGTTTTGGTAACGATGCCGTCTTTTTCTATGTACACAAAGGTGTTGTCATCTTCGGTGATAATGGTTTCTAAGGGAAGAAGAATGGTTTCTTCTGCTTCGTTCATCAGAAAATTCACCGTACCAACCATTCCGGGTTTTACGGTGGAATCTGCATTGTCAATCTCGATAATAACGGTATATCCGCCACTCTGAGCGGTCACACCGGGAGAAACAGAGGTAACCGCCGCTTCCACGGTTTTATTTGCTGAATTTACGGTAACAGAAGCAGTTTGCCCCACGTGAATGAGGTTAATCATACTTTCAGGAACGGTCAATTTAAACTGAATTCTGGAAATATCAGCAATCTGATACAAAGCTCCTGTTGCCATTTCGCCGATTTTCGCATTTTCCAGCACCACCACACCATTGATAGGAGACGTGATATTCATATCCGACAGGGAATTCTGTGCCGCTTCCAGCTGTGCCAACAACACGTTTCGTCCTGCAGTGGCGCTGGTAACACCGGCGTTTGCCGAAACCACATTTTCGTCTGCGGTCTGTTTTGCCAGCTCCACTCCGCGAGTAGCGTTGTTGTATGCAACTTTGGAGGTTTCATAAGCAGACAGTGCCGCCTGATACTGTCCTTGCACCGACTCAAAGTTCACACGGGAAATATTGCCCTGTTCGTAGAGCACTTTCATATTTTCGTAGTTGGTGGTTTGCAGATCCAGATTGATTTTTGCCTGATCCAAGGCGCTTTTTGCCTGGGCGAGTGCTAAATCTGCCTGCATAACAGTTTGTTCGTAACCAACTCCCTGAGCACGGCTGGAGCTGATCTGGGCAGATTCGATGCCTGCATTTGCCTGCTCCAGCTGTGCGCTGATTGATTTCACAGTTTGTAACACATCGGTTTTATCCAGTGTGCAGAGCAAATCTCCCTGAGAGACAGTGTCCCCCAGTTTCGCATTAAGTGATAAAATTTTGCCGGGCGTTTTAGCAACCACAGTTGCTTCAGCGATAGGGGAAGCAGAGCCGGACAGGGTGTAATGCTCCTGCATTGCACCGGAAATTGCTGTGGTGATTTCCACGGGAATCCCGGGATTTTCCTGAGGAGTTTCGCTGCCGCCGCATCCGGCGAGAGACAGCAACATTGTAAGTGTAAGAAGTAGTGCAATCTGTTTTTTCATCATCATAAGGGTCCTCACTTTCTACACACCGTAGGTGATTTCGTAACGGTATTGTTCCACTGCCAGCTTGTAGGACAGTTTTGCGCTTTCCAATTCGGTCTGGCACTGAAGCAATTCCGTTTGTATGTTCACAAGTTCTAAGTTGGTAATCATACCCATTTCAAATTTGAGCTTTGCGGTGTCGTATTCCCGCTGTTTCACCATTAATGCCATCTGGGCAATTTCTAAGTTTCCTTTTTTGGTGGCGATATTGTTGTATGCTGCCTGAATAGACAGACCAATCAGTTTGGAGTTGGAGTTGTAAGTGTATTGACTTTGCAGGTAAGTGCTTTCTGCAGTCTGATAGTCTGCGGTGTTTGCGGCGGTAATTTTCTGAGTGATGGTAAAATATAATTCATCCAGTGCCGCCAGTTCCCGCAAGGATATTACATCGTAACGGGTATTCATGGCAGAGGCGATGTCTTCTGTAACGTCGGAATTGTAATCTTCGTATGTGATTGCATCAGTCAGCGAGAAGGTGCAGGGGCCTTCTATTCCCAATGTGATTTTAAAGTCTTCATTGGCAAGAGCAAGATTGCGCATCGCATCTTCCAGAGCGTGGGTGGTTCTTTTTACCTGGATTTCTGCATTGGATACTTCCAGCTCGGAAACCATCCCCAGTGAAAACTGTGTGGACACAATCTGAAGATTATCGTTTGCCATTTGAACACCGTTTTGGTGAATGAGTACCAGCTGTTCCGCCAGTTTGATATTGAAATATTTTTCAGTCACCTGATAGGAAATGCGGTTGGTAATCTGCTGAATTTCAGCTTCAGCCATACGGATTTGCATCTCTTGTGCCGCCACGGCATAACCGTTTTTCACATAAATCAGTTCGTTTATGGCAATCGGAGATTTTTTGGCAGCACGTTGATCGCTTTTTGCCACAGACAGAGATGTTTCTGCCGCTTTCTTTTTAACCTGACATGCCACCAGCTGACCGTTGTTGGAAAGTGCTGTTTGAATAGCGTCTTCCAATGTGAGGATATACACGGTGGCGTTTGTGGGTTCTTCCGCATAGCAGGGAGTGATAAGTGTCAGCGCTGCTACCAGAAGGATTGCACAAAGTTTTTCAATCTTTTTTATCATACGATACTTCCTTTCTTGTATCCTTTATTTACAATGGCTTTGCCATTGTATCACGGATTTTTACGGTTCGTCAATTGTTTTCACAAAAATTACATATAAAATATGGAAAATCATCCGTGTTTTTTCTTGTTTTTTATAAAATTTTAAAAAATTAAAAAAAATGCAAAAAAAGTATTGACAAATGCAATTTCTTTTGATATAATACCCCTTGCTTGATGAGAGCAACCGAAAATTTGGGAGCATAGCTCAGCTGGGAGAGCATCTGCCTTACAAGCAGAGGGTCATAGGTTCGAGCCCTATTGTTCCCACCACAAAAAGTCCGTACACGAATGTGTGCGTACTTTTTTGTTATCATACGAATGTATAAAAAAATAAAAAACTATTTACAAAAGAAGAAAAATATGGTATAATAATTCAAATTTTGATTTTTTATCAGAATCAATCAGAAGGAGAAAAAGTTATGAAAAAGAAGATTTTCGCGTTATTCACAGCGATTGTTCTTTGTGTTACGAGCCTCGGCGTGATGAGTGCATCTGCGGCAACCGTGGCAAGCGGAAATTGCAGCAGTACTGTAAGCTGGACGCTGGATTCCGAAGGAACCCTGACAGTCAGCGGTACCGGTGCAATGCCTGATTATGAGGCAACCACCTTTCCCTGGTACAGCCAGAGAAACAGCATTACAAAGGTGGTTATCGGAAATGGAGTGACCACAATCGGTGCTTATGCATTTCGTTCCTGCAAAAGTATTACTGAGGTTTCAGTTGCAAACAGCGTGCTTTCCATTGGGGAATATGCCTTTGCCAACGATGAAGGACTGACCAAGGTCACCTTGGGCAATAAGCTACAATCCATTGGTAATAATGCGTTTTATAACTGTAAAACGCTGGCAAACGTTACCATTCCCGACAGTGTTATCACGTTGGGGAGCGATGTATTTAGTACCTGTCCTGCTCTGACTACCGTTGTGATTGGAAATGGTGTGGAAGTCATTCCGGAAAATGCGTTCCGCGGCTGCTCTAAGCTGACCAATCTGACCATTGGCTGCGGCGTGTTTGAGATTGCTGCAAATGCATTCTATAACTGCTCCGCTTTGAAAAACGTTACCTTTATAGGGACCGAATCCCAGTGGAGTAAAATTACCATTGCTGAAAGCGGAAACGATGCTTTGAAAAATGTATCCGTGCAGGCGACTGCTCCGGATAACGGATGTGGAGCCAATGCTACCTGGAGCTTTGCTGACGGAACCTTAACCATCAGCGGTTCGGGTGCGATGGCGAATTATAATGCCTACAATTGTCCTTGGTTGAATTTGAAAAGCGATATTACAAAGATTGTGATTGCAGACGGCATTACCAGTGTGGGCTCTTATGCCTTTGGTGGTTGCAATAACTTGGGTGAAATTACGTTGCCGGACAGTGTGACCAGAATTGGGGAGCGTTCTTTCAATAATTGCGACAGCCTGACGGAGTTTACTGTTTCGGATTCTGTGACCTATATTGGCGATTATGCTTTTGCAAACTGTGATAAACTTGCATCTGTGGATTTAGGTTACGGAGTGGTAACCATAGATACATACGCATTTTACAATTGTGATTCTTTAGAAACTGTTAAGATACCCAACAGCGTGACAACTATGGGGTCATTTGCTTTTAGTGCCAGTGGAGCCTTAAAGGAAGTAATGCTTGGAAGCGGACTCACAACAATCAGCAGTTCTGCTTTTCGTAGTTGTTCCGGGTTGGAAAAGGTGACCATTAGCGGTACTGTAGCTTCCGTTGGCGAATCCGCTTTTCAGGGATGTTCTGCGTTGAAGGATGTGTATTTCAGAGGAGATGCACAAAAATGGGCGGCTGTGTCCATTGGTTCCAATAACACAGCTTTAACAAGTGCAACCATCCATTATGCTACAGCGGATATCTGTGGAGAAAATCTGACCTGGAATCTGGACGAAAACGGCACCTTAACCGTTACCGGTACCGGCGAAATGTATGACTTTACTGCTTACAATATGCCTTGGTACAGTCAGCGAAACAACGTGAAAAAGGTTGTGATTGCAGACGGTGTGACCAATGTAGGAACCTGGGCGTTCTATAATCATTCCAACTTAGAAGAGATTTCTTTCGGCGACACTGTCACCAATATCGGTCTGCGAGCGTTTGCTTCCTGCAAAAATCTGGTAAGCATCAATTTAGAAGGCAACATCACCACTGTGGGTGACTATGCTTTTGCGAGCTGTGAAGCGGCAAAGGAAATTGTGTTCGGAGAAAATGTAACAACCGTTGGAAATGATGCTTTTTATAATTGCAAAGGCTTAACGGAATTGACTCTGCCTGCACACATCACCACTTGGGGAGAACGTGCATTTACCTCCTGTAGCAATCTTACCAAGGTTACTCTGGAAGATGGCATTGATACGATTGGAACGTCTATGTTCCACGGCTGCAGCAAGCTGGAAACCATCACCATTCCCGCAACCGTAACCGTAATCGGTAATGCAGCATTTCGTGATTGTAATGCCCTCAGGGATGTTTATTATCCGGGAACCGAGGAACAATGGAACGCAATTACCGTTGGAACTCAGAACACTGCATTGGAGAATGCCACCGTGCATTTTGCATCCGAAGAAGGAATCTGCGGAGATAATTTGATTTGGTATCTGGATACTGACGGAGTTTTAACCATCAGCGGTATCGGTGCTATGTATGATTACAACGAAGAAGCAACCCCCTGGGCAGAATTTTCGGACAGCATCATTTCTGTTGTGATTTCCGAAGGGGTTACCTCCATCGGTGATGGTACATTCTCTGCTTTGGGAAATTTAGAAGCGATTACCATTCCTGCGAGTGTAACAACAATCGGAGAAGCAGTATTCTTCGGTTGTGATAAATTGGCAGACATTACTGTAGCAGAAGAAAATTCTGCATACTGCGCTGTTGATAATGTATTATTTAACAAAGACCAAACTATTCTGATTCAGTATGCAAGCGGAAAAGAAGACACCGCCTACACCATTCCCGACGGAGTTGAAACCGTTGAAAAGGGTGCATTTGCAGCTACTGTTCTTGAAAGCTTGACGGTGCCCAACAGCGTTACCACCATTAAGGAAAATGCCTTTGCTTCCTGCACTGCATTAACCAATATTTTCTATGACGGCTTCCAATCTGATTGGGAACAGATGATTTCTGAATATGCCGGAAATGAAGCACTTGCCAATGCTACTGCACAGTTCTCCTGCTATGAAGGAACCTGCGGCGAAAATGTGACCTGGCAGTTGGATACCCTGGGAACCTTAACCATCAGCGGTACCGGTGATATGGCAGATTTCGAATCTCGTAAGGCTCCATGGTATAGCTTAAGAAACAATATTCAAAAGGTAATTGTGGAAGATGGAATCACTTCCATCGGAACCTGGGCATTCTACGAATGTGCCAATGTGACCGAGGTTGTTCTCGGAAATGATTTAACCGAAATCGGCGACCGTGCCTTTGGTGCTTGTAAGGGAATCAGTGAAATCACACTTCCCGACAGCGTAATTGTAATTGGCGAATTTGCCTTTGCCAACTGCGAAGGTCTGACCGGTCTGACCTTTAACGAAACCGTGGAAACCATTGGTGCTTCCGCATTTTATAACTGTGTCGGTTTAACCAAACTGACCATTCCTTCCAGTGTGACCACCCTGGGCGAAAAAGCGTTCCAGAATTGTACTGCGTTAACCGATGTGGTGATTGGTAACGGTATTACCGCAATTGCTCCCTATACCTTCCACAACGGCTTCAATCTGGTGAATGTGACAATTCCCGAAACCGTAACCTCCATCGGTGCTTCTGCATTTGACCTTTGCACCAAGCTGAAAACCATTTATTACTACGGTACCGAAACCGATTGGTCCAAGATGGAAATTGGTGAGAAAAACGACGGTATTTTAAATGCTTCTATGTATTACTTCTCCGGTATTTGCGGAGATAATATGACCTGGAGCGTAACCTCTGACGGAGTTCTTACTTTGGGCGGTACCGGTGATATGTATGATTATACTGCATATACGATGCCCTGGTATGACCATATTGAAAATATCCGTGAAGTTATCATAGGCGACGGTATCACCGGCCTTGGCAATTCTGCATTCCAGGGTGCTTTGAATCTGACAGACATCACCTGGAGCGCAAGCTTAAAAACCATTGGGGAACGTGCTTTCTCCGGCTGCGCAAGCTTAGATGCTGTGGTTCTTCCCGAAACTGTTACCGAAATCAGCGACCACGCATTTGCATATTGTTCTTCTATGACTGCAATTACCTTCTCTAAAAATGTTGCAACTATCGGTCAGTACGCATTTTATCAGGATTCCAACCTGAAGGATGTGTATTATTACGGAGAACAGGAAAACTGGGATGCGATTGCTGTTGGTAATTACAACGATTATTTCAACAGTGCAACCGTTCATTATGTGACCGTCATCAAAACCGATGTTTCCGAAGACGGAAAAGCATTCACCGTTAACCTTCTCAATGTGGAAGAAGGGCAGACCGTGATTTTAGCTCTGTATCAGGGCAACAAGCTGGTAGAGGTGCAGGATGAACCCTATTCGGGAGCTTCTGTTCCCTTTACCACCACCGAAGAGTATTCCAATGCCAAGGTGATGGTTTGGGATTCCATATCCGCTTTAACCACAAAATATCAGGTGGAAATTGTAAAATAATAAAAGAAAAATGACTTGCCTCGCGGCAAGTCATTTTCTTTTTCTTGACATTGGGCGGAAATTTTTGTATAATAATTAAAATTGTCAGTAATTTATAGATTTTTGAGGAAATATTTTATGGAAGCCTTATTATTTGCAGACCTGCCCATTTCCGATGCCTTAAAACGGGGAATCGCCCAAATGGGATTTATAAAAACCACACCGATTCAGCAGGAGAGCCTGTTCCCGATTCTGGAAGGGCGTGACCTGGTGGCGCAAGCACCCACGGGAACGGGAAAGACCTGTGCCTTCGGGGTGCCTGTTTTAGAAAAAATCATTCCCGGTGAGGAAGTGGTGCAAGCGTTGGTGCTTTGTCCCACCCGTGAACTGGTGATGCAGACCGCGGAAGAATTGGGAAAACTGTCCCGTTACCAAAAGGGGATTCGGATTTCTTCTTTGTATGGTGGTCAGCCCATTGAACGTCAGCTGGCAGACTTAAAAAAACGTCCCCAAATTATTGTGGCAACTCCGGGCAGACTGATGGATCACTTAAGAAGACGCAGTGTTCGTCTGGTCAATCTTTCCTATTTAGTGCTGGATGAAGCAGACGAAATGCTGAATATGGGATTTCGTGACGATATCGAAACCATTTTAGAAACTGCACCCAATGAACGTCAGACTGTTCTGTTTTCTGCAACAATGCCTGCCGAAATCAAAGAAATTGCGCAGAATTATCAGAAAAAAGACCGTGCCTTTGTTAAAATTACAGGGGAAACCCTGACCGTTTCCAATGTGGCAGAATATTATCTGGAAGTGAAAGGCCCCAAAAAGCTGGATGCTTTAAGCAGACTTTTGGATTTGCACGGATACGGATTGTCTCTGGTGTTTTGTAACACCAAGAAAAAAACCTCTGAAATCACCGAGGAACTAATCAGCCGAGGCTATCCTGCGGAAATGCTTCACGGTGATATGAAACAACCCGAGCGTGACCGTGTAATGAACCGCTTTAAATCGGGGAAAACCGAAATTCTGGTGGCAACCGATATTGCAGCCCGTGGTATTGACGTGGAAAATGTGGAAGCAGTTTTCAATTTTGATGTGCCTCAATTTGAAGAATATTATGTTCACCGAATCGGCAGAACAGGCAGAGCTCAGAAAAAAGGCGTTTCCTACACCTTTGTGGCAGGAAAGGAAATGTTTAAACTAAAAGACATTATGAAATATACCAAATCCCATATTGAGCCATATAAAACACCCTCTGAATCGGATGTTTTGGAGGCAAGGGTGAAGAAAACGGTCGGCAAAGCCATCTCTGTGGTTGGTAGTCCCAATTTTGAACGTTATCTTCAGATTACCCAGAATGTTGTGGGAGAAGGAAAGCTGACGGCTTGTGAATTGTCTGCGGCACTCATTTGTATGTTGACCGAAGAAAAGAAGGCGGAGAAAAAGCCGAAAGAAACCAGAGAAATGAGCAAAAAAACAGGTGCTCAGCAGGGGATGGCAAGGCTGTTTATCGGTCTTGGTTCCCTGGATAAAATCCGTCCTCGTCATATTGTGGAGTTGATTTCTTCCAATACTCCCGTACAGGGGAATGAAGTGGGAGCCGTGGATATTTTTGATAAATATTCCTTCTTTGAAATTCCTGCCGAAAAGACAGACGATGTGCTGGAATCCTTAAAAGATTTAACCTATCGGGGCAGAGAAGTGTTTGTGGAAAAGGCACAGGCCACTCAGAAAAATCCCAAAGGTTCCAAAAAAGCGGATAAGTCAGGCAAAAAAGAAGCAAAAAACCAGCGTGGTTTTCGAAAATAATAAAAGAAAAAAGCGGTGTTTTCACCGCTTTTTTTGTTTGTATCAGATTTTCACCACAGGTTTAATTAAGTCGGCAGGCTTGTTTTTCATTAAAAGAAGAGCTTCTTCGATTTTGTCAAACCCCTCAAATACGTGGGTGATCAGTCGGGAAGTATTCAGTTTTCCCGTTGCCAAAAGAGATGCCATTTTTTCCATTCTCAATCTTCCGCCGGGAGTTAAACCGCCATTGATTTTTTTGTGTCCCATTCCAACTCCCCATTCCACACGTGGGATGGAAATGGTGTCTCCGTCTCCCAAATAATTCACATTGCCGATGGCACCGCCGGCACGCAGGATTCGAATCGCCTGGTCAAAGGTATTGTTGTCACCACCGGCAATAATCACACGGTCAACCCCTCTGCCACCGGTTTTTTGGAGGATTTGTTCCACAATATCGCCTTCACGGTAGTTGATGATATCAGTAGCGCCGTAGTATTTTGCCGCTTCCACACAGTTGGGACGAGAACCAACGGCAAAAATGCGGGCAGCTCCTCGTTTGTTGGCGCCTGCCACACTCATCAGTCCCACCGGACCGATACCGATGACGCAGACACTGTCACCAAATTCAATATCACAAAGCTCGGCACCGTGGAACCCGGTTACCACCATATCGGGAAGCATACACGCTTCAACCGGATCCACTCCTTCGGGGAGCAATGCTAAGTTGGCATCCGCTTCATTCACGTGAAAATATTCGGCAAATACGCCGTCTTTGAAGTTGGAAAATTTCCAACCTGACAGCATTCCTGTGGAATGCATGGGAACCCCCGCCTGAGAGTAGAGGGTGCCCCAGTCTGGAGTGATGGCAGGAACGATTACTTTGTCTCCGGGTTTGAAATCGTGCACCAGTTCTCCCACGGTGTCTACCACACCAACTGCTTCGTGCCCTAAAATCATATTGTGTCGGTCACCGATAGCACCCGACCAGACGGTATGGATGTCTGAGGTGCAGGGGGCGATGCAAATGGGGCGTACAATAGCATCCAGAGGTCCGCAAGCTGGTTTTTCCTTATCAATCCAGCCGGTTTCTCCGATTTTTATCATAGCATAACCTTTCATTAAAAAAACTCCTTCTGCATTCAGTATTCTTATTCTATTTTCCCCCATATGGAGGGAGTTATACCTTGTTTGGAAAATTTCGGCGTTTCATCCCCGATTTTTTCAAAAACTATTGACAACCGAGTGCTTTTTTGATATACTTTTTTGGTATCCTTATGGGAAAACATCCAAACATAAGGGCCTTTAGCTCAGTTGGTTAGAGCTCCCGGCTCATAACCGGTCGGTCCTGGGTTCGAGTCCCCGAAGGCCCACCAAAAATCGACAAGATTCGTTAGAGTCTTGTCGATTTTACTTATTACCTCCTCACTCTTCACTATTCCCTAAGCAGACTTGTCGATTTTTGGAAAGTAATAAGTAATAGTGAATAAGGGAGAAGTTAAGGTAGCTTTGCTTTAGGCAAAGCTTATTTTTATATGCCATCTAAACCATTTGGCTCTTCAACCATAAAAAGACACCGCAAGGTGTCTTTTTTGTTTTTTTAATTTCTCCTTGCATCTTGTGGCAAGATATGTTATAATACCTTATATTTATTTTTTGAAGGATTATCACTATGGACAGAAAAAGCGGTGTTTTAATGCATATTTCTTCTCTCCCCGGAGAGTATTCCATCGGTTCGTTCGGGGAAGAAGCAAAACAGTTTGTTGATTTTTTAAAAGATGCTGGTTTTACTTACTGGCAGGTGCTTCCGTTTTGTATGGCGGATGCGTACAATTCGCCGTATCAGTCTTATTCTGCATTTGGCGGAAACCCCTATTTTGTGGATTTACCCACTCTGGCAAAAAAAGGTCTGTTAACCAAAGCAGAGTTGGAAGATGCCAAACAAAAAACGCCTTATGTGGCAGAATATGAACGGTTGTGGGAAGAACGGTTTTTGCTCTTAAAAAAAGCGTCTTCCCGAGTAGCAGACAGAACGGAAATAGAAAGTTTTGTTTCCCAAAATAAACATCTGGAAGCCTTTTGCCGTTTTATGGCATTAAAAGAAGCTAACAACCATTTGCCCTGGAATGAATGGAAAAATGAAGCATATGACGAAGACATTTTGTTTGCCTGGCAGATGATTCAATATGAATTTTTCACCCAGTGGCAGGATGTGAAAACCTATGCCAATGAGAGAGGAATCAAAATCATCGGAGACATCCCCATTTATGTGTCTTACGACAGTTGTGATGTGTGGGATAATCGCACGCAATTTCAGTTATCCGAAGACGGAACGCCCTCCAAGGTGGCTGGGGTACCGCCTGATTATTTCAGTGCAGACGGTCAGCTTTGGGGGAATCCCTTGTATGATTGGGATGTGATGAAACAAGATAACTACCGTTGGTGGAAAGACAGAATTTCTCATATGGCAACCTTGTTTGATGCCATTCGTATTGACCATTTTCGTGCCTTTGAATCCTATTGGGCGGTGCCGTATGGTGCAAAAACTGCCAAAGAAGGCAGTTGGCAACCCGGTCCCCGTATGGACTTTATCCGTGCTATTGGGGAGGTTTCGGAAGAGTGTCAGATTATTGCGGAAGATTTGGGGGATATTACTCCCGAAGTGCATCAACTGGTGAAGGATAGCACTTTTCCGGGAATGCGAGTGTTCCAGTTTGGCTTTTTGTCCGATGGAGACAGCTTACATAAACCCCATCATTACCCCAAAAATTCAGTTGCCTATACAGGTACCCACGATAATAACACTTTGCTTGGCTATTTGTGGGAATTACCCATGCATCTGAAAGAAGAAATGCTTTCTTATTGCGGTCACGAGGGAGACTGGGGTGCAGGGTGCAAAAGCATTATCCGCACTGTGTTTGCAAGTCACGCAGACTGGGCAATCCTGCCCATTCAGGATTTGTTGGGATACGGTTCGGATACCCGTTTGAATACTCCCGGAAAAGCCGATGGAAACTGGCAATTCCGCATTACCGAAGAACAGCTTCAGACCATTGATAAAGAGTATTGGAAAACGTTAAATAAACGGTATGCAAGATAACAAAAAAAGCTGACATTTTGTCAGCTTTTTTTATTTCGTATCAGTTCCAAAAAGGCTTGTGCGGCGTGGGAGAGGGGATTGTGCCGAAGATAAGCACACCCGATGGCACGTTCTTTTAAGGGCGGTTCTACGTTCATTAGTTTTACGGTGCCGTTTTGGATACTGTCTTCGGAAAATTCTTTTACCACACTGGATACTCCTAAGTGAATGGAGGCAAACCGAAGAAGTAAATCGTGAACTGCAATCTCAATTTTGGGGGATAGGGGGACTTTCGCTTTTTTGAATTCCTTTTCCACGAATTTTCGGGAGGTGGAGTTGGGTTCCAGGAGAATCAACGGTTGTTCCGATAACTCTTTCCAGGAGTATGATTCCTTTTGGGGAAAATCGGGACCGCAGACAAAGACGTCGTGAATGGTAAGACAGTGTTCCACGGTTAATTCTTCGTCAGAAATCGGTAAGTTTACAAATGCAAGTTCTGCTTTTCCTTCTTTGACGTATTGCACCAGTTTGGCAGAATAGGAGTTGGTCATTTCGATACGGATATCGGGATAAAGAGTATGAAATTTTTCCAAATAGGGCAATAAATAATGTGTGGTGACGGTATCTCCGGCGGCAATCATCAAAGAACCTGCGTGCAGATGATGAAGCTGAGCCAACAGAGTTTCCCCTTGTGTGATGGAAGACAGGGCATTATCTACCTTGGGTAACAACAATTTTCCCTCACGGGTTAAGGTGACGCCTCGGCGGGAACGGACAAACAACTGGGTGTTTAAATCGTTTTCCAGTTGTTGAATACATTGGGAAATGGCAGACTGAGACACAAACAGTTTTTCTGCAGCTGTGGAAAAAGAGCCGTGGTGAGCCACTTCCGAGAAGACACGATAATAATCAAGTTTTGTATTCATATATAAGAACCTCTTATCACTGATGTAAGAATTATCTGCTTTACTAATGGAATCATTTGTATTATAATAAAGATAGTGAAAAATGTCAAGTATGTTTTTAAAATACAAAACAGACAACAGTTAGGAGAATTGTTATGGAAAGAAAAATCGGTACTGTTTCCCGTGGGATTCGTTGTCCCATTATCCGCGAAGGAGACGATATTGCATCCATCGTGGTAAATAGCGTAATTGAAGCGGCTGAAGCTGAAGGCTTTGCTCTGCGTGACCGTGATGTTGTTGCGGTAACCGAATCTGTGGTAGCTCGTTCTCAGGGGAACTACGCTTCCGTTGATGCCATTGCAAAGGACGTGAAAAATAAATTAGGCGGCGAAACCATCGGGGTAATTTTCCCCATTTTAAGCCGTAACCGTTTTGCAATCTGCTTAAAAGGGATTGCAATGGGCGCAAAAAAAGTTGTGCTGATGTTAAACTATCCCAGCGATGAAGTGGGTAACGCTTTGGTTTCTTTAGACCAGCTGGATGAAGCAGGCATCAACCCCTACACTGATGTATTAAGTGAAGCAAAATACAGAGAACTCTTCGGCGAAAATCTGCATCCCTTTACCGGTGTGGACTACGTGAAATACTATGGTGACTTAATCCGTTCTGTTGGAGCTGAAGCTGAAATTATTTTAGCAAATGATTGCCGCTCCATCTTAAAATATGCAGACTGTGTGTTAAACTGCGATATTCACAGCCGTGCACGTACCAAACGTCTGTTAAAAGCAGCAGGTGCAAAATGTGTGGTTGGTCTGGATGAAATTTTAACCGAAAGTGTAGACGGCAGCGGTTACAACGAAAACTACGGTCTGCTTGGCTCCAACAAATCCACCGAAGATACCATCAAATTATTCCCTCACGCTTGCTTTGATATGGTGGAAGGTATGCAGAAGCAGTTTAAAGAACGTACCGGAAAAAACATTGAAGTAATGGTGTATGGTGACGGTGCTTTCAAAGATCCCGTTGGACACATCTGGGAACTGGCTGATCCGGTGGTTTCTCCTGCTTATACCAAAGGTCTGGAAGGAACTCCCAACGAGCTGAAATTAAAATATTTAGCAGATAACGATTTTGCAGATTTAAAAGGCGACGAACTGAAGAAAGCCATTGAAAATGCAATTCGTCAGAAAGACAGTGATTTGGTTGGCAATATGGCTTCTCAGGGTACTACCCCGAGACGTCTGACCGACTTAATCGGTTCTTTATGTGATTTAACCAGCGGTTCCGGAGACAAAGGTACTCCTGTTATTTTAGTGCAGGGTTACTTTGATAACTTAACCGACTAATTTATGCATTAATATGACAATACTGTAACAGGTATTGTCATATTTTGTTTTTGGTGATATACTGAATATATCATAATATTCTGCGAGGTGATTTTGACAGTGAAAAAAATAGGTGTTATCGGCTTTGGCGGACGAATTCAGTCCCTTGTTATCAATGAATTCGGCTATTATCCCGAACTTCAGATTGTGGCAATTGCAGATGCTGATTTAGAAGGTGCCAAAGAACGTGCCAACAATACGAAAAATCTGGATATATCTAAAGTTACCTTTTATGAAAAAGGGGAAGAAATGCTGGATCATGAAGAGCTGGACGGCGTCTTTGTGGGCACTCGTTGCAACTTACATACCAAATATGCAGTGGAAGTGTTACAAAGAAAAATTCCGCTCTTTTTGGAAAAACCTGTAGCCATTACGATGGAAGAATACGATCAGTTAAAAGAGGCGATGGATTCCTTTGGTGGCATTGGTATGACTTCTTTCCCCCTTCGTTTAACCGAAATTCTCGGGAAGGTAAAAGAAATTTATGATAGCGGTGCTTTGGGCACTTTATCTCAGATTCAGGCATACAACAACGTGCCTTACGGACGTGTGTACTATAAATATTGGTACCGTGACGAAAGCATCACGGGCGGTCTGTTTTTGCAGAAGGCTACTCACGATTTGGACTACATCAATTATGTGTTAGGCAAACAGCCTGTTGAAATTTGTGCAATGGAATCCAAAATGGTTTACAAAGGAGACAAAACTGCCAACTTAAAATGCGAGGATTGCCCCGAATATGAAACCTGTTATGAAAGCACAAAAGTAATTTCCGAACAGGCAGGGGATTCTCCCAACGGAGAATACTGTTCCTACGGTGAAGATGTTGGCAACCACGACAGTGCCACCATTATGATGCAGTACGAAGATGGTATGCATGCAGTTTATACTCAGAATTTTGTGGCAAGAAAAGAAGCAGGCAGACGTGGTATGCGAATGATTGGCCAGAAAGCGACCATGGAATTTGACTGGACCACCAACGAAATCAAGCTGTTCCCCCATGATAAAAACACGGTGGAACATATTATGGTTCGTCCCGGTGCAAATGGCGGACACGGTGGAGGAGACAACATTTTAATCCGTGATTTTCATGCACTCTTAAACGGAGATGTTTCCCGTTCCAGCTTGTATGACGGTCTGCAGAGTGCATACCTTTGCTTAAAGGCGAAAGAATCTGCAAAGACTCATCAGTTTATCAAGTTATAACAAATATAGCAAATATAACAAATAAATGACAATACCGTAACAAGTATTGTCATTTATTATTTTGTGTGTTACAATGGCGCTGTAAAGAATTTTAGCATCTAAAATTCCAAAACAAGCCGAAACAATTCCAAAAAGAAAGGTTGATGAGAGATGAAACGTATTTTTTCCTTTGTTGCGATGTTGTTGGCAGTTGTTCTGTTAGCAGGATGTTCTGCATCTTCCGGTTCCGACGGTACCCTTGCACCTACTGCAACGCCTGCTCCCACTCCGGAGCCCACTCCTTCACCTGAGGAAATCTTTTTGGATACCTATATCAATACCGACGAACGTCCTATTGCTGTTATGATTGATAATGACGATAAAAATGCTCGTCCTCACGCGGGGTTGGATGAAGCTTATCTGGTATACGAAATGAACGTGGAAGGCGGTTCCACCCGTTTTATGGCGTTGTATCGCAATGTGGATACCAAAAAAATCGGACCTGTTCGTTCTTCCAGACATTACTTTTTGGATTACGTGATGGAGAATGATGCCATCTATACCCATTTCGGATGGAGCCCCAAAGCCATTGAAGATATTTCTGCTTATGGCATCAATAAAATCAACGGCGTGTTAGGAGAAGATGGCGATATTTTCTGGAGAGAAGAAAAATTCAAAGGCGACTGGCATAGCGCTTATACCTCCATTGAAAAAATCAAAGCCAAAGCAGACAGAAAATCTTTCTCCGATACCACCGACCGTAAAAACGGGATTTCTTATGCAACAGCTTATTTTACTCCCGATTCCGATCTGGAAGCCAATAGCGTTTATCTGAATTATTCCGGCAGATATAAAACCTCCTATGTTTACAACGCTGAAACCAAATTGTATGAAAAACAGATTTTCTCCGCTCCTCACAAGTTGCAAAACGGTGAAACTGTCACCTTCAAAAACGTGATTGTGCAATTGGTTCCGGTTACCGCACTGGGTGACGGCACCGACCGCAGAAATTTACTCAATACCGGTAGCGGAAAAGGGTATTACATTACTGACGGTGTGTATGAAGAAATCACCTGGCATAAGCCTTCCCGTCGGGAAAATACCACTTATAAAAACGCAGACGGCACTCCTCTTCAGATTAATCCCGGGAAAACCATTATCAATCTGATTGACCCCACAACAGGCGTACAGTTTGAATAATCTTTGGGGAGGAACGGTTTTATGTTATATTCTGTGGTAATGATATGGAATGTTCTGACCTTTTTTCTCTATGGGTGGGACAAGCTTTGTGCCAAACAGCATTGGAGACGAATTCCGGAAAGCGTGTTGATAGGCTTTTCATTTCTGATGGGGGCATTGGGTGCGTTGTTCGGAATGGTTATCTGGAATCATAAAACCTCAAAAATGAAGTTCCGTTTGTTGGTTCCGTTTTCTGTGATATTAAACGGAGTTCTTCTTTGGTTTTTGTTTAGCTTCATCAGCGGATAATAAAAAAACAGCATTTGCAAAATGCAAATGCTGTTTTTTTATTTACATAATAGATTCGCCCCGAAGCCATAGACCGGTATAAAAGAAACACAGTACCAAGCTTACGGCAATCATACCATAGCGCACATATTTGTTTTTCACAGATGCAAACACGATGTAGAGCGGTATGCAGGCACACATGTAGCGGGAACCGCTGATGAGCCAACCGTGGGTGTAGCAGGTGAAGATGTAAGCACCAAGATACACTAAATATTCGGTGCGTACCTTTTTGAAAATACCCAAGAAGATGGTAAGGGTGCCAATGAAAAACAGGGCCAGTTGCGGCCAGTATATGAAATTTGAAAGACCCGGATAACTTTGTGCCATATTGTAGCTGTAGGATAAGGTTTTGCCGAACCATTGTGCTTTGTTGTACCAGGGTTCTGATGCCTGAAACGCTAAGTATTGGAACCAGTTTCCAAAAAGAACTTTGTTCATCAGGAGATACACAAAAAATCCTGCGGGAATCAGTATTGACCAAGAGAAGGTTTTTGTATTGAACTTTCTTTGTCTAAATAAGTCTCTTGCCACACTCACTAAAGCACACGCAAACAACAACACGCCCTGTGTTCTGGAAAGACAAGCCAAAAATCCGAAAATTGCCATCCACACAGGCTTTTTGGTTCGTAAAAAGTACAGGCATAAAAGGGTGGTTAAAAGAAACACACTCTCGGTAAATACTGCACTGTAAAACATGCTGAAGGGCGCCACAATCATCAGTGCAAGCCCGCTGAAGGACTGCTTTTCGCTGTAATCCAACCGCAGCAATTCATAAAGCACACAGCAACTTGCCATAAAGGCCAGATTGGACACCACAATGCCGCTAAGCAGATAATTGTTGAACAACACATTGAATATCCGGATGCAAAGCGGATACAGCGGATAAAATACGATAAGTTTTGCCTGTTCTCCCACAGCGGTGTAGCCGTGTTCTGCCAGATACAAATAGTGAGGAGAGTCTCCTGAAACGCTAAATACCCTGGTAATCTGTTCCCAAAAAGAAATGTCGGTTTCGTTAATCCAATATCCAACCAGATAAATAAGCCAACGGGCAAGTAACGAAATCAACGCAATCCAAATCCACTTCTGAAAGTTTGGCTTTTTGCTGTTTGAAATTTTAGCCACAACTTTATTTTTTTTAAGTTTTTTCTGTTTATTTGACTCCGTCTTTTCCTGAAAAAAGGCAATTAGCACACCGATTCCTGCCGCAATGAGCAGGGCGGAGCCGAAGATGTTTAGGAAATCTGCCATAAGAGTTCTCCTTTTTTAAAATGGTCTGGTCAATTTCATTATAAACCATTTTTCAGAAAATGCAAGAGCGTTTTTTCGATGTTTCCAAAAAAGACGGTGGGTTCTTGTGAAAATAATACGAAAAAACTTGAAAATATCAAGAATGTATGCTATAATAAAAAATAAAAAATTTTTACATTGCTCGACATTGAATACGATGCATCTGTAAGGAGACAGCAATATGAAATATGTAGTTTTTTTATGTGATGGGATGGCTGATTTAAAACTGGAGAAATTCGGTAATAAAACTCTTTTGGAAGCAGCCAATACTCCCAATATGGATCAATACGCAAAGAAAGCAATTTTAGGCACCTTAAAAACCGTTCCCGACCATTTGTCACCGGGAAGTGATGTTTGTAACCTATCGGTAATGGGATACGATTCCAATTTGTATTATACAGGTCGTTCTCCTTTAGAGGCGGCAAGTATCGGCGTTACCTTGGCAGATAATGAGACCTCATTCCGTGCCAATTTAGTCACTCTTTCGGGAGAAGGCGAATACGAAGACCTAATCATGGAGGATTACAGTGCAGGGGAAATCAAAACTGCGGACGCAAAGAAGCTCATCGAAGATTTGATGCCTGTGTTAAATGATGAAACAACCAAGATTTATCCCGGGGTATCTTACCGTCATCTACTGGTGTTATCCGATAAAACCGTGGATGGGAAATTAATCCCTCCGCACGATATTTCCAAGCGTCCGGTGAAAGAATATCTGCCTAAGGATGCAGAGATTCTTTCGCTTATGAAAAAAAGCTATGAATTTTTGAAAAACCATCCCTACAATCTGGAAAGAATCGGAGCCGGCAAGAAGCCTGCATCTTCCATTTGGGTATGGGGAGAAGGAAAGCGTCCGAAAATGGATAGCTTTTATGATAAATTTGGTGTGAAAGGCTCTGTTATCAGCGCCGTGGACTTGATAAAAGGAATTGGTATTTTAACGGGGATGCGCTCCATTGAAGTGGAAAATGTGACCGGAAATATTGATACCAATTTTGATGGAAAAGCTCAGGCTTGTATTGATGCTTTAAAAGAGGGCGACGATTTCGTTTATGTGCATATGGAAGCACCTGATGAATGTGGGCACCGTTTTGAAGCAGACAACAAAAAATTGGCAATTGAGCTGATTGACGAAAAGGTAATTGGTCCTGTTTGCCGTTATTTAGAGGGATGCGGAGAGGATTTTGCTATTTTGGTAACTCCTGACCATCCCACACCGATTGCCACCGGTACTCACGATAGGGCACCCGTTCCGTTTTTTGCTTATTATAACAAAAAAGAAGCGGAAGGCAATTTATACAATGAAGACACTGCCAAAGAAGCCGGGTTACACATTGAAAACGGCTACGAACTGATGGGTCAATTTTTAAATTTGGATTTGTGGAAATAATTGAACCAGCAACAGAGGAACACTTACGAGAAAAAACAGCAGGATAAAATGTTGGAGGTAAGTTAGCAAATGGAGCTGTTTATTTCCCTGCTGATGGAAATTGACGCTGCAGACATTCATAAGGAATCCAAAGAAAAATAAGGAGAGATTATTTGAAACAGTTATTGGAAGAACTCAGATTTAAAAATATATTGCTTTTAACGGTGGCAGGATTGATCAACGCTTTTGGCATCACGGTGTTTTTATCGCCGGTCAAATTGTATGACAGCGGGATTTCCGGCACCTCTATGCTGCTTTCTCAGATTACTCCCGATTATCTTTCATTATCATTGTTTTTGTTAATTTTAAATATTCCATTGTTTGCTTTCGGATACAAAAAACAGGGGATTACCTTCACGGTGTATTCCATTTACACGGTTGTCGTTTATTCATTGGGGGCCTGGCTGATTACCGATGTGTTGCCGTTGGATGTTGCTTTGTCCTCTCCTTTTGCAGGAAACGACTTGCTCTTATGCGCCATATTTGGCGGTTTGATTTCCGGTGTCGGAAGCGGTCTTACCATCCGTTTTGGCGGTGCTATTGACGGAGTTGAGGTTATGGCAGTGATTTTTGCTAAAAAGATTGGTGTTACCGTGGGCACTTTCGTAATGGCGTATAATGTGATTTTATATGTTATCAGCGGTGTTTTGTTAAACAGCTGGATTTTACCGCTGTATTCTATCTTAACTTATTATGTGGGACTAAAAACCATCGACTTTATTGTGGAAGGGATTGACCGTTCCAAAGCGGCGATGATTATTACCGAAAAGGCAGACGAGGTTTGCGAAGCTTTGGTGCAGACCTTTGAAAGCGGTGCCACCAGAATTGCGGCAAAAGGCGGTTATTCCAATCAGGAAAAAACCGTGATTTATTTCATTGTGGACCGTTTTCAGATTTCTAAAATGAGAGAACTGGTTCATAAAATTGATAAAACTGCATTTATCACCATCACCGAGGTGGCAGATGTTTATAAAGCAAATATGTAGACTTTAGATTGTTGCAGAGTATATCAACATCAAAGGGGAAAAATATGAAACCAAAAACTGAAACATATTCAGGCAAAGCGGTACGCACTTTTACCGATCGTGAAAGCCCAAGAGCGGCATTTTGGGATAGCTACCGTAGCATAAAAGAGCAGATGCAAACCGGAAATGCAGACATTTGTGTGTTGCATTATTACGGTGTGGGCGGTATCGGGAAAAGCACGCTGTTAACAAAACTGACCGATGAATTATGTGAAAATATCAAGAAGCCCAGGTATGTGCAGTTCGATTTTTCTATTACAAAAGACAGCCGGCAAGTGTTATCCCGTATGGCGGAATTTATGACTCGTCAGTACGGCTTTTCGTTTCCTCAGTTTGATATTGCCAATCTTACTTATGCCAAGCATACTTATATAGATTTTACTGAAAAAGAGGTGCAACAGTTTTGCCAGAAAAGTCCGTTTTTAAGACTGACTCTAAAAATGCTGGACATCATTTCCGGCTCTGTTGCTACCAAAATTGTTGAGCTTGCCGACGATATTCAGTCTGAAGTGCGAACCTACTTAAAAAACCATGAAAAAAGTATCCGACAAATGGATCATATGGGAGTTGCCGAATTATATGGGATGTTACCCTATTATTTTGCAATGGATATGAAAAACAATCTTAAGAATTACACAGAACCTTTTGTGTTTTTTTTAGATACTTACGAAGCTCTGGTCAATGAACTTTCGTCTGTTGGGAATCCGTTTATTAATGATCTTTGGCTTCGGGGTGAAAACGGTCTGATTCAGTGGCTGCCGAATGTGCTTTGGGTAATCTGTGGCAGAGATAAGCTCAAATGGGAAAGCTTTGATGCAGATTGGAGCGAAGCATTACAACAGCATCTGTTGGGGAGTCTTTCCGATAGAGACAGCGATAGTTTCTTAAAGAATGCCGGTGTAGAAGATGAAACGTTACGCAAACAATTGTATCAGTTGACCGGTGGAACACCCGTGTATCTGGATCTTTGTATGGACCGACACGATGCTATCATCAAAAGAGGGGAAACGCCCCATATCGAGATGTTTGGTAACACACCGGAAGAACTGGTTGATCGTTTGGTGTGTTATATGGATGACAGCATGCAGGATTTCGTCTATTTTCTGACTTGTCTGGAATGTTGGGACGATAAGACGGCATCAGAGATTGCAGAGAATGTGTTACTTGGGTTTCCGCATACGCTGTACGAACGAATCAAAGGACTTTCATTTATCAGCGAAGTGGAGAACGGTTTCTTTGTGATTCATCCCACCGTTCGGGAGGTATTGGCAACAAAATGCCCGTTGGCTCTTCGGAAAAAGACGGGAGAAGTGATGCAGAAATACTTTTTGCAACATCTTTCGTTATCAAAAAATCCGGACGAAACATATGCATTGAGATTGTTGCAGTTGTTACGCTCCGGATGGCTTTTGGGATATACCCGTGAACAATTCTGTGAATTTTATAAAAGCAAAGTCGGTGTTCGGTTCCAATGGATGGTAGATGCGGGATTATACAGTCAGATTGATACAATCTGGAATTCTCTGTATCAGTATGCTGCCAAGAAAACGGACGATTTACTGTTTATTGCGATTTCCAATGAAAAAGGGTATCTTCTTTCGAGCCAACAGTTATGGGAAGAAGCATACCAACAGCAGAAAAAGACCCTGTCGCTTGCTACTGATATTTTAGGAGAGAATCACGACGAAACACTGATTGCACTTGGAAATTTAGCTAACACTTTACTGGAACTTGGCAAGTTTGACGATGCACTTTCGTTGCAGTTAAAATGCTTGCGCTTACAAACTGACAGCAGCGGGGAAGAACACCCCAGAACATTGCTAGCCAAGCAAAATCTGGCAACTACCATAGCACAACGAAAAACTCCGGAGAACCAGCAAAAAGCTGCCGAACTGCTCCGTGAAGTTGTGAAAACAGGAACAAGACAATACGGGGAACAGTTTCCTGTTGTGATGACAGCAAAGGAAAATCTGGCCTCGGTTTTGGGAGATATCGGCAATCATCAGGAAGAATTTGACCTGCATCAACAAGTACTGGAAAAACAGATGGAAGTGCTTGGCGAAAAACATCCTGCAACCCTTCGCACGAAAAGCAATCTTGCCACCTGTTTGTCCGATCTGGAAAAACCGGAAGAAGCTTTGCTCTTATCCTGTGAGGTGTTTGAGCAGCGAAAAGAAGTGCTTGGCGAAAGCTGTGAAGCAACATTACGAACAATGGAAAATGTGGCATATATCCTGGATGATCTTGAGAGAAAAGAAGAAGCTTTTGAATGGTTTCAAAAGGCACTTGTAAAACGTCGGCAAACTTTTGGCAATTATCATCCCAATACTCTGAAGGCAATAGAGTCTTTTGCAATATTTTGCGGAAAAAACGGATGGGAAGAACTTGCATTACAGCTGCATCGTGAAACAATGTCCGGTTGGCAGAGTGTTTATGGAGCAGAGCATCCGGTTGTGTTCAGAGCTACCAACAATCTGGCTTATTTGTTGGTTCAGCAAAAAGAATATGCCGAGGCGGAGCATCTGCTATGTGCGTTGTTATCCGCATGCGAAGCCTATTACGAGCAAGCACATCCGGCGATTTTATACACGGCAGAGAAGTATTACGATGTGCTGATAAAAAGTGAGCAGTATGACAAAGCAAAGCAGATTGCAGAACAATATCATATTCAGTAATATATCAAAAAAAGGAGAATTGCTATGGGATTTTTAACTGGTAAAACTGCGATTATCACAGGAGCAGGTTATGCAGTGCTGTCTGACGGCAGATGCGGCTCCATTGGCTACGGAATTGCAACCGCCTATGCAAAAGAGGGCGCAAATCTTGTGATTACCGGCCGTAATGTGGCAAAATTAGAAAAAGCAAAAGAAGAACTTGAAGCAAAATACGGCATCAAAGTGTTGGCACTTTCTGCAGATATTTCTGCAGGCAGTGACAATGAAGCAACTGCTAAAATGGTTGCAGAAGAAGCTATGAAGGCATTCGGCAGAATTGATGTGTTAATCAACAACGCCCAAGCCTCTGCATCCGGTGTTACCATTCAGGATCACACCACCGAGCAGTTTGATCTGGCGATGTATTCCGGTTTGTATGCCACCTTCTATTATATGAAGGCTTGTTACCCTTATCTGAAGGAAACTAAGGGGTCTATTGTGAACTTTGCATCCGGAGCAGGATTGTTTGGTAATTATGGGCAGTGTTCCTATGCAGCAGCAAAAGAAGGAATCCGTGGACTGAGCCGTGTGGCTGCAACCGAATGGGCAAAAGACGGCATCAACACCAACGTGGTTTGTCCTCTTGCCTGGACCGCTCAGCTGGAAAACTTTGAAAAAGCGTATCCCGATGCGTTCAAAGCAAATGTAAAAATGCCTCCGGCAGGACATTTTGGTGATCCTGAAACTGAAATCGGCAGAGTTTGTGTGCAACTGGCAAATCCCGATTTTAAATATTTAAATGGCGAAACCCTGACCTTAGAAGGCGGTATGGGATTGCGTCCGTAAGAAAGGAAAGAAGAAATGATTTTTGATACTATTCAAAACTGTGAACAGTACTATAAACTTCATCCCAATTATGAAAAAGCCTTTGCTTTTTTAAAGGATGCTATGAAGCAGTTCCCCGAACCGGGAAAACACGAAATTGATGGAGATAATCTTTTTGCATCGGTACAGGTGTATAATACCTTAACCGAAGATGGCAAAATGGAAGCTCACGAAAAATATGTGGATATTCAGTTTATCGTTTCCGGCAAAGAAACCATGTATGTGAACGATATTGCAACATCCAGGTTAACCGATGCATACAGAGAAGACTGGGATGCCGCTTTCTATCAGGTGGATGAAAATGTATCTGCATTAACTTTAACCCCCGGTTGCTTTGTGGTGCTTCTGCCCAACGACGCCCACAGACCTTGCGTAGCATTTGGTGGAGTGAGTGAACCTGTGCAGAAAATCGTAATGAAGGTGAAATTATAATCTCTTGACAAATGAAACTGGCTGTGCTATCATAGTACGCAGTGAGTAAAACAGACAGTCGCGGGAAAAAATCTTTGATTTTTTCGTGAGGAAAGTCCGGGCTTCACAGAGCAAGGGTGCCGGCTAACGGCCGGTGGAGGTAACTCTAAGGAAAGTGCAACAGAAAAGAACCGCCGTTTTTTTCAAGCGGTAAGGATGAAAAGGCGAGGTAAGAGCTCACCGGCAATCTGGAGACAGGTTGGCCGTGTAAACCCCACCCGAAGCAACACAAGACTGCACCATAGCTTGCTCGGCTGTGCGAATTGTGGCTTGAGGTAATCAGCAATGGTTACCCTAGATAGATGACTGTCAAATACAGAACCCGGCTTATAGTTTTGCTCATTTTTTTAAAAGAGAAATCCCCTGAAACAAAACAGTTTCAGGGGATTTTTTACTTAGTTGTTGAAGAACAGTAAGATGATGGCAATGATAATGATAATGGTGAGCCAGTTATCGTTGTTGTCGCAACAGTTGCGATAGGTGTTTTCGCAGCAAGGGTTGCTCTGGCAACAGTTGTCGCCTGAAAATAAGCCGTTCATGACGTGCACTCCTTTTTTTGGTTTTTGTTATTTATGGATTAGTCGCAGCAACAGTTACCGGTGTTTCTTGTTTCGCCACAACCGCCACAGAAGAATAACAGTACAAACAGAATGATAAACCATAAGATGGTGTTGTCTTTACATCCATCTTCTCTACAACCTTTGAATAATTGCATAGCAAATCCCTCTTTTTCTTAATTTTTGAGGTGATGTTATCACCCTTCACCACCAATATATGAGAGGATGATAAACCTGTGATAAATTTTTTCGTAAAAAAAGACTGTGCCTGATTCGGCGCAGTCTTTTTTATTCTTGTATAAAGCGGATGAACAGTTGGGTTTTGGTTTCATCTGTTTCCACAGAGTGACTTAAAATGTTTTCCAATTCCGGTTTGGTAATGGTTACCAGGAAGATGTCTTCGGTGATTACCTCGTGAGGGAATTGGGCTAAAATGGTATCTTTCCAATCAACTGAGATGGCAATGTCTTCGGGTACTGCCATAGTTCTTGGGATTGCGAAGGGTTCTGCTGCAGCATCTGCTACAATGTTGGTGTTTTCTTCGCCGGAATATGCTGCCACATCTTCCGAAACTTCCGGAATCGGAGTTTCATTTACCACGTTGGGAAGAGTTTCTTCGTTATTGTTGTAAACCGGTGTGACTTGTCTGCTTTCTTTTGCCATTGCGGGAGCGTCAGATTGATCCGAAACGATATTCAGATTTGCAATTTCGCCCTGGATAACCGGTTCGTTTATTTCAATTGCTGTTGTGTTTGCTGCTTTTTTCAATCCGGAGTAATTGGAAGCACCCCAGATGCCTGCCACAAGGAGAAAAGCACAAGCAGTGGCTGTGGAGAGAATCCGTTTGTTTTGCCAGAACGGAATTTTTTTTGCTTCTTTTTTCTCTCTTGCCTGCTGAATCGTATATTTAATTTTTGCATTCAATTGAGAAGGTACTAAAAA
>JAZOQZ010000063.1:0-10541 GCA_045656345.1 Clostridia bacterium
CATCTCAGTTTAACGGAAAACCTGCAAGAGATTTTTCAGAAATTCAGGCAATTACCGGTGCAACAGTAACCTCCAAGGCAGTCAATGGAGCTATCAATCAAGCATCTGATATGGCAAAAGAAGCAAAAGAAGCAAGGGAGGCAACAGAATAATGAAAGCATTTTTCAAAAAAATGATTCAGGAAAATCCTGTGTTTGTGCTCCTGTTAGGCATGTGTCCCACTTTAGGTACCTCCACCTCCATTATCAACGGTTTGGGAATGGGATTGTCTGCTACCTTGGTTTTAATTTGTTCTAACTTTTTTATTTCCGTATTACGAAAATTTATTCCCGATAAAATCAGAATTGCATCCTATATCGTTATTATTGCAGGATTTGTAACAGCGGTAGAAATGGCGTTAAAAGCATATCTGCCCGATATTTCTGCATCTTTGGGTGTGTTCATTCCTTTGATTGTGGTAAATTGTATTATTTTAGCAAGAGCAGAAAGTTTTGCTTCAAAAAACACTCCCGGAAAATCTGCAGTGGATGGTCTTTGTATGGGGCTTGGCTTCACTGTGGCACTTGTGATTTTATCCGCAATCCGTGAGTTGTTCGGTAACGGCACTTTAGCGGGTATCTCCGTGTTTGGAGCAAATTATCCCAAGGCAATTATGATGATTCTGCCTCCGGGTGGATTTATCGTTTTGGGTGTTGTGTTAGGTGTGATTCAGGCAATGAGAACGAAGGGAGGCACCAAAAATGGTTGATGTTGGTAAACTGTTTTCAATTTTAATCACCACCATTTTGGTGGAAAACTTTGTTTTGGTTAAATTCTTAGGATGTTGTCCCTTCCTGGGTGTATCTAAAAAAACAAGCACTGCTTTGGCAATGGGTATGGCGGTTACTTTCGTTATGGCCTTAGCAAGTGCTATGACCTGGTTGGTAAATAGCTTCATTCTTGTTCCGTTTGATTTGCAGTATTTGCAGACCATTGCGTTTATTTTGGTAATTGCGGCTTTAGTGCAGATTGTGGAAATGGCAATTATGAAGTTAAGCCCGCCTCTTTACGCATCTTTGGGAATTTATTTACCCTTAATCACTACCAACTGTGCAGTGTTAGGGGTTGCCATTTTAAATGTGCAGAAAGATTATGGTTTTTTGGAAAGTGTGGTTTCCGGGATTGCGGCAGCTTTAAGCTTTACGCTGGCAATCTGGCTGTTTGCAGGTGTGAGAGAACGTTTGGAAAACTCCAACATTCCTTCCTTTATGAAAGGAATGCCAATTGCTTTAGTTTCTGCAGGGTTGATTGCTATGGCGTTTTTAGGATTTGCCGGTATGAAACTGTAGACGAAAGGAAATAGATTATGCAGAATATTTTATATGCAACCATTGCAATTTCGGCTATGGGATTGATTTTCGGGGCACTTCTTGGTTTTGCTGCCAAGATTTTTCATGTGGAGCAGGACGAAAAATTGCCTCTCATTACAGAAGCATTGCCCGGTGCAAACTGTGGCGGATGCGGATATGCAGGATGCTCTCAGTGTGCAGCTGCCATACTCTCCGGAGAAGCAAAAGCAAATGTATGTCCGGTTGGCGGCAAAACAACTGCAACTGCCATTTCCAAAATTCTGGGAGTGGAAGCAGAAGTGTTTGAGAAGAAAGCTGCATTTGTGCGCTGTGAAGGTTGTACTGATGTTGCAGAAATTAAATTCCACTATGACGGTATCCTGGACTGCGCTTCTGCTGCCAAAATGATTGGTGGCGGTTATAAAGCGTGCAGTAACGGATGTTTGGGATACGGTTCCTGTGTGAAGGTTTGTAACTTTGGTGCAATCAGCATTAAAAACGGCATTGCTGTGGTGGATTTCGAGAAATGTACCGCTTGTGGTCAGTGTGTGAAAGCTTGTCCGAAACAGCTCATTACCATTATTTCCAAAAAAGATAAATATGTGGTGAAATGTCGTAACACCGATAAAGGAGCCTTGGTAAAACAGGAATGTCAGGCAGGTTGTATCGGCTGTTCGCTGTGTCAGAGAAACTGCCCCAACGAGGCAGTGAAAGTGGACCATTATCTGGCAACCATTGACCCTGAAAAATGTGTGGGTTGTGGTATTTGTCTGGAAAAATGTCCCAAAAAAATTATTAAAAAAGTGACTCTCTAAAAGGAAGGAATTTTTGTTCTTCTATGAAACAAAATATTAAAAATTTACTCTTTTTTGAATTAGAAGAATATTTTTTGCAAAAATACCGCCAGAAGTTTCGTGCCAAACAAGTATTTAAATGGCTCTCTCTGGGGGTTACTTCCTTTGAGGAAATGACGGATATTTCCAAAAAAATGGCTGCAGAATTATCGGAGGATTTTTATATTTCCGATCTAAAAGTGATAAAAAAAGAAGTTTCCAAAGACGGCACCGTAAAATTCCTGTATGAATTGGAAGACGGCAACACCATCGAAAGTGTTCTGATGGATTACAAACACGGTTACAGTATCTGTATTTCCACTCAGGTAGGTTGCAATATGGGGTGTACCTTCTGTGCATCCACGGTAGGCGGTAAAGTGAGAGATTTAGAAGCCGGTGAAATTTTAGACCAGGTGCTTTTTACTGCAAAAGGGGAAGGGAAACGAATTTCCAATATCGTTCTGATGGGAATCGGCGAACCGCTTGATAATTATGAGAATGTGCTCCGTTTCCTGAAAAATGTAAACGATGAGCATGGCATCAACATTGGTTATCGGCATATTTCCTTATCCACTTGCGGATTGGTTCCCGGAATCAATCGGTTGGCAGAAGAAAATATTCCGCTGACACTGTCTATATCGCTTCACGCTCCCAATGACACGATTCGTAACAAAACGATGCCGGTTTCCCGAAAATATCCTTATCAAGAACTTTTGGGCGCCGTGAAAGAATATGTGAAAAAAACAGGAAGACGTGTTTCCTTTGAATACACGTTAATTAAAGATATTAATGATAAACCCGAGCACGCCAAGGAGCTGATCGGACATTTGAAAGGGATGCTTTGTCATGTGAATTTAATTCCGGTGAATCCGGCACGTGGAACAATGTCTCCCTCGGAAAAAAACAGGATTTTACAGTTTCAGCAAATGCTGGTATCAGGTGGCTTGAATGCCACTGTCCGAAGAACTTTGGGCACGGATATCAATGCTGCCTGCGGACAGTTAAGACGTGCTGAAACCAAAAGAAAGGAAGGTGAGCAAGGATGATACACGGACTGACAAATATTGGAAAAAAACGAACATTAAATGAGGACAGTTACTATTTTGAAAGCAGTAAAAAAGGATTTCTCATTGTTGTGTCTGACGGTATGGGTGGACACAATGCAGGTGAAGTCGCCAGTGCAATGGCTGTTAAGGCGATTGCAGATTACGCAAAAGCCCAGGATGTTTTTCAAGATCCCGAAGTTTCTTTGCGTCAGGCGGTGTCTTATGCCAATAAGAAGATTTTTTCGGCAGCTTGTAAGAAATCGTCACTGCACGGTATGGGAGCCACCTTGGTTGTGGCAGTTGGGAATTCCAAAAAAGTGTGTATCGCCAATGTGGGAGATTCTCGTGCTTACCTGATTAACAAGGAAAGAATCCAGCAAATCACAAAAGACCATTCTTATGTGTATGAATTGCAAAAAAGTGGAGTGATTACTGCTGAGGAAGCAAAAACGCATCCACGCAGAAACGAAATTTTAAAAGCTCTTGGGATAGCTCCTGAAGTTTATCCGGATATCTTCTTTCTGGATACCGAAAAAACAGACAAGCTACTCTTGTGCACCGACGGTCTAACAGGCCATGTGTCGGACGAAGAAATATTAGCCATTGTAAACCGATATAGTCGTAAAGCCGCCACTGAAGCTTTAGTAAAGTTGGCAAATGAATACGGCGGTTCGGATAACATCACAGTTGTCCTTCGGTAATGAAGAACAGAAATCGAAATAAGGAGATATTGTTATGATTGGAAAAATTCTGGGTGGACGATACGAGCTTTTAGAATTAATTGGCGTGGGCGGAATGTCTCGGGTATATAAAGCAAGATGTAATCTTTTAAATCGCTTTGTTGCCGTGAAAATTTTAAAAGAAGAGTTTAACGAAGATAAAGAATTTATCAAGCGTTTTTATATTGAATCACAAGCGGCGGCATCGTTATCCAGCCCTCATATTGTGTCCATTTATGATGTTGGTAATGAAGAAAATCTTCATTACATCGTAATGGAACACGTTGAAGGGGTTACCTTAAAAGAAGTTATTAAAGAAAATGGGATTTTAGCATGGAATGTGGCACTGAACCTTTCGATGCAGATGCTTACTGCCCTGGAATGCGCACATAAAAACGGAATTGTTCACCGTGATATTAAGCCTCAAAATATGATTGTGACTGAAGACGGTGTTCTGAAAATTACAGATTTCGGAATTGCAAGAGCGGTTAACAGCAACGAAACCAAGAAGATTGACAGCGATGTGATCGGTTCTGTGCATTACATTTCTCCCGAACAGGCAAAAGGAATTATGATTGATGCCAGATGTGATTTGTATTCTTTGGGTGTTGTGATGTATGAAATGCTTACCGGAAAACTTCCCTATGACGGAGAAAATCCGGTTTCCGTGGCATTGATGCACTTAAGTTCTGAGCCGGTTTCCATTAAGGATATCAACCTCTCCGTTCCCAACGAAATGGTTCGCATTGTAACCAAAGCAATGCAGAGAGATATTTTAAATCGTTACCAGAATGCCAGAGAAATGGCGGGAGATTTAACAGAGTTTAAGAAGGTGGAAAATCTTACCTCTAAAGAAAATGAAGACGCAGTCATTGCAGAAATTATTGAACTTGTAAAAAATGCGAAGAAGACGGAAACTCCGGCAGAAGGCGTTGTAACAATTCCTTATGAGTATTCCTCTTTAGAGCAGAAACAGGAGGAAGTTATTGTTCCGGTTACCCAAAGAAGAGCTGCAATGGATAAAAAACAGGAGAAAATTGCAATCTGGTCTGCTATTGGTTTATCCACGGCGGTTGTAATTGCTATTGTGTTGATTGCACTGCGGGTACTGTTTCCCGGATTTAATTTTTCTTCTGTGACAAACTCTAATTCCAAAGAATACTTATTACCCAATGTGGTGGGTCAACATATTGATGAGGTTCGACCAAAATTGGAATCCGAAGGGTTAACTGTTGTGGTGAATGAAGTGGAAGACAATTCACAGGAAGCCGGAATAATTGTGAGACAAAATCCCAGCGGAAATATTCGCGTTAAGGTTAGTAAAACAACCGTGGAATTGGATGTTGTAGCAGAGGAATCCAACGAAAAAATTGAGATTCCAGATGTGGTGGATAAAGAATATCGTCAGGCACAGCAGGAATTGGAAAAAGCCGGATTCAGAGTTCGTATTATTGAGGAAGAAGATGCTGATTCTGAAAAAGGATATGTTTTAAGACAAAATCCCACAGCCAATAAAAAAGCATCAAAAGGCAGCGAAGTGGTTTTATACGTGGCTATTGAAGCAGAAGTTTCTGTTCCTGATTTTGTGGGTATGACAGAAAGTGAAGCAACTAAAACAGCAAGTAATCTGGGTCTTGTTATCACATTTGTAGAAAAAGAAGGAACCGAAAACATCGATAAAATTACTCAGCAATCTCCCGAAAAAGATACCAAAGTAAAACGAGGTTCTTCTGTTCGTTTAACCGTTACCGTGGAAGGCTCTTCTCCCAGTGCATCGCCGTCTCCCACACCGGCAGCAACCTCGAAACAGTCTATGACCATTGATTTACCTCAGGAGAGAGAAACTGCAACTCTGGTAATCAAACGGGATGGTGTTGAAGTGTACCGTCAGACTCATCAGACTTCTGAAAAACGAGTAACCGTATCAGTATCCGGTAGCGGAACTCAGAAAATTGAAATTACCATTGACGGACAACTGTTCTTCTCTCAGAACGTCAAATTCGATTAATCATAAAAAAAGAAAAGAGGTGCAGGTGTAGCTTGAAAGGTCTGCTTACCAAAGGAATCGGCGGTTTTTATTATGTGGAAACCGAAAACGGTTGTTATGAATGTAAGGCAAGAGGTGTTTTTCGGAAAAACGAAATTACTCCCACCGTTGGTGATAGTGTGGAAATTTCTGTGGTTTCTGAGGAACAAAAAAAGGGAAGTCTTGATGTGATTCATCCGCGGAAGAATTTGCTCATTCGTCCCAGTATTGCCAATGTGGACCATTTTATTATTGTGGCACCTGCTAAATCTCCTGATTTTGACACCTTTTTTGTTGATAAACTCTTGGTTTTTTGTGAGCTTTATGACATTGAGCCGTTAATTGTTATCAATAAAACAGATATAGAAAAAGGAGAGACATACGGGGAACTGTATCAGCGTATTGGCTATTCGGTTCTTTATACTAGCACTGTAACAGGCGAGGGAATTGACGAAGTAAAGAGAAGTATTTCAGGCGGTATTAATGTGTTTGCAGGATTTTCCGGGGCTGGAAAATCTTCCTTGTTGAATGAATTGATTGAAAATGTGGATTTAAAAACAGGAGAAATCAGCAAACTGACCCGTGGACGGCATACTACCCGCCATTCTGAGCTTTTTGGGATTGCCCCCAAGACCTATGTGGCAGACACGCCAGGATTTTCTTCCCTGGAAATTGATTTTGCAATTTCCAATCTTGACACAATGTTTCCAGAATTCCGGGAGATTGCCTGTCAGTTCAAGGGCTGTTCTCACACAAAAGAAAAGGGATGCGGTATCATAGAAGCTTTGCAAAACGGAGAGATAGCACATTCCCGATACCAAAGTTACCTGCAGATTTATGAAAAAATCAAAGATATTAAACCATGGCATAAAAAGTAGAAAGGCGAATAAATTATGGTAAAAGTTTCCCCCTCAATGTTAGCATCTGATTTTTCTGATTTACGGGAAGAACTCAAATCTGTCGGTACCGCTGATTTTATACATTTAGATGTGATGGACGGTCATTTTGTGCCCAATCTGACCATTGGACCCTGTGTGATTTCATCGATTCGTCCCCATTCTGATGTGCCGTTTGACACACACCTGATGATTGATAATCCTCTGAAATATATTGAGGCTTTTGCAAAAGCAGGTTCTGATTATATCACAGTTCATGTAGAGCAACCGGATGATATCCATGAATGTATCCGATTGATTAAAAGTTTTGGAAAAAAAGCAGGACTGGCTATCAGTCCTGACACAGATGTTTCTGTGTTAGCTCCTTATCTGGATGATATTTCAATGATCACGGTGATGAGTGTGTATCCTGGATTCGGAGGACAAAAATTTATTGAATCCAGTTATGAAAAAATCCGTGCAATCAGCCAGATGATCAAAGGAAAAGATGTCTTGCTGTCGGTAGACGGCGGTGTGGATTATGAAAATGTTCGTAAACTGGAGGATGCAGGCGTGACCATGGTGGTTGCGGGAAGCACCGTCTTTCGTGAGGAAAACCGTGAGGAATCTATTCGTAAGTTACGGGGAGAATGAGTTTGAATATTTTAATTATTGCGGCAGGAAACAATAGCAGTTCTCAAAAGTTGTTGGAGTATGCCGATGCCGCAGACTATATTATTTGTGCGGATGCCGGATATGAACACGCAAAATCGGTAGGGATTGTGCCTGATATTTTAGTAGGAGATTTTGATTCCTTGTCAGAGGAACCTGTCGAGTTTTTAAGAAAAGTGAAATTACCGGTGGAAAAAGATGAAACCGATAGCCTATATGCATTGCGATTTGCTTTTTCCAAGGGAGCAACCAATGTTGTACTCTATGGGGGGATCGGTTCTCGTTTTGATCACAGTTATGCCAACATTTGTTTATTAAGGCATGCGATGATCAGAGATATTCCTATGGTTGTAACAGATGGCACTACGGAAGTTTATCTGACGGATTCTCAGCTCACTTTAAAAGAAAAAAAAGGACAAACTGTTTCAGTTTACGCTTTTTCCGATGTTTGTGAGGGTGTCACATTAAAAGGGTTTTACTACCCTTTGGAAAATGCTTTGCTGGAAAAATACGATATCATTGGAACCAGCAATGTGATTACCGAAGATGTGGCGCAAATTTCGGTTTCCAGTGGAAATCTTCTGATTGTTTGTAACCAAATAAAATGATACCAATATAATGATAGTGGAACTGTCATTATGTTGGTATTTTTTTTTATTGCAGAAAGGATGGAGGTGCCAAAGAGTGAAGTTCTTCCGGGGATGTTTCTCTTTAAGCTGGGGATTGGTGCTCTCTGCCTTAGGTTTTGGGATTCTGATTGCTTTAGCTGTTCCGTTAAGTATCATTGTTGTTTTACTGTCCTGCATCTTAATTGGGGTGGGGTGTATCGGTTCTTTCGGGCATCGTGGTCGAAAATTTTAGGTCCAAAAAGGAATTCATCTGAATTTTTGAGAGTGTACCGCTTTTTAATCAATTTAAAAAGGAGAATGAACTATGAAAATTGTTGTTTATCGTCCGCCAAGTTACTTAAAAGGTATTTTTCGCTGGATTTTCCGAGTGAAAAAATGAGGGGAAAGGGTTGCTGTCCGGCAACCCTTTTTTTCTTTGTTTTTTTCAGTCTTTTTTCGGTATTTTTTTAAAACTTCTGGCTAAAATGGTAGGAAGAGGTGATTTGATGTTTGAAAAAAAATTTACCGAAAAGGCAGCATCTGTATTAACCTATGCAGAGCAGTTAGCCCGTGATTTTTCTCAAAGTTATTTGGGGAGTGAACATTTATTATACGGACTTTTCAAAGAGAAAAACGGAATTGCCCATCGGATATTATTAACAAACGGATTAACAGAAAAAAGCCTGATAGGAAAAATGCAGGAACTTTACGGACCCCCGTCTTCTGTTTATTCCGGAAAAGTCACTTTCACACCGAAAAGCAAACAGATGATTGAGCTTAGTTTCCTAGAAGCCAAGGAAATGGGGCATAATTATATTGGCACAGAACACTTGCTTTTGGCCCTGCTGTCTTTAGAGGATTCTATTGCGGTACGAATTCTTTCGCAACTGAAATTAAGTCCTGAAAAAATGCGAACGGATATTTATGATATGGTTTCAGGAGGAATGCTTCCTCCCACATTAGGAGAAAAGAGTAAAAATATTCATATATCACGCAGGCAAACAGGCGACACCCCATTTTTAAACAGTGTTTCGAAAGATCTGACCGGAATGTGTATGGAAGGGAATATTGATCCTGTAATTGGCAGAGAAAAGGAAATAGAACGTGTTATTCGGGTTTTGTGCCGACGCACAAAAAATAATCCTTGTCTGATTGGAGAACCCGGTGTTGGGAAAACTGCGATTGTTGAGGGATTAGCTCAAAAAATTGCGGATGGAGATATTCCTGATATTTTAAAAAACAAACGAATTTTATCTTTGGATATTTCATCAATTTTAGCGGGAACAAAATATCGAGGAGAGTTTGAAGAACGTGTAAAAAAAGCGATAGACGAAGCCAGGAAAAACAATCAGGTGATTTTATTTATTGATGAAATTCATAATATTGTGGGAGCAGGCGCTGCTGAGGGAGCTATTGATGCGGCCAACATTATGAAACCGTTTTTAAGTCGTGGAGAAATTCATTTGATTGGAGCAACCACCCCTGAGGAATATCGGAAATACATTGAAAAAGATGCGGCTTTGGAAAGAAGATTTCAGCCGGTAACCGTGGCAGAACCCTCTGTGGCAGATACCATCTGTATGTTGGAGGGAATTAAGGACCATTATGAAGCGCATCATCATGTCAAAATTACAGAAGAAGCAATTAAAAGCGCTGTGGAGCTTTCCCACAGATATTTAAGAGACCGTCATCTTCCTGATAAAGCAATTGATTTAGTGGATGAAGCTGCATCCAGAATGAAATTGAAATTATACACCATTCCGGAGCATTTACGAGATATGGAGGTGAAATTAAAAGGAGTACTCAAAGAAAAAGAAGAAGCGATTGCAACCCAGGATTATAGCAGGGCACTGACGATGAGGGATGAAGAGACCGCTTTAAATGAAGATTTGCAAACCCAGATGCAGCTATGGAAGGAAAGGATGCATCACGCGGAGCAGGTGATCGAAGCAGAACACATCGCCGCCGTGATTTCAGAGTGGACGGGAATTCCACTTTCCAAAATTGAAGAAAATGAACAGGAAAAACTTGTTCGTTTAGAAGAAAAGTTGCAGGAAAGTATTGTGGGTCAAAACGAAGCGATTTCGGCTGTTTCCAAAGCAATCAGACGAGCCAAGGCAGGGCTCAACGATCCGGATAAACCTTTAGGTTCTTTTTTGTTTTTAGGACCTACGGGAGTGGGAAAGACGGAACTTTCCAAAGCACTTTCCAAACAAGTATTCGGCACAGAAGATGCTATGATTCGATTGGATATGTCGGAGTATATGGAAAAGCATAGCGTTTCCAAAATGATAGGTTCACCTCCCGGGTACGTGGGCTATTCCGAAGGTGCAAAACTTACTGATAAAATCCGTCGTCAACCATACAGCCTGGTATTGTTTGACGAAATTGAAAAAGCTCATCCGGATGTGTTTCACCTGTTGTTGCAGATTTT
>JAZOQZ010000064.1:0-10961 GCA_045656345.1 Clostridia bacterium
CTTCACCGTAACCATCACCGATAATTTCTACTGTAACGAAGCAACCGCAACCGTAGTTGTAAATGCTCCTGTAGCAGTGGATAAATGGGTAGGTAATACCGTAACCTATACTCACACCTTAGATACGATCGAAGCAAATACCGTAACCTTTGACTTTGCTGAACTGTTCACCGCAACCGGTACCTTCCCCGTGAAGGACATCACCGTAACCGGTGGTACTTACGCAGACGGCAAAATCACCGTGGAAGGTTTAGGTACCTTCACCATTACTGCAAATGACGGCTTCTTCTGTAACACTGCAATCGCAACCGTTACTGTAAAAGAACCCGCAAATGTAGATAAATTCGTTGCAACCAACAAAGTGATTGACTTAACTGTGAATACTGTTGGTAAAGATCAGAATGTTAACTTCACCGACCTGTTCACTGCAGTTGACGGCGCAGTTCTGAAAGCAGTTTCCGTAACTGTTGACGGCGGAAGCTTTGCAGACGGCGTAATCACTGTACCCGGTGTTGCAGGTACCTACACCGTAACTGCAACTGATAACTTCTATTGTAACGTAGCAACTGCTACTATTACTGTAAATGATGCAGCAAACGTTGATAAATTCATTGGTAAAGATATCGAAGTAACTCATACTTTAGATACCATCGAATCCAATGTTTACACTGTAAACTTTGCAGACTTATTTGATACCAACGGTTATGCAGTAAAAGATATCACCGTAACCGGCGCAACTTATGCAGACGGTAAAGTAACCGTGGAAGGTTTAGGCACCATCACCGTTACTGCAACCGATAACTTCTACTGTAATGTTGCAACCGCAACCATTACCGTAAAAGAACCCGCAAATGTTGATAAATTCACCGGTAACACTGTAACCAAAAAATTAGCATACGGCGAAAACACCGTAACCGTAACCTTTGACGAATTGTTCACCAACAACGGTTATGCAACCAAGGAAGTAACCGTAGGCGGCGACGGAACTTATGCTGACGGCGTTGTTACCTTCACCGGTGCAGGCACCTATACCGTAACCGTAACCGATAACTTCTATTGTAACACTGCAACCGCAACCGTTATCGTGGAAGAACCCGACATCATTCCCGAAGAAAAATTCGTGAAGAAATTTGATAAAACCGACTTTATGTACCGTATCGGTAACAAAAACGAGGTTGCTATCGACAAAATCTTCGTTCCTGTTGACGGCTTTACTCCCGTTGATACAACCGTAACCGTAACTCCTGTGGAATCCTCTTTAGTGACTGCAGATATTACCGCAACTACCTTAAAATTCAACGGTACCGGCGTGGTAAAAGTGTCCATCGTGGATGCGGCTGATCCTGCTTGCTTACCCACCGAACTGTACTTAGAAGTTGTGGACGCAACCAACGTAACCGGCGTAAGCGGCGAAATTTCCGGCAATGTGGTACTGTTAAACAACGCAGGTATCAATGGCTTTACCGTGTCCGGCGATAATACATTCTACGGCAACGGCTTTACCGTAAGTTACAGTGCCGACGGCCGTTACTTAGGTTTAGGTAGCGGTTTAAAACAGGGTGTTATCACCGTCAAAGACGGCGGTACCTTAGAAAATACTGCAGTTCGTGCAAGTATTTATCCGATTGCAGCACTGTATTCCAATCAGATTGAAGATTACTATGAAGTGGATGCTGCAACTCCTTCTAAAATCAGATACTTCTACCAGCTTTCCGCAGTAGCAGTAAGCGGTGATTCCACCATTTCCAACTGTTACATTTACGGCGCAAGAAACAACTTATATGTTGGTACAGGTAATGTGACCGTGAAAGATTCTGTACTGGAAGCAGGTGTGCTTTCCAATATGCAGATTGAAAGCACCGCTGATTACACTGTAACCTTGGAAGATGTAACCACTATTCAGTATCAGAACAAACCCACCACCTATGCAAACGACAGCTTGAAAAACAATACCATGCTGGGCTTTGGTGTGATTGTTGGACCCAACACTTCTACCAACCCGAACCTGGTATTAAAAGGTGACTTAAAACAGTATAACTGGGTAAATGCTGATGACATGAATGCAGTAAGCGATTCTTATGCAAGATCTGCTATCAACAGCGCGCTGGCTGTTTCCAAATATCAGCACAGTGTGAACGGTCAAACCAGCGTAAATATGGGTATTGTATACTTAAATACCAAAACTGCAATCATCGACAATCAGACCGGCATGCCCTATGCTTTGGATAGTATTTCTGTCAGCGGTGTTAGCGGGCAGGCATATTCTCTGTCCGGTGCAGTCGACACCCAGATTTATTCTGACTATGAAAATGCGGATAAAACCATCGCAACTGATTTGTATAAACCTCAGTTCAAGTTTGACGATGATTTAGGCGGACAGTTTATTGAAAACGTGGAAGGTTGCGACGAATACTTATACACAACCGGAAAAACCGTGAACATTTTGTTCATTGACGGTGACACCAAGGTGGTAGATTTAGCAGGCTTGGTAAACATTGAAAAATACACCGGCGAAGATTTAGGTATGACCATTACCTGTGTGGATGAAAACGGTGTGGCGGTTCCTGTATCCGGAACAAGCGTTTCTTTAACCGATAAAGGAACCTACTCTGTTACCTACACCGTGACCGATACTTTATTCTATAACAAAGACGGTCAGGTTGTGGCAGATTCCGTAACCTACACCTTCCCGATTACCTTATCTGTTTCCTTAAAAGACAATGCAACTGCTGATGCACGTTTTGCATTCAACAACGACAGCCAGAAGATGGGTTACTATAAACCCACCATCGGTGATGTAAAGCAGTATTTACCCTTCTTAAAAGGTTTACAGATTTATGACTACAATGGTCAGACTGAATACTTACGTTTTAACGGTGACAGTGACTTTAACAAGATCGCAGCCATCACCATCACCGGCTACTCCAGCAACAAAGCGTTGGTAGAAGTAAAACTGACTGACGGCGGTGTGATTAACACCAGATTCTTAGCACGTGCAAACAGTGGCGGTGCTTCTACCTATACCGGTTCTATCAAAACCAAGGACAACACTGTTTACTTTGTAAACGGCGGCGGTACCAGTAACACTGCTGCTACCACCACTTCTGCATACTGGTATGTGGATTACTACACCTTTACCGGTAACAACGGGGTAACCATTACCTCTGCTCAGCAGACCTTTAATTCCAGCGGTTCCAGTGTTTCCACTCCTTCCGGTTCTTTTAGTACCACCATTAAAGCAACTGTGAACTATGACGCCAATGGCGGTTCCTGTGTACAGACCATTGGTTATGCAACATCAGCTGCAACTTCTGTAACTCTGCCCACTCCCAAACGTGGCGGATTCCTGTTTGCAGGCTGGTACACTGCACCCACCGGCGGAACCCGCGTGGGCGGTGCAGGAGACTCCTATACTCCTTCCGCAAATATCACCTTATATGCACAGTGGGGCAAACCTTGCGATGTAACTTATGACGGCAACGGCGGTACTGCTTCTGTTACCGTTCAGACCTATAACGGAACTGCATTAAGCTTACCCACAGCAAGTCGTGACGGTTACTGGTTCTTAGGCTGGTACACTGCACCTACCGGTGGCGAAAAAATCGGTGATGCAGGGGAAGGCTACCATCCGGGCGGCGAAATCACTCTGTATGCACAGTGGCAGGAAGCAATTTCCTACACCGTTACCTACAATGCAAACGGCGGTAGCGTAAGTCCTGCTTCTGCAACTTACGAAGGAACTGCTCTCACCTTACCCAACCCCACCAGAACCGGTTACACCTTCAACGGTTGGTATACTGCGGCATCCGGCGGAACCAAGGTTGGTAATGCAGGCGCAGAATACACTCCGTCCTCCAACATTACCTTATATGCACAGTGGACCATCGGTAACTACACTGTAAAAGTTACCACTTCCAATGCAACTGTAACCATTAACGGAACCACGGTTGGTAACAATGGTACCATCAGTATTCCCTATGGTACTCAAGTAACTGTCGGTGTAACCTACTCTCAGAGTAACAGCCGTTCCACCACCATTAAAGGGGATGACGGTACAACTTACACCTCACCCTTTAATATGCCGGCACAGACCGTTACCATCAACGCAACTTCTTCCGGTAGCTGCTTTACCGAAGATACTTTAATTACCATGGGTGACGGTAGCCAAAAAGCAGTGAAAGATATCACCAAGGATGATACCATCTTAACCTACAACTTCTTTACCGGTGAATACGAAGCAAAAGATGTGGCGCTCTTCATTTCTCACGGCGTGGATACTTATGCAGTAGCAAACTTAACCTTCTCTGACGGCACTACATTAAGAATCGTTGGTGATCATGGTGTGTTTGACTATGATGCAAACGCATATGTGTACTTAACCGTGGACAATATGGAAGCATATATCGGTCACACCTTTGTAAAACAGGGTGAAAACGGTGCTTACGAGCTGGTTACTTTAGAAAAAGCAGTTCGCACTGAAGAAACCATCGGCGCATACTCCTTAACCTCTGCTGGCAATGCCAACGCATTTGCAGAAGGGTTATTGACACTTGCTCCGCCTGCCGGTTTCTATAACTGGATCGAAATGGGCGATAAGCTCCGTTACGATACCGAAAAATTCCAGAAAGATATGGAAATCTATGGTTTATATACCTTTGAAGATTTCGGCGGTTTGGTAACTTACGAACAGTTTACCGAATTAAACGGCGCATACTTAAAGATTGCTGTGGAAAAAGGTATCTTCACCTGGGATTACATTGTTGAGTTAATTGGCTTATATGTAAATCCGTAATTTACAACAACAAATAAAAACAACCTGCAGAGTTTCTGCAGGTTGTTTTGTTATATAGAAGAAGTTGGAGGGAATAAGCTGTGTGTTGTTTGGCGAAAAGTCGAATATCTGCCTGAAAATTGTTAAAATTCTTGACAAAATGCCTTAAAAAGTGGTAAAGTATAATTAAGATAGACTGGAGAGGTGTCTGTATTTATGCATTCTTAGTTTTTCGGCAACTGACGAAAACTCCTATCATCAAATGATTTTCTGAAAGGATGCTATCAAATGAAAAAAATTCTTTGCCTTTTGACGGTACTTGTGATGCTTCTGGGGGTATTTTCTGTACTTACGGTTTCTGCTTCCGGTTTGGGAAATATTTCCTTTTATAATGAAGCGGGAGAAGGGGTGACCATTTTGGACGGTTGCGATACAGTAACCGCCAATATTTCCCTTACTCCGAATCAGACCGATTCCGCACAGGTGATTGTGTCCCGCTACACTGCGGATGGTGTGCTGACGGCGGTTGATAGCATCACCAATATTTCTGTGACCGAGGGGCAGACCAACGTGTATACCACTCCTGCAATTTCGGTTTCTGATACCGAATTATTAAAGGTTTTTTGTTGGGATAGCACTGATTCTCTGACTCCCTTAGCCAGCATTGGTGAGATTGAGAGAATTTTATTGGAAGATTTACCTACTGCAACCGTATCGGAACTGGATGTATCCAAGGTAACCGATGTAAACCTGCTCTACGGCTTAAATTTCAAAGCAGACCCCGTAACCCAAGCACAGCTGGACTTTTACGGTGACTGGTATGCCGATTTTGAAATTACGTTAAATGAAACTGCTACCTTTAACTTAGACGGTACCAAAGACGGATACCTGGCAGGTCAGTATGATTCCTGGAGTCCTGCCTGGGTTAGTGTGCCCAAAATGGATATTACCCTGCAGGCAAATACTCCCTTAAAGATTATGGAAACCGCAGCAAAAAGTTACGGCAAGCCCGGGTTAAAATATACCTATGGCGAAGTGTATGAAAGAGTGAAAGATTTTGATTGTGGTGTGTTCTTTTCGGAAGAATATCTGCTTAATAATCCCGATCTGGAAGTGAAGCTGGAGCTTCGGATGTATCATCCCGAAGATGAAAGCATTTCCTATACCATCGGCGAAACGCACATCTATAAACCCGAAAGTCCGCTTGCAGAAAAATTTACCACCAAATTTATAAATCACGAAGAATATCTGTATCGTATCGGTAATCAGAATACGGTGGCATTGGGCAGTATCTTCAAAGCCTTAGACGGAGTTTCCATTGGAACCGTGAATGTAGATGTGGAACCTTTGGAAAATACCCCCTCTGTTTTGGCTTCTTATACCAAAAATACCGACTGGACAAAATCCACTTTAAAATTCAGCGGAACCGGCGTGGTAAAGGTGACCATTTTTGATGAAGAAAGCCGTCCTTATTCTCTGTATTTGGAAATTGTGGACGCCAAAAACGTGACCACCGCCACCTCTGCCACTGCCAATAACGTGGTACTTTTAAACGATATTTCGGGCACCTTCAACGTGTCCAATGGTTATGCCTTTTACGGCAACGGCTTTACTGTAACCTGTGCAGGGAAAGGAAATCCCGGTTATAAGCTGCTGACCTCCGGATTTATCAGTGTGTCTAAAGGCGGAATTTTAGATAACACCAGAATCATTTGCGATATTTTCCCCGAATCTTATCTTTATACCTCCGATGCATCGGGGTACGACTACTTTAAATCCGCGGTTCTTTTAACCGATGATTCCACCATTTCCAACTGTTATATTTACGGTGCAAGATGTAATATCTTCATCGGTGGCGGGAATGCTACCGTGAAAAACACCGTTACTGAATGCGGTAGCTTTGCCAACATTCAGATTGTGCGAAGCTCTGATGAATTTACCGTTACTTTAGAGGATATAACCACCATTCAGTATATGACCACCTCTTCCTACGATACCACCAAAAACGTAATGGGTCTGGGTATCGCAGTGGGGGATTCAGACACCAAATCCAATCCCTATATCCGCTTAAAAGGCGATCTGAAACAGTATAACTGGGTAACCAGCGATCATTCTTCCGTATCCAACAGCTATGCAAAGGGCGTGCTGGAGGTGGCGTTGAAAGAAAGCGCATATCAGCATACCGTAAACGGAAAAAATACGGTAAATTTAGGGATTGCGTATCTTACCTCCTATCTTGCCAACATTATGGACGAGCGTATCAACAAGGCAGAAATTCCCTATTCCTTAAATAAGGTCAGCTTTTTAGGGTTGACAGGTCGTGTATATTCCGTAGCGGCAGGAAGCCCTGTGGCATCTGATTACCGTTACAATCCTGAAGCAGACGGCGTGATTCCCTATGACTTTGGCACAAATGGTTTGTATGAACCTCAGATTCATCCCAATTCTACCTTGGGCGGTCAGTATATTGCCAATACTGACGGTTGCAACAAATACTGCTATATGGATTCCGACACTTTAAAAGTGATGATTCCTGCAGGAGAATTTTTTGATATTGATTTTACTAAAATATTTGACATTAATAAGTATAGCGGTCAGGACTTACATACCCAAATTACCTGTACCGATGAAAACGGTGATGCAGTTTCCTTAGCAGACGGAAAACTCACCGTATCTGAAGCAAAAGAATACACCGTGACCTACACCTTAACCGATACCCTGTTCTATAACGAAAATGGCGAAAGTGTGGAACAAACGGTTATCTACACCAAGAAACTGCCTGTATCTGTGGCGTTAAAGGATACGTCTACCCCCAATGCAGAATTCTGTTTTGACTCTTCCAAACAGGTGATTTACTACAACAAATCACTCTTAGGGGATAAAATTCAGTTTATGCCCTTCTTAGCAGGCTTAAAAATTTATGACTATATGGGTGATACCCGCTATTTAAGATTTGACGGAGATGATAACGCTTATCAGAAAGTGGTTTCCGCCACCATCGAAAACTTAAATACCACTGGGGAAGCCAAAGGTTATCACATCATCACCGTGAAGCTTACGGACGGCGGTGTGTTAAAAATTGACCTTGACGTAAAAGCAACGGCAGGCGGTTCCACCCATTCCGGCTCCATTAAAACCAATAAAAACATTTTCTATGTGGTGAACGACGGCGGTACTGCCAACAGTGGTCAGATCTGGCGTGTGTATGACTATGAATTTACCGGAAACAACGGGGTTGTCATCAATTCCGGTGCTGTAAACTTCGGTACATCCGGTGTGGATGCGTCAAGTTTCACCAAACCCACCGGAACCTTCTCGGCAACCGTGTCTGCCACCGTGACCTACGATGCCAACGGAGGCTTATGTGGACAGAATGTTGGTTATCAGACCAATTATTTTAATACTTTGACCTTACCGAATCCCACTCGTTATGGGTATGTGTTTGCCGGTTGGTACACTGCACCCTATCAGGGTACCCGTGTTGGCGGGGCAGGAGATTTATATACTCCGAGTAGTGATGTTACCCTCTATGCACAGTGGGGCAAACCCTGCACCGTGACCTTTGATGCTATGGGCGGAAGCGTAAATCCTGAAGCCGTAGACTACAACGGGGAACAGATTATTCTGCCCTTACCCGCAAAAGACGGCTATTGGTTCACCGGCTGGTATGAGGATGAAGCCTGCACCAAACGATACGGTATGAACGGTGTGATTTTAAATCCCACCAAAAATACCACTCTTTATGCGGGCTGGAGCCCTGTTTATACCGTAACCTATCATGCAACCGGCGGTAGCGTGACACCCACCTCTATGGATTATGTGGGAACCGTTCTTACCTTACCCTTACCCTCTGATTCTGCAAGAGCATTTGCAGGCTGGTACACTGAAGAAAACGGCGGAACCTTCATTGGTATGGGAGGGGATATGTATCTTCCCACCGAACATATCACCTTATATGCCCATTGGGAAGCACCTTCCGTGGTAACCTATGATGCAAACGGCGGAACTTGTTCTACCGATTCCGAGACCTATATGGGCGCACCCTTAATTATGCCCACACCCACCCGCACAGGTTACACCTTCCAGGGTTGGTTTACTGCATCTGAGGGCGGAGTTAAAATCGGAGATGCAGGTAGCTCTTATGTGCCCGAAACAAGCATCCACTTGTATGCACAGTGGGTAAAAACGCCGTACACCATTACGGTTTCTCAATCCAATGCAACCGTAACGGGAGTAACCAACGGACAGACAGCTTACTATGGCGATAGCGTTACCGTCACCGTTTCCTTCTCCCAGAATAACAGTAAATCCCTGAAAGTGACGGATGGAAGCGGCACTACCTTAATCAGCGAAAGCGCGGCAGGTACTTACTCCTTTACCATGCCTGCTTCCAATGTAACCGTTTCTGCATCCTCCAGCGGCGGCTGCTTTACCGAAGATACCTTAATTACCATGGCAGACGGCAGTAAAAAAGCGGTGAAGGATATTACTACCGAAGATACCATCCTTACCTACAATTTCTTTACAGGTAAAACGGAAGTAAAAGATGTGGCACTGGTGGTAAATCACGGTGTGGATGAATATCTTGTTGCAAACTTAACCTTCTCCGATGGCACCACCTTAAAAATCATTGCAGACCACGGTGTATTTGACTATGATTTGAACCAATATGTGTATCTCACCGTGGATAATATGGCAGAGTATATCGGTCACACCTTTGTGAAGATGAATGCAAACGGATATCAACTTGTTACCTTAGACAAAGCCGAAAAAACCTATGAAGTGACAGGTGCATATTCTTTAACTTCCGCAGGAAACTTCAATGCGTTGGCTGAAGGTATGCTTACCGTGGCTCCGCCCGATGATTTCTATAATTGGTTGCCCATGGGAGAAAAGCTTCGTTATGATACCGAAAGTTTCCAAAATGATGTGAAAACCTACGGCTTATATACCTACGATGATTTTAAAGATTATGTAACCTATGAGCAATTTATCGAGTTAAATGGTGCAACTTTAAAAATCCCCGTGGAAAAAGGAATCTTCAGTTTTGATGATATTGTGGAATTAATTAGAATGTATTTATAAAAAGGAAGTGATTTTTACGATGAAACGAATTGTCAGCTTTGTTTTGGTAATTGCCATGGCAGTGCTTATGCTTGCTTCTTTGGTTTCCCAGATAGCCTCTGCGCAGGAGGAAGGTGTGGTGTTTTACAACGCCGAAACCAATCGTGTGATTACCACATTGGACGGGGTTACCACCCTTTATGCCAAGGTAACTGCTGCTGCACCGAGAGCTGCTATGATTTTGGTGCTGGCAGGGCATTATGAGAAAGAAAGCGGAAGGCTTACAAAAATGGAACCCATTGTGGTGGCAGGCGGTCTGCCGGGAGATATTTTGGATGTTCCAACCGGAAATATCATCGTGGGAGATACCGAGGAAATCAGAGTGTTCTGCTGGACAGATGAAGAAACCATTCGTCCCGTAATCCCTTCGGCGTCTATTACCTATGCTCCCATTTTAACCGAAAAATTTGAACTGGTATTCCCCAATACCGATAGCTATATGTACCGTATCGGTAATCAGAATGGGGTTTTGGTTTCCAAACTGTTTGCACCTCTGGCTGATGCCGAAATCGGTAATGTAAGTGTAACTGCCGAAGCGGTGGACGAAACAGGCGTTTTGGCAACCATCTCCGAAGAAACGGACTGGCTGAAAAGAACCGTGAGCTTTGACGGTACCGGTATTGTGAAGCTGACCGTGACCGATGATATGGAAACCACCAAGCCTGCAGAGCTTTATCTGGAAGTGGTGGATGCCTATAATGTGACCTCGGGAGCCAATGCCACCGACCGTGATATTGTGCTGTTAAATAACTGCGGTATGGGGCAAATCACCGTGTCAAACGGACATACCATCTACGGAAACGGCTTTACGATGACCGCTTCCTCCGACTCCGCAGCTTTAGACCGTGGCTATGCTTTTGTGACTATGGAAAACGGAAACTTAGACAATGTGCGCATCAAAGTGCCTCATTTTTCCTATCCCATTCTGTATGAAGCAAATAAAAAGGATGACCCCACCCCCAATCAGATTGAGGGAACCAAAGTGCGTTATTACAATATCCGAAGCGCAGTGATGACCTCGGGAGATTGCACCATCAAAAATTCCTATATTGAAGGCGGACGTGCA
>JAZOQZ010000065.1:0-42178 GCA_045656345.1 Clostridia bacterium
AATTTGCCTTCTTAAGGTTCAAATCCTGTTTTTTGATAGAAATAAAAAACGGGCAACACCTTGCGGTGTTACCCATTTTTTGGTCGGGATAACAGGATACAGTCGCCAATGGCGCCTTAATTGCTCGGCGACCCAAGCCGCTGGCTTCGGTACCCGCCTTGCGCACCAACATCGCTAAAAACCGTTCCCCAAACGGTTTTCTTAACGCTCGTTGCCTTCTTAAGGTTCAAATCCTGTTTTTTGATTGAGATAAAAAAAGAACAACACCTTGCGGTGTTGTTCTTTTCTGGTCGGGATAACAGGATTTGAACCTGCGGCCTCTTCGTCCCGAACGAAGCGCGCTACCAAACTGCGCTATATCCCGAAAGCTGTCCGTTTGCGGACAGAGAGTATTATAGCACACAATTTTTAAAAAATCAAGAAAAATTTCGTTTTTTTGCAATTTTTTTGATTTTGCCTGTTTTAAGGCGGAAGAAATATCAACTCAATTACCGTTTTGCATTGCCTAAAAGGGTGAGCACATACACATCTTTGGCACCCATCTTTATAAGGAGTCTGCTGCATTCTTTTGCGGTGGAGCCTGTGGTGTAAACATCGTCTACCAGCAAAACGGTTTTGCCATGCAATTTCTTTTGATGATGCCTAAGGGGAACAAAGCTTCCTTTAGCATTTTCTATTCGTTCTTTACCGTTTAGGGAAGATTGACGCACCGAAAACAGCTTTTTTCTCAGAAATCCTGCGCAAAGGGGAATTTTCAACAGTTTTTTCAAGGGAAACGCCATTTCCAAGGCAGGGTTATAGCCCATCTTGCAAAAGGATTTAATTCCTGAGGGAACTACCGTGATAATATCGGGAGAAATTCGGTAAGTTTCCAAGGTTTCTGCCATCAGCTTGGCAAATCCCTTTGCTTTATAGAGCTGATGTCCCAGTTTATATGCCAGAAGAGCTTCCTTCATCACACCGTCATAAAAATAGCAGGAAACGGCAAGGCGAAAGGGCGGAAGCTTTTTATCACATTCGTCGCACAAAGGGACTTTGCCCTTGTCCTGACCGCAGATTACACACTTTGGCGTTCTTCGGTATTGGGTAATTGCTTCCCGACATTTGGGGCATAGAAAATCATTTTTTATAGCAGGACTGTCGCAAAAGGGACAGATACGAAACGGATTTTTCATATTCAAGCCAATCCTAACAATTTCATAAGATACACACAAACAAATACACTGCCAATGGAAAGAAGCGCCGTCAGGGAAACACCATAGGCGGAAATATCAGGGTCCACACCCAGTTTTTTTGCCATTACAAAGCAGTTTACCGCCGCGGGAGTTGCACTTAAAATGGACGTGATAATCAGCGCGTCTCCACGAAATCCCAAAAGAATTGCCGAACCTAAATATAAAACAGGTGCCAGCACATTTCTGAAAAACACAGAGAGCAAAATATAGCCACGGTTAGATTGAAATCCTTTCAGGGTGATGTTGGCACCGATAATTAAAAGGCCTAAAGAGGAAGCAATATCACCGGAAAATTCCAGGCTCTTATCTAAAATCGGATGCAACGGCATTTTGCAAAGAGACACCAAAAGTCCCAAAGCCGTGCCGATAATCAACGGATTTTTTATCACATCCAAAAACAGATTGGATTTCTTTTTGGATGGGTTACCGTAGTAAGAGAGTAAAATCACGGCGGTCACATTATAGCAGATGGTCACAAATGCCACGGTGATTGCCATGGTGAGCACACCCTGTTGATCCATTAGGCTCATAGCAAGAGGCATTCCCGCAATGGCAAAATTGGAGCGGAACCCAATCTGAACCACGGCACCTTTTTTTCTGGGATCACGGATGCCTCGGCAAAGACCGATGAGTAAAAACACATAACATAAAATGGCGCCAATCACAAAGAAAAGCAACTTTCCGTCCAACGATGCCGACAGGTCTGCTTTTGCCACGGTGTGAAAGAGCAGGGTTGGGGTGCCCACATAGTACACCAGTTTTACGATTTCATCTTTTGTGATTTCTGAAAAGAAACGGATTTGATTTAAAAACACGCCCAAAAACATCACCATAAACACGGGAGTGATGGCGTTGACGGTTTCCCAAAACAGAGTCATATCAAAGATTCCTTTCTCTTAGAGAGACCAAAATTTCAAAAATAACGTGTAAATACCAAGATAGGGATCAGTGACCTGACCGCTTTTCAGTTTGTAATCGGTTTCGGCGCAGAAGATGATTAACTGCTCCAGTTTTTGGAGGGGAATATTTTTTCCTTGTCTTAGGTATTTTGTGATAACAAAATCAGGCACGTTTTTTCCCAACATAGGCTTGATTTCTGCCGTGGGAATCCGTTCATCCTGACTCACCTTTGCCAGATACATCCCTGAAATATGGCGGGATAATAAGGTGAAAATCATCTGGGCAGGAGTTTTGGAGGGGGTCAGCTTTAATTGATTCAGCAGTTGATATGCTTTTTCTTTCTGAGCCGTTACCAAAAATTCCGACAAATCAAAAATCACTGCCTGTAAGGATTTCTGCAGAAACTGATCGAGCACCTGTTCGGTGAGGGTGTCGGTGTCTTGCAGGTATGCACAAACGGTGTCGATTAAATTCACCGTGGCATACATATTGGGCTCGCTGTCGGTGATGATTTTATCCACCAGGGAAGCAGGAATTTTCTTCTGCCGTCTGGTGAATTCACGGTTGATAAACGCACGCATATCTGCCTGATTGGGATATTTACATTCCACGCAGACACCCTGTTTCTGAGAGGTTGTCCAGATGGCAGAACGCTTGTCCAAAGCGGTTTCTCTGATAATTAAAATGGTAAATGGAGCTAAGTTTTTCATCTGCTCTGTAAGAGCTTCCCGAAAGTCGGCAGGTGCTTTCATTAAGTCCACCTGATTTAAGTAAACCACTTTATATTCCGCCATCATCGGAGGTTGTTCCAAGGCGTTTCGAAGCTCGTTTTTTTCGGGCAGATTCTGATAGTGAAATAAATTAAAGCAGGCAAACTGATCATCCACCACACTTTGGATGATTCGATTGATATAAAATTCTTTCAGGTAGTCTTCTTCTCCGTAAAAGAAATAAAGATTGGAGAATTTTTTTTCGGTGATGGCGCGGTTTAATTCTTTTAATTCCATAAAAGCATCTGCTCCTTCGTGCCGTATAAAGTGATATCGTTCTGATAAAATATCAGCATCGAATAATTGTCGTATAATTGGGTATCAGAATGCCACACTTTTTTCGATAATATGCGAAAACCGCTTGGAATTTTTCCAAGTTGTTGGGTGGTTTTACTGCTCCGTTTAAAGTTTGCAATCCAGATTTTTTCGGGATTGATATGAGAATTGCGGAGGATATAATTCGCATCCTGGGAAAAGGAAAAACATTGTTGGTTGTATGAAAATTCTGCTTCGTAAAGATTCTTGGAGTCTCCAAACAGACGAAGTCCGATGCCGTCAATCTGTGTGGCGAGATTTTCCGTTAAGAAAAGGGTGTTTTGTTTATCGTCCAAAAGATGTTGATATGCTTGAGGGCATATCAGCAGTGAAGAGGGCAATTCCTCCAGGAGAAGCTCCGTTTTTTCAGAATCGGACATATCGGTTAAAATCACCAGTGCCACAGGGGCGTTCTCGTCGTAGGCAGAACCTTTTGCGTAGGCAATATCCTGAAGACTTCCGTATAGAATCAGGCGATCTGCAGGCGTTTTAATCACCGCGGAATTGGTGTTTTTAGCACCAAAAAAAGTGATGGTCAGTTGATTGTCGGGGAAGGGGAAGATGGTGTGAAGCAATGCCGTTATCATAAAAATTGCAGCAAGAATTCCAGCTCCGATTTTCCTGGATTTTTTCACAAGATTGCAAACAAAGAACACAAGTAAACCGCCACCCAGCCACAGCAGAAAGGGCACTGCCTTCAGTGGCACATGCAACGGATAGCTGATGTTTGCCGAGTTGTGAATCAGAAACAGAAAGAACTCTGCGAAAAGATTTGTGCACCACAACACCAACGGACCCAGCAGCCCAATTTCTGCCACTGCCATTCCCACAACAGCTAAGATGAGAATGGGAGCCACCAGGGGTGCTACCAAAAAGTTTGCAATCACAGCACCCAGGGGCATTCTGGAGAAATACAGCAAAATCACGGGTAAGGTAAAAGGTTGCACCGCCACATACATCGCCAGTGTGCTTCTCAGATATTTTGTGGGAATTTTATGGAACCGATTCAGCAAAGGCTCATAAAATGCGGTGATTCCAAGGGTTGCACCAAAGGTTAGCAGAAATGACGGATTAAAAATCAGGGTGGGTGTTATCCCTGTAAACAGACAGGCGATTGCCAACACCGTGACATAGGATTTTATGGGTTTTATATAGAAAATATCATAGCAAAACAGGATGGCTATCATCATAAAGGAGCGCACCACCGGGAGCGTTCCGCCTGTGAACCAAGCGAATATCAAAAGAAGAGGCAGGGTGATAAAAAGCCGTTTTCTTCTGCCTTGACAAAAGATTCCCAGCAAGAACAGCAGGGCATTTGCAAAGAATCCGAAATGCATTCCCGAAACCACCACAATATGCACCGTTCCTGTATTGATAAATTCCTGATACTGCTCTTCGGGCATCATAGATTTGTCTGAGCTGACCAGAGCGGTCAGAAAGGAAGCGGTTTCGGTGGGATAATATTGTGAAAAATGGTCCTTTGCCTGATTTCTGAGCATTTTGGAGCCGTATAGCCACCAATTTTCCACGCCGTGTCGGGTGACTTGAGCTTCATAGGGGAAGGTGGCAGATAAAAAGGTGTCGTTCCCAAGCATTTGCCGTACCTTTCCAGATTCCCGATTGTTGGGTGAAATTACAGACAAAGTTGGCTCATATAAGGTCACCTTTTCGCCGGGAAGCAAGGATTTGTCCGTTCTGATTTTCACCGATACCTTTTCGTTGTTTTCCATGGTGACGGTGCAATAATCCGTGTCGTTATAGCGATGCACTTCGCCCGATACCACCCCGGTTAACGACGGTGGGTTCTCGTCACAAAGAGCGGTTGCCTTTTGAAAATGTGAGGTTACATCCTGTTGGTAAAACAAGGAAGAAACTGTGGCAATCACCAGCAAAATTAAGGCTTTTAGCAAGGTTTTCTGAAAGGGAACCTTCCGTTTGGTTTTGAAAGAATACAAGCAGTTGATTCCCATCGCAAATAAAATTAAAAAAGCAGGTAATATAAAAACCAGGATATTTGAACCCAAATATCCTGATAGAAATATTCCGAATAGCCAAAAAATAAGACACGCAGCGAGAAACATTCGTTATCTCTTGGGATTCACGATGTCACGCCAGCCAAAGTCGCCACGTTCCAGACCCTGAATCAACACTTCCGCAGTTGCCACGTTGGTAGCAAGGGGAATGTTATGCACATCGCAAAGACGGAACAGTGCATTTACATCGGGTTCGTGAGGCTGTGCAGTTAAAGGATCGCGGAAGAAGAGCACCAGGTCGATTTCGTTGTATGCAATTCTTGCTCCGATTTGCTGGTCACCGCCCTGAGGGCCGGATAAAAACCGATGAACCTGAAGTCCGGTTGCATCTGCAACCAGTCCGCCGGTGGTACCGGTGGCAAACAAGTTGTGTTTTTGCAAAATAAATTTGTATGCAATCGCGAACTGCACCATCAGTTCTTTCTTTTGGTCGTGTGCAATCAAAGCAATATTCATAATGGAACCCTCCGTTTCCTTGTTGGTGTGTGTGTGGGAATGAAAAACTATTTTAATTTTATGGGGATTTGCTCTCCCGTTAAACGTTTTGCCGAATTTTTGATTTCCTTCACGCATTTTTTATGTTTGTCGTCTAAAATCAGTTTTCCCTGATTCTGGAAAGAAATCATGCTGTCTTCATACCGCCAGATTCCAAGCAAAGGAGTGCCCAGACGGTTTAAGATTTCATCCACATTGGGCATCAGTTTTTTGCGCACCAATTTGGGATTGAATTTATTGATAATCACATAATTTTCGCGGATATTTTCTTTGTTCGCCGCCGCCAGCACCCGGTCCGCATCCCGCATGGATGCAAAGTCCGGCGTTACCACTGTGACGGTAACATCAGCAGCAGAAATGGCATTTTTAAAGCCTGTTTCAATGCCTGCAGGAGCATCCAGGATCACATAATCAAATTCCTCTGCGGCATCTTCAATCATTTTATAGAACTTTTCTTCGTCCAGATCCTCTTTTTCAATGGTCTGAGAAGCAGGCAGAAAATACAGCTCTCCGTAGTTTTCAAAGCGGTAACAAGCGTTTTTTAAGGGGATTTTCCCTTCGTAAACATCAGTCACATCATACACAATCACGCTCTGCACGCCAAACACAATATCCAGATTTCGAAGGCCGATATCGGTGTCGATAATCAGCACTTTTTTCCCCAGTTGGGAAAGGGCTGCCGCCAGGTTTGCCGAAACGGTGGTTTTACCCACGCCGCCTTTGCCTGAAGCAACTGCAACAATTTTACCCATTGGATACCTGCCTCCTTCGTAACTTTTTTTACAAACCAATTTATTGTATCACATTTTTTCCGAAAAGTCAAATTACTTTTTGAAAAAAATTTATATTTATGCAAATTCTTCTTCTTTTTTTGTGTTTTTATGCTTTTTCTTAGTGCGGATTTTTCCAAGAAATCCTGCCACCAGAATCGCTGCAGCAACACCTGCGGTGTCCAGACACATATCGGTGAAACGCATTGCTCTGCCGCTGTCTGTGAAATATTGAATCACTTCGTCTGTTACAGCAACGAAAGCACCGTAGCAGAGGGCAGGCCATCGGATTTTAAAAATTTGTTTACTCACTTGATACGAAAGGGTTCCCAACAGAAAAAATTCGCAGAAATGAGCTGTTTTCCGAATCACTGTGTGAGTCAGACCAGCGGGAAGCATAACGCCTGTTACGGCGTAAAACCAATCTAAAATACGCTGTAAAACCCCGCCCGACATATCTGCCGACACACTGGCAGGTTGCAGAGAAAAAGCAAAAATCACAGCCGTCCAGAGAAGAGTGAGCACTGCAAAAAACACAGTTTTTTTCTGAATTTTCATAGGGTAAATCCTTCTTTTATTCGTATGCCGCACGGGCACCACCAATGAGTTTCGGGCGGGTGTAGGCACAAAGAACCGCCGCTTTGCCAACGGTATTGTTTTCCAATCGGATGGGCACGGCAACTTCTTTTAAATGCATTCCGATGAGAGTGCCTCCAATATCGATTCCCAAATCTGCACGAATGTGCTCCACCACAACGGGTTCGGAAAAATTCTGATAACAGGCGGTGGCAAAAGAACCGCCTGCCTTCGGCTTCGGCACCACGCAAACAGGTTCAAACCCAAAGGATTTTGCCGCTTTTTGCTCCATCACAAGAGCACGGTTCAAATGCTCGCAACATTGAGCCGCAAGATAAATTTTTTTCTTTTTCAACACGGGATAGAGTCCCGCAAACAAAGCTTCTGCCGCCTCGTATGCCGAGTGGGTTCCGATGGTTTCTCCCAACATTTCTGAGGTGGAACATCCAATCACCAGAAGGGAACCTTCCTTGGCATCGGTTTTCTTTAAGAATTCTTTTGCCAGAGCTTTTGCTTGTGCTTTGATGGTTTCGAGCATAATGATTCTCCGTGTGTTTCGATTATTGAAGCACCGTTTTTTTGAAGAAACGGTTTTTTTCCAGTGTTTTAAAGAGCGGCACACCAATCACGGTTACCACTCCGATTTCTCCCAATGCCGCCGTGAAAAAACTAAACCAGAAGGGCATCTGCAACAAAGAAAGTTCCCAGGCGATAAACACCATGGAAACAGCAGGAAGCAAGGATGCCACCCAGATGTTTTTTACATATCGCATTCCCACCACACTAAACACGGTGGATGCCACGCCAAAGATTAAATCCAACGCCCCCAGAGGACTGAACAGATTACTGATGGCACACCCCAAAATCAGAGCATAGCAATAATCTTTCCGATAAAAACAGAGCAATGTGAGAAGTTCCGACAGGCGGAATTGCACGGCACCGTAGGAAAGAGGGGCAATTGCCAGGGTTAATGCCACATATAAAGCGGCAGTGACGCAAATGCGCACGAATGCGGATAGTTTTTTTTGTTTCATAATAAATTCTCCCTTGTTTTTTAATAGAGGGTCATCCCCTCCGAAGATGGTTAGCAAGAGCAACATCTTTCTATTTTTGAGTATATCACACATAGGGGGTATTGTCAATTGATTTTTCCCGAATTCCCAAGAAAAAAGGAGAGGGTTTCACAACTCTCCCCGATTGGCATATTTTTGTTTGGTGGCAAGGCCGCCACGGATGTGTCGCTCTGCTTTGTTCTGATTCAAAATCTCTCTCACTTTATCATAGCGGTCGGGATCCAGTTTTTTAAGACGGAGTGCCACATCTTTATGTACCGTAGACTTGGAAATCCCGAAAAAACAGGCAGTTTTACGCACTGTGGTGCGGTTTTCGATAATGTAGTCCGCAAAGAGAATCACCCGTCTGTCGATGTCGTAGAAAGTATCAAAAAAATCCAAAAAAATCACCTCAAAACATATAGTTTGTATATCTATATGCAGAGGTTGCGAAAAATAGAAAGAAATCGTAAATGAAAAAGAGTGGTGATAAAAAAACACCACTCTTTTATGGAACTTTTATTCTTCTATGAAACTTACTGAATTTCCTGCCGGAGTTAAAGAATCAAAGGACTTCCAGCAAAATGCTTTTAAGTTTGCTACATCGCCCTTTGAATTGTCTACAGGAATAGAAAGTTTCAGGGTCGAACCTACCGGTACAGCTTCTGTTTGGATATACAGTAATCCTTTCATTGCACCGGAGCTTGTGTATTGTGCAAGGATAATTACCGCATCTTCACTTGCGTTTACATTGGTAAAGGATATCGTTGCAAGAAAGGTGCCGGCAGGAATTTCATCCAGGGTGTTTCCTGAAAAATCTTTCAGGGTGATTCCGTTGAGTTGGTATTGCACCTGAACATAGTGTATTCTTGCTTCCATAAAGGGTTCGTTATTGGCACCAACGAGGATGTTGTACCACTCATCTTCTGTGCCATGGCAATAAATATCTGTAAAATTGTCACACCCATAGAATGCCCGATCTTCAATGGTTATGCCCTTACCTTCCATGGTGATGCTGACAAGATTTTCGCAACCGTGGAATCCGTCGTTGCAAATCGTTGTAACACTTTCGGGGAGAGTGACGGTCACCAGATTTTTGCAATCAAAAAATGCGGCAGTTCCAACGGTTGTAACGCCATCGGAGATGACATACTTTGTTTTTGTTTTTCCGGCAGGATATTGGAGCAGAACTGTCTGATTTTTGTCAAACAAAATGCCATTCACCGAAGAATACTCGGAATTTTGCTCATTCACCGTAATGTCGGTAAGACTTTGACAACCGGAAAAAGCACCACTGCCAATGGTGGTAACACTGGCAGGAATGGAGATGTTTTTAAGGCTTGTGCAATGCTCAAATGCGTAATTACCAATGGTGGTAACGTTATTGGAAATTTCGATGTTCTCTAAGTTGAGGCAATAGGAAAATGCGTTATCCTCAATAGTGGTGACACCATCGGAGATACCGATATATTCTAAGCTTTCGCAACCATAGAACGCACCCGTACTAATGGTGGTGATGTCACCGGGGATATCGATGCTTTTCAGATTTGTGCAATAAGAAAACGCACAAGCGCCTATGTTTGTCAGATAATAGGGGAGTTCGATGTACTCTAAGTTGTTGCAATTGAAAAACGCAGACTCACCGATGGTAGTAATGCTATCGGGGAGATAGATGCTCTTTAGAGTATCACAATGCTCAAACGCACAATTGTCAATGGTTGTTACAGGATACTGACCAATATACTCGGGCACTGTTAAATGACCATCTTCTGCAGGGGTAGCGTATGTGATGATTGCATGGGTTCCGTCGAAAGAAATTTCGTAGTGGATGCTTAGGTCTTCGCAGGAAAAGCCGGAATTTAACAGTGGCTCATTCATCGCATCAATTGATAAATCTACATATTTGCCGTTATAATAAACATTCATCAGATTGTTGCAATCATAAAATGCTGCAAAACCAATGTGTTTGATATTGCCGGAGATGGTAACGGTTGTCAGACTTTTACATTCATAAAATGCATACTCACTAAGAGAGGTAACACTATCGGGAATGACGATGCTCTCTAAATTGGTGCAACCGTAAAATGCATCGCTTTCGATGGAGGTAACACTATCGGGAATGGTAATGTTCACAAGATTTTTGCAATGATAAAACGCACCAAAAGAAATGGTTGTAACAGTATCTGCAATCACATATTCTGTTTCTGGTTTGCCGGCAGGATAGCAGATAAGAGATTCCTGGTTTTGATCAAATAAAACGCCATCTATCGAACAGTAATAGGGGCTTTTGTCATCAACGATAATGTTTTTAAAGCTTGGGCAATCTTCAAACACATTCCAGCCAACATTTGCAACGCTTGCGGGGATGGTGATGCTTTCCAGATTTGTGCAATTGTAAAACGCATAATCGCCAATGGATGTTACATTTTCTTCTATCACAACATTCACGATGTCTTCCCGAGAATCATACCAGGGGGCAGTTGAAAAAAAACTCCAGTTATCCATATCCCCCTGACCGCTGATGGTGAGGGTGTCATTCTCTAAGGTCCAGGTAAGATTCGTTCCGCAGGTACTGCTTATTTGTGCTGATGCATTGATCGTGCCAACCGCAAACAGCATACAAATGGCAATCAATGTAAAGAGTAGTTGCTTTTTCATTTGCTTGTCCTTCCTTTTTTTGATTTTTATCCGCACAGTATTTTTTTCAGTATATCACAAAAATGAAAATTTTGCAAGAGCAAAAAAACCGAACAAAACAAATTGTTCGGTTTTTTGTATGCGGCGGTTTCCAACGAGTCGAATGTTGCTCAATCGGCATTCGGCAGATGGGGGAAACGAATAATCACGCGGGTAAATACCCCTTTTTCGCTTTCAAAACGGATGGAGCTTTCTTCCCCAAACACCAGCTTCATTCGTTTTTCGGAATTGGAGATTCCGATGTGCTTTTTATCCTGGGCACCTTCGTTTAGTGCCAGGAGTTTTTCGGGGGTGATTCCGTAGCCGTTGTCATAAATTTCGGTGATGACAAACCCGTCTTTCTCTTTCATGGTGATTTTGATTTCGCAGTCTTGTTTTGCACCCGAAAGACCGTGCACCACTGAGTTTTCCACGAAGGTGTGAAACATCTGCGGCGGAATGGGGAAGTTTAAAAGGTGAGGTTCAATTTCGGTGGTCAGCGGATACTTCTTTTCGTGGGAAAGTTCGTTGATAAACAAGTATTTCCGAATGGTTTCCATCTCATCTAAAACGGTGATGAATTTGCGGTCTTTCTTTAAAATTTCCCGATAATAAAGAGCCATATTATCCACCAGGCTAAGGATTTTTTCGTTCTTGATGCGGTAGGCATCCAGACGGATGGCTGCCAGGGAGTTATAAAGCATGTGGGGGTCTAACTGCATAGACAGACGTTCCATTTCCAGATGCTTGTTTTCCAGCTCTGCATTTTTCACGGCATCGTGGTATTCTTTGAGCTCCATTGCCAGTTTATTGAGGGTTTGTTTGATGGTGTTCAACTCGTGGGCATCGTATTGCGTGCGGAAAAATTCGCTGTCATAGAGCAAATCTTCACCGTCAAGCTGTTCCATAAACTGATTGATTTCCCTCATTGCACTGTGGGAGGTGTTCTTGGAAATGAGAATAATCAACACAAACAACGCCAGAAGGATGACAATTCCTCCCATAAAAAACCACGCACATTCTTGCAGCAGTTCGCCTTTGGGAATTCTGATCAAACAGGAAAGCTTATCGTTCACCGTGGTAGACAAATAAGTTGCAGTGTCCTGCACCCTCTGGTCAGACGAAAACACAATTTCCACAGGAATATCCGAAACCGTTGAATTTTGCAACATAATCTGGTAGCGCAAAACGTTTCCGGGGTTTCTGGGCATCCTTCGGTACAGGGTGATACGGGTCATATCCACGTTCATTGGTTCCAGGTTTTTGCCGAAAACAATATCTGTTTTTTCTGCTTCAAATTCCAGGAAAATTTCGTCATATTCCGGCAAATTGGAGATATGGGAATACCAACGGGACTCGTAAAGAGACTCGTTTGGCGTGAAAATTTTCGGACTGTTCTGAATCCCGGAAGAAGCAACCATAATTTCATCGGAATATTCCAGCATTTCCAGTATTTCCGTGGTGGAATAGTCTGTGCGTTTCAAGGCGGTGTTGATGTAGGATGATTGCACAATATGTTCCGAATGAACCACGGCTTGCTGAAGGGATTCTTTTACGGTGTCGGTGTAGAGGTGCAGGCCATCCTGAAGTTGCGTAAGTCGAGAATAATAGGTATTGTTTGCCATGGTAATCATCACAAAAAGCCAGGCAAGCACCACAAAAAAACCGATAACGCGGATGTTACCGTGTAAAATTTGTTCCAGTAAACTTTTGCGTATCGGTTTTTTCATAGATTATTACCTCAGTTTTCGGGAGTTTTCTGGTTTGCCTGCTGATACTCCCTGGGAGTGATACCGTTGTATTTTGCAAACACGGTTTTAAAATAATCGTAGTCGCTGTAGCCCACCTTGTAGGCAATCTGGGTCAGATTCATTTTGCTGGTGGAAAGCAGTTTTTTTGCCTCCTCCATACGAACGGAAAGCAGATAGTCGTAAATGGTGATGCCAAGCTCTTTTTTAAACACATTTCTTAAGTGAGAATAGCTCACAAACAGTTGGGATGCGATTTCCTCGATGGAAGAAATGGTGGAGAAATTCTTGTGAATATAGTTGATGGTTTTCTGCACCAGTGCAAACTGGGATTTTCCTTTGTAATTCTTTAAATATTCTCCGGTTAGCGTTAAGATATTTCTGAGCCAGATGAGAAAATGCTCCGGATCGGAAAAACGGTTGATTTTATGGTAAGAAAGGTCTGTTCTTCCCACAATCTGAGCAATATCAATGCCGTTTTTGAGTAACACCGACTGAATGGACGAAACGGTGGACAAATACAGCTCCTTGAGCAGGGTTTCGTCGTATTCGGGTTCGGAAAAATTGAAGCTTCTGATAAACTGACTGATTTCGGTGGGCGTCACATCGGCACGCACCAGATTGGAAACGGATTCGTTGTAGGCAATAAAGTTAAACGAAACATTTTTCACCGAGATGTCGGAATATGCAATATAGTCCGAACGAATCAGTTCCAGATTGGTTTTCAAAGCGGAATCCGCCTGTTTTTCCAGAGATTTCAGCTCAAACAGATTGCTTCCGGTGTCGGATGCACCTGCTTTTACGGTAACGGCATAGCGGTCAAAAATATCTTTGATTTTGTTACACATCACGCTGCGGAGGATGTCCTGAAGTCCTTCGTTTTTCTCGCTCATAAAGAGCACGAGCATAGAATCTCCTCCGTCGGGAAGCACCACGGAGCTGATGTCGTGCGCAACAGCTTCCGGGAATTCCTTCAGATCCTGATAGGTGGAGAAAATATCTTCCTGAGCTTCTATAAATCTGGCTTTTACCAAAACAAAATACTTGAAATTCTGCATCAGAAGAGCAGGTGCAGCTTCGTACAGATGAGAAGCTTCCACCGTGTCCACAGAGAGCAGACGAAACACATAGTTTTCCCGCCCTAATTGCAGACTGTTGGCAGTTTCAGAATTTTTTGCCGCCCGTTTGGTGGCTTTTCTGATGGCATTTTTCAACTCTTCCGGAATGATGGGTTTCATCAGATACGCCAGCACCTCATTGTCGATGGCGTGCTTGAAATATTCCACATCGTCGTAGCAACTGATATAGATAAACTGAGGATCCAGACCCATTTTGCGGATTTGTTTCGTCAGTTCCATTCCGTCCAGTTCCGGCATGGAAATATCGGTAATCACCACATCGGGCTTGAATTCCTTGCAGATTTCCAGTGCTTCATATCCGCTTTGGGAAATTTTGATGCCACTGATATTAAATTCTTCCGGCTCAATATAGCTGAGCAAACTCTGCAGATGAACATAGTTGTCATCTACAAGTAATATTTTATACATACAGACACCTCACGCCGCTCTTGTTTTTTGCATATGGTTCTAAGGGTCGGCAGCGGTTTTCTTATAGATTTAGATAAACTGTTTCAGTTCCTGATTGATTCTTTCACGATAGTGAAGAATGTAATCGCCAAAGTAGGGGAAACTGTCGAAAGTGATGGTCTGACCTGCAATTTCTTCAATTAAGTTTACCACATAGTCTTTGCCTTTGTAGCTTGCTAAAAGATGCATTGCAGTGTAGTCCTGAATACCGTCTTTAAACACTTTCAAACGGATACTTTCCACCACTTCGTCACCATAGGGATACACGCTGAAAGCGTCTCCTGCGGGGAATGCCGCGCCGGAATCCACGGTTTCAAAGGGGTTGATTACGCCTTTGGACAAGATAGAGTAGAAATAGTTGAAGCCCCAATGCAAGAACCCAACACAGTCAAATTTAAACATCTGGGTTCCCATAATTCTGTTTCGGGGAGAAGGCTGAGATAAGAAACGGTTGGACACGTCTTTTGCCTGAGCGGAACAGTAGTAAACCCAACGGTTTTCGATGTCTTCAGCTAAGAATTTTTCAATATGGTCGCTGGCAGGAACAGGGGTGTTAATCAGACCTTCCTTGTAAAAATCAATGTCGGAAAGAGCATCCAGCATCTTGAATCCTTCGGTGTAGGGTGCGATCAGCTCTTTTGCATATTTATACGTTTCTAAGTGACCTAAGCTTAAGAAGGGTTCGTCGGAAACGTGGAAGTACACTTTGTCCTGCACACCTTTTGCTTTTAAGAAGGCAATCAGCTCAGGCATCATTGCGTCAATAAACTCTTTATATTCCGGGGTTTTTGCTTCCATATGCCAACCGAAACGTTTTTCTTCCTTACCATCTGCAACCACCACGATTTTGGGTGTGTGCACAGCGCCCCACTGGGTAAACAGGTGGCTCATTTCAAAATATTGCACGCCGTTTTTCAGGCAGATGTCGATCCATTTGTCCAGCTTGTCAAATTTGAAAGAATATTTGCCGTTGTCACAGAAACAGTCTACCAACTGAACGGTTTTTCTTTCCGCTAAGTATGCGGTGTCAAGCGGGGGAGTGAAGAGGGGGGTTAAGAGCATGTTGATGCCGTTATCCACAGCCACACGGATGTATTTTTCAATCATTTCCCAATGCTTGTCGGAGAAAATTTCACAATTGTGCAAATCAGCGATACAGTCGCAGTGGAACCACTGGGTGAAAATCATTTCCTGTTTGGGAAGTTTCATATCAATTACTTCCAATTCAAAAACAGAGGAAGTTTTGTAATCGTCTTCGGGATCGGTGCCTTCAAACACAATTTCAATGGGATACACGCCGGGTTTGCAATCTTCCGGAACACGCACGCTTACCCAAACGGCATTCCATTTATGGCAAACTGCATAGATGGGATTCTGTTCATCAATAGGCATCAACGGGTCGGGATACATTCCGGAATTCAAGGAATGATAACCGGCATCGTTTTTGGGTGGAAAGGCAGCCAGTTCTACCGGAACATTTCTTACTTTTCTTACAGAAACATAAGGAGCCAATTCGGAATTGACGCTAACCTTCAGATCGCTTCTTCCTGCCCACCAGTCTAACTTGAACACTTTGGTAAAAGCAACCTGATAAGAATATTCTTCGCCTTTTAAAGCGGAACCGCCACGAAGAGCATCGTGAGTGGGTTCTTTGTCAAAAAACACTTTTTCCAGTGAGGAAACCTGTTTCAGTTTTAATTCGTAATTTGCCATCTTTTTTCGTCCTTTCGGTTTTTTATCATCAAACAGCCTTTTATAAGTGAAAATACAACGTCAAATTTAGTATAATTTATATTACAAATTTTGTAAACCTAAAATTCGCTTTTTATCTACCCTGAAAATCTGCTTTTGTTTTTTGAAAATTTGCTTTTCCTGCTTTTGATGAACACTTTGGCAAAAAAAAACGGTATTATGTACATCAAATCCTTCCAAAATTTTACAAAAAAGAGCAATTTAGCGGATTTTGTACCCAAAATATGCCAAAAACATAGAATATCACTAAAAAAAGCAGATTTTAGAATATAAAAAAAGCAGATTATGGGTTCCCAAAATCACTTTTTTTTTGTATAATATAGACAAAATAAGTTACTTGGGTTCGACCAAAAACTACAATTTCTGAACGAACCGATTCCCAAGCAGTGTTTTCTGAGGTGACAACACCGTCGGGCAGGACAATGTCAATCCCTATAAAAAAGGGTGAGCTTTGTCCATTTTGTCGTCTTTGGAAAATCGTTTGGGGGTAGGAGGTTCGAAAATTGAAGTGCGGAAGAATCCGCGTGTTCCAAAACGCAAAAAATCATTAAAGTAAGGTGGAATGAGAGAAAAATGAAAAAAGTAATGGAACAGGAAAACGAACAGGTTCTGGAACAGGTAATTTCTCCCGAAGCAATTCCGGAAGAAATGGCTGCAGAAGTTGTTGCACCGGCGCCTGTGGCACCGGTGAAAAAGAAGAAAAAAGGTTTCTTCTTCAATCTCTGGAAATTCAGCGGAGCGTACTTAATGATCCTGCCGGCAGTTATTGCGACGATTGTCTTCTCGTATATGCCGATGTATGGTATCATTATGGCATTTAAGAATTTCCACCCCGTAGACGGTATCTTAGGATCTCCCTGGGCAGCCAACTACGGTTTCGAGCACTTCCTCAATATCTTTAGAGATCCTGAAATGCTCAAAGCAGTAAAGAATACCGTGGTATTCGGTTTGGTTATCTTATTCGGAGGCTATCCCTTCCCGATTATCTTAGCCTTAATGTTCAACGAAATCAGAAGCAAGTGGTTCAAAAAAGTTTCGCAGACCATCGCATACTTCCCCCACTTCTTATCCTGGATTTCCGTAATCGGTTTGTTATACACCTTCCTGGCAAAAGAAGGTCCCTTCAACCAGTTGATGGGAACTTTGGTTCAGGATTGGGTGCCCACCAACCCCTTAATGAAGTCTGAATACTTCTTAACCATCATGTTCACTTCTCACTTGTGGAAGAATGTTGGTTATTCCTCCGTTGTATTCCTTGCAGCGATTACCGGTATTGACCCCGGTCTTTATGAAGCAGCAAGTATTGACGGTTGCGGCAAGTGGAAACAGATCTGGCACATTACGCTTCCCAGCATTAAGCCCACTATGGTAATCATTCTGATTATGTCTCTGGGCGGTTTGGTAAACGTAAACTTCGAACAGGTATTCGGTATGCAGAACGCATTTACTCAGTTGGACAACGAAGTAATCGGTACTATCGTATATCGTCGTGGTATTATGGGCGGTGACTATTCTGCAACCACAGCATTCGGTTTATTCCAGGGTGTGGTTAGCTTAATCCTGGTAACCCTTGCAAACTGGATTTCTAAGAAAGTAACCGATCAGAGTATTTGGTAAGGAGGAGTATCGATAACCATGAAAAGAAGTTTAGGAGAAAAAACGTTTGGCGTTTTCAACACCATTTTTATGGTGCTCGTCTGCATCATCTCTGTTTACCCGTACTTGAATCAGTTAGCGATTTCTTTAAATGACGGTAGAGACGCAATTGCAGGTGGCATCACCATCTTCCCCAGAAAGTTTACCTGGGAAAACTACACCACAGTATTTTCTAACCCTCAGTTCTTGCAGGCAGCGAAAGTTTCTGTGCTGAGAGTTCTTTGTTCAACCACTTTAGCCTTGCTGGTAACTTATGCAGCTGCATACGGTCTGACCAGAAAAGGTTTACCTTACAGAAAATTCTTAACCTTATTCCTGATGTTACCCGGATACATCCCCGTTGGTACTATCCCCTCTTATATCAACATCAGTAATATGGGATTACTGGACAATTTCTGGGTATATATTCTTCCCGGCTTGTTCGGTTTCTACAATATGATCATCATCCGTTCCTATCTTCAGGAGCTGCCTCCCGAAATGGAAGAAAGCGCGAAGATTGACGGTGCAAACGACTTAATCATTATGTTCCGCATCATCTTCCCCATGACCTTACCGGTTGTTGCCTGCGTAGCGTTATGGCTTTCCGTTGGTGCATGGAACGACTGGACCTCCACTCTGATTTATGTTACCGACCCTGAATTACATACCTTACAGTATTTAATGATGCGTCTGGTAAAAGAAGCAGAAACCGCAAATCAGATGTCCATGCAGGCTGCTATGAGTAAAAACCAGGTTGTACCTACAGTTACCGGTGATACCGTAAAAGCAGCAACCTTAATTATCACAACCTTACCGATTCTGATGGTATATCCCTTCCTGCAGAAATACTTCATCAAAGGTATCAATATCGGTGCAGTAAAAGGTTAATCCGAAAACGCTCTATACTATTATATATTATATAGGGCAAATTTCCCTCATTTATTTTGTAAAAATAAAATACATATAAAAAAGGAGAAAACATTATGAAAACCATGAAAAGAATTCTTGCGTTACTTATGGTAGTAACCATGGCACTTTCTCTGGCAGCTTGCGGAACAAGCAAACAGAGACAGGCTGCAACTGTTGAGTTTGACGAAAACGGCAACTACATCGTTCCCGAAAGAGTCCTCGAAATCATCGGCTGGAACACTCAGGGTACAGACTTCGCTATGGGCGTTGACCTTGGCTACACTGACCTGACTGCAGACTGGCTGGAAGCAAAAACCAACGTTGTTTACAAAAACATTTACGGTAATGACAACGGTTCCTGGGATGCGAAGCTGACCAGACTGGTAACCGGTAAAAACATGCCCGACGTTGTGTTCTGTGGCGCTTTCCAGGGTCCTGCACACTTCAACAAATTAGACGAAATGAACGTTCTGTATCACTTAGATCCTGAAATGATTCAGAAAGTTGCTCCCAACCTGTGGGCAAGAACCCCCGCTGAATGTTGGGATGCATTCACCGTAACCAGAGACGGCGAAACCTACATCACCGGTATTCCTTACAACATTCATGTAAGCTATGATGAACCCTTCACCGGTAAAATGACCTATGACGGCGTGGAATACACCGCTCCCGACTTCACCGCATACACCGAAGAAGATATTCAGTACATCAGAGAAACTCAGTTAAAATACGAAACCGACGTTACCTTCTTATCCACCCAGTGCTTATACGTTCGTGACGATATTTTAAGAGACTTCTTCCCCGAAGCAAAAACCTATGATGAACTGGCAGCAATTCTGGAAGAAAAGAATGCTCCCTTAGGCGACATCATGCTGGATGTTCCGATTTACTCCACCGAAGAATTAGTAGACTTTATGTATGCAATCCAGGAAAAAGGCTACAAAGAAGGTGACAAAACCGTATATCCTTTCGGTTACAACGGTGGCGACAACTGGTTAGCATTAACTCAGTTCGGTTCCGAATTAATGGGTTACAAAAACCATTGTTATTCCGGTACCATCAACTACGAAACCAAACGTTACGAATTATTCTTACTGTCTGACATCGTAAAAGAATCTGCAAGACTGCAGAACCAGATGTTAAACGACGAAGTTATCGAATCCGAATCCTTAGCACAGCCCACCAACTTATACCAGGAAAAAGTTATGAACGGTCAGTATGCAATTGCTGCTGTTAACAGCTTTAACCAGGTTGGTAACTTAAACAAACAGTTAGAAGAAATGGGCAAAACCTTCAAATATCGTCCCTTAATCATGCAGATTCCCAACGATTCCAGATATCCTGCATTCACCGAAAAAACCCTGTGGATGAACTCTTTAGCTTTGACCACCACCATGACCGAAGCTGATGTTTATCAGTACTTAAACTGGATCGACGAACAGTACACCAACGAATGGGAAGAAATCGCTTCTTGGGGTCCCCAGGATATGTCTGCTGACATCTGGCATGAAGAAACCGATGCAGAAACCGGCAGAACCTTAAGAAAATTCAACGACGACAGATACAACAAATATTTCTTAGAAGGCGATGACACTGCATTAGCAGATAGCGAAACCTTAGGTTTTGGTGACACCTCCGGTTCCGGATTCCCGGTATATCCGCTGCAGGTTACCAACTACAACCCCTTAATCGTAAACAGAGCTTACTTCTATTCTGAAACCGGCGACGGTGGCTTCAGATTCCCGCCTGAAAGTGAACACGTTAAAAACGTTGTTGCATATCCGCCCACTCAGATTTGGTCTTCTATCTACGCTGATATTCCGGAAGTTGTTGAATTCTGGTCTACCAGAGAACAGTGGGAAGCAAAAGCTCGTATCGCTATCGGTGCAAAACCCGGCGAATTCGAAGCTAGATGGAGCGAACTGGAAGCAACCATCGAAGGCATTGTTGACATTCAGGCATTTGAAGATGCTTGTACCGCAGCAGCAGTTCCCTACATGGAAGACTTAGGAATGCTGGACTAATTTTTGAAAGCATACCAGAATCCTAGGTTACAAGCTGATTCATCAGCAAATGCGACATAGTTACACAATAAAAAATAAGAGGAAGAATATATGAAGTTAATGAAAAAAACTTTATGCCTGTTTCTGGCGGTTCTGATGCTGTTTGGCATGGCAATCGTTGCAGATGCGGCAGAAGCAACTCCCTTCAAAGAGCATAATCTTCCGGGCAAAATCAATTTTGCAGACTTCGACTTGGGTGGTCCCGGCGTGGGCCACTCAAGAATGAATGGTCAGCCGGAAGCATGGGCGGTTCATTACCGTGATGATGCTACCTTAAACTTTTACACCAGCCCCTTGCTCCATATGGGTTCTATGCCTCCCATGTGGTATCAGTACACCGTAAATGTTACCAAAGCAGGTACCTACGATGTATACGCAAGTGCAGCTGCGATGTATTCTCCCGACTTCGTTGTCAGTGTTGACGGCGTTGTAGCAGGGGAAGGCACCGTTCCTGGAAGCGGTAACTGGACCAACTTCTGGAGTGCCAGAATTGCTACTGTTGATTTAACTGCAGGTAAGCACGTAATCACTGTGGAACATAAAGGCGCAGGTGCTAACATTTACGAACTGACCTTTGAATATATGGGTCAGAAAAACAATATTGACTTAGCTCCCACCGAAGGTGCATACCGTTTCCACTATCTGCCCACCAGAATCGAAGCAGAAGACTTTGACGTGGATAACTATTACACTTTAGACGGTGAAAACAATGGTAACGACTCTGCATACAGAAAAAAAGCTACCATGGATATCAGCAGCGACGAGTTCGAAGAACAGAACGAAGACGGTGAGTGGGAAGAGCTTATCAGAACTACTGTAAACTTAAAACCCAAAGAATATCTGACCTATACCTTCCAGGTAGAAAATGCAGGTGCGTATTCCCTGCAGTTCAATGCCACCAAAAACAGTACCCTTACTGCTTATGTGGACGATGTTGAGCTTGCAGTAGCTGATTTTGGTGCAACCAATTATCGTGACACTTACGAAGCTGCAACTGTTTGGCTGCCGAAGGGTGAACACAAACTGAAAGTAGCTTGTCATGAAAAGAGCGCAACCATCGACTACATCAACTTTATCGAAACCGATACCGAAAGCTATAAACTGGAAGATTTCCAACAGCCCCAGGAAGAAACTACCGAAGAAGTAAAACTTCTTGCAAATGTTTATAAAGACATTTATGTTGCTCCCAACGGAAGCGATGAAAACGACGGTTCTAAAGCAGCACCCTTTGCAACCTGGCAGAGAGCCAACGAAGAAGTTGCAAAATTCAATGCTGATATGACCGGCGATATCGTGGTTCATTTTGCAGGTGGTAACTATCCCATCACCGAAAGAATGAATATGGACGAAAAAATCAGCGGCCGTAACGGTTACAAAGTTATCTACAAAGGTGATGAGCTGTTAAATCCCCCCGTGTTCAACGGTGGTAAACAGGTTACCGGTTGGGAAAAACAGGCTGATTCCCCCATCTGGGTTGCTGATGCAAGCCATCTGGGCACCGAATATGTAAGACATCTGTACATTAACGAATTCCCTGCAGTGCAGGCAAGAAGCCGTTATCAGTATGCGATGAACAGCTTATATAAAATCGACGGTAGTAAATATAACTCCGACGGTGTAGTTATTTCTGTTACCAACTTCCCCAAAGAATTTACCAATCCGGAAGACGTTATGCTGGTATTCCCCGTTCTGTGGACTACTCAGAGAATTCCGGTAGATTCCATTGTGAATGATGGTAAAAATGTTACCTTCAAAATGCAGCAGCCTGTATGGGCAACTGCAACTACTCTGGTAGCATCCCATTTACAGATTGACCCCTCCGATGTGTTCACCATTGAAAATGCTTTCGAATTGCTGGATGAACCCGGTGAGTTCTATTATAACAAAGTAACCAAGAAAATCTACTACTATCCCTATGATCAGGAAGATATGACCACCGCTGATGTATGGGCACCCACTACCGAAGGTCTTCTGACCATGAAGGGCAGCACCATGCAGTCTAAAGTGGCAAATGTTGAGTTTAATAACTTAACCTTCAAATACGCTGCTTACAACAAAATGTCTGACGAAGGTGTGGTTGAAAACCAGACCGACGAATTGATTGTTGCAAGCACCGATGATGCAGTTTGGTACAAAGAGCTGATGAAAGAAGCAAGTGTTACCATTAACTTTGCAGAATACATCAACGTGAAAAACTGTGAATTCTCCTGCTTAGGCGCAAACGGCTTGAACCTGGACAACGGTGTGCATTATACCAACGTTATCGGTAACGTATTCCGTGATATTGCATCCACCGCTTTAGTAGCAGGTGACCATAGCCATAAAGAAGTATTACCTGACGATGAAGAAAGATGTGACAACATCTATATCGCAAACAACGTATTCCATCGTGCAGCTTACGAACAGTGTGGTTCTGCTGCAGTAGCAATTTACTACATCGCTGATACCACCTTTGAACACAACGACGTAAGAGACGTTCCTTACTCCGGTGTTTCTCTTGGTTGGGGTTGGGGTGTATGGAGACCGGCAGAAGTTAGAAACATCCATGTCGACCGCAACTATGTTGAAAACGTAACCTCCCGTAACCATGACGGTGCGCACATCTACACCTTAGGTTGGATGCCCGACACCACCATTAACTACAACCACCTGGTAAAAGCAGGTGACTGGCGTGGTGGTATCTATCTTGACCAGTGTTCTGCATACCTGCATGTTGAAGGTAACGTAATTCAGAGAGCAGAAAGCCCCCTGTACTTCCGTGCAGGCGCTCTGTTAAGATGGAACAAAGCGATCAATAACTACATTGATAACCCCGACAGTGGTTTCTCCGCAGAATATGGTATCATCGGCGATGACGTATTCCAGAACGAAGAAATCAACACCGTTAAAGTATTAGACGGTAACTGGCCCGCAGAAGCTCAGCAGATTATGGCTGAAGCAGGCCTGGAACCCCAGTACAAACACTTACTGAAAAAAGTGGAATACCCCAAATGGAGAGTATTAGCATTCGACCGTTATGCAGACAATCTGTACAACGCCGGCGAAGTGCTGGATACCGACCGTTGGGTATTGGCAGAAGAATACGACGACTTTAACGAAATCACCCATGCAAAACCCACCGTATATGCAGGCGGTCACTTAGGTGACACTCATCCCGGTGAATGGGTATCCTTCAATGTGGACGTAAAAGAAGAAGGCAACTACAAGCTGTTCATCCGTGCATCCGACGGTTGGACCGGCGGTGCTGAATGTACCCAGGGTATCTACATTGACGACGAAGTATTCGTTCAGGACTTCTTGATTAAACGTGGCTCCTGGGCATTATCCGAATACGAGGTTGGTACCGTTTACTTAACCAAAGGCAAACACACCATCAAAGTTGAAGTTCGTGGTAACGACTCCATGGTTGGTGGCTTCAAATTAGACAGTGGTAAAGTATTAAAAGATGACCCCAACTACGATGAAGGTAAAATCATTGACCAGGCAACTCTGTTAGACCGTTATATCGAAGGATTCCAGGATATCGACGGTCACTGGGCATACTACACCATTCTGTCCATGGTTGATGCAGGCTTTATCAAAGGCTACAACGAACTCACCTTCGGACCCAATGATGCAGTAACCTTACATCAGGCTTGTATGATTACCTTAAGAACCTTAAACAACACTTCCGACGATACCGATTGGAAAGCTCAGGCTGCAGAACTGGGTATGTTAACTTCCGTTAACGAACCCGATGCTCCCGTATCCAGAGAACGTTTCACCGATATCGTTATGAAGGCATACAAAGCAAAACGCGGCAACTATTCTATCGTGGTTGATAAAGGATACTGCACCGATGAAGCGGCTATCAACGGCCAGTACAAAAATGCAGTATTCGGCGCAATCGAGCTGGGATTAATCGAAGGCTATGAAGATGGTTCCTTCCAGCCCGCAGGCACCTTAACCAGAGCAGAAGCAACCGCAGTTTTATACCGTTTCACCGGTGTATAAATTATAGTTTCTAAAAAATTAGGACTATCGTAAGAATGAAATGGCTCTCCTGCCTCTGAGCTTATCGGAGGCATGGAAGCCTCGCAACGAAGGTTTACACATCCTTTACGATGTCTCCTACTATTTTTGTGGATAACACATAAAACAAGCAAAAAAAGAAAGGACATCAAACTTATGAAAAAACTTATTAGCATTTGCTTAACCATCTGTATGTTACTCAGTATGGTAAGCATCACAAACGTTTCTGCAGCTCCCGCTTGGCCTGGCGCATTCAAGGACCTGGGTTCCGAGTACCAGAACGGTACTTACGTTTCTACCGTAGACAGCATCAAAGGTGCTTTCCGCAATGGCGACGCTGCTGAAGCAGGCGTTGACTATCAGGCATCCTCTTCCGACCCCTGGGGTGCAGGCGGCCAGTTCAACATGGTAACAGGTGACTGGGCGTACATCGTTGTTGATATGCCTTATACCGGCGTATATGCAATGCAGCTGAAAACCGAATGGACTTCCGGTTTCCCCTTCGTAATGCATGTAACCAGTGACGAAGGCTACGCAGCAGAATATAAAATCACCAGCACCAGCTGGTCTTCCGGTTGTAAACAGGACCAGCCCATGTACTTAAAAGAAGGTATCAACGTGCTGAAATACCAGCTGGTTGGTGACAACAACGGTGGTATTTCTTCCATCGACTTTGGTGCATTAAATGCAACCAGCGCAGAAAAATCCTTAGACTTTTTACCCTTAGTAAAATTAGCAGACGATTTAGTAGTTCCCACTCCTGAACCGACTCCTGAACCGACTCCCGAACCGACTGCTAAGCCCTACTTCCCCGAAGGATGGGACGGCGTGGTTGAAAATCATCCCGACGTAAACTTTGATGCAGATGCACTCTACGTTGATGCATTCATGCCCAATATGTCTTCCGACGAAGGTACTGAATTATTCGGTACTGACTGGGGAACCGAAGGTTCTACCTCTATCCCCAACAAAGGTCAGGCAAGTGCTGTTTATTTAGCACCCGGTGCTGCTGTAACCTACACTGTAACTGTTGCAGAAGAAGGTGTTTACGGTGCACAGGTAAAAGCAGCCGCTGCAGAAGGTGCAACCACCTTACAGATGGAAAATATCGTTAACGGTGTGGCTTACTATTCTCAGCACAACATTCCCAACATCGGAACTTGGGTTCCCACCTGGTCCAATGCCAAGACCTTCAAAGGTGACGATTTGATTTACCTGCAGGCAGGTGCAAACGAAATCACCATTTCTAACGTTGGTAACTACGGTGCAACCTACGAAAATAATGACTTCGGTAAAATCACCGATTCTATGAGCTTATTAGAATACGTTGGCACTGCTGAAAATCCTGCAGGAGTTGATCCTGAAGGCTGGGACGGTATGGTTGACGAATTCGCAGGCTTTAACGGCTACGATGGCAGCATCGGCGCTTTAAACTACAATGAATACATTATGCCCATCCCCTATACCGAAAACGGTATCGATTTAGATGATGTTTGGGTAAATTACACTGTAACCGCTCCTGCAGCAGGCATGTACTTAGTATACGCTGATGTAGCAGACGGCAACACTTTAACCTTAACCACCGAAGCATTAGACTATGTAACCTTTGATTTCTCCGATTTCACTCCTGCTTATATCTATTTAGCAGAAGGCGATAACGTAATCAAAGCTACCGGTGATACCGAATTTGTAAACGCAACCTTCTATCAGTTAAACAATCCTGAAGACTATTTAGATCAGAATAAAAACGTAAACGATGCTCCTGAAGCACCCATTGACTTAACTCCCAGAGTATACACCGACAGAACCAATGAAGACGGTTTCTATCAGTATGGTGCATACGAAGCAGTTGTTCAGTATGCTGGTTCTTCCATGACCTATGATGTAAGATGTGCATTCCCCGGTATCTACAGAGTACAGGCAAAAATCGGTGGTACTTCCAATGAAGGCCCCATTATTACCGTTGACACCGACGGTGACGAAGGATACCGTGCACAGTTGGCTACCTCTTCTGCTGATGACTTTGGTGCTTGGAGAGCAACTGACGAAAACGGCGAATATCAGTATGTATACTTAAAAGAAGGCGTAAACAAAGTTTCTGTTACCGCAGGTGGCACTCACCACGTTCTGTGGAACTTAGAATTCAAACTGTTAAGCGAGGAAGAAAAAGCAACCATCACTATGGATGACTTAACCAAAACTCCTCCCTCTGACTTAGTAATCAATCCTTACACCGATACCTTAACCGCAGGTGGCAAAGGCTATGATTTCTTCTCCTATGCAAGTGAAACTCCTGTTATCGGCAATTCCATCGGCTGTCAGTTATTATCCGGCTGCTGGCAGAGATTTGAAGTAGAAGCAAAAGTTGCAGGTTTCTATGATGTATACACCACTGCAGCTGTTTATGGCGGCGAAGCTACCATCGCAGTAGAAACCAAAGATTCTGTTGCAAAGGTTGCACATCCTGAAAGCCCCGATAACTACAGAACCATCCAAGGCGGCACCGTTTATTTAGAAGAAGGTGTAAACTCCGTTTGGGTTCAGAACTTAGGCGGCGGTTGGATGTACTTACAGAAAATTGCATTCTCTTACGTAGAAGATACTTCTGCACTGCTTCCCTCTGCGTTTGTTCAGGCACATAACTACGTTGGTGCTCCTGAAGATTTAAGTGCAATCGAAAAATACACCGTAAGAAATAACTACTATGGTATTCACGTTGCAAACATTGATGATGCTTCTGCAAACACTTTAAGCTATCAGTATGCTATCAACATTCCTGCAGATGATTACTATGGTCTGGTTATGACCGCTACCGTTCCGCTGACTCCTACTGTTAAAATCACTATGAACGATGGAGTGAATGCAGAAATCGTATTGGTAGACGGTGAATTGCCTTACTTCGGTAACGAAAATGAAGCTGCTTCTGTAACCATCACTCCCGATAAGGTATTCTTACCGGCTGGTGATTACACTATGACTTTCCAACTGACCGAAAACAACGATGCTGGATCCAATCCCCTGATGATGACTCACGTTCACAGCTTTGAATTCACCACCCTGACTCGTCAGGACTTATTCTTAGCAGCAATGCAGTCTGCAGAAACCACTGAAGACATCGCAGATGCTTTAGCAGAATTCGAAGATGTATTAACTTCCGACATCACCGTTACTCCCGAAACCGACTTCATCTATCCTGAATATGCATACAACGCATTATTAAACAAAGCAATGCTGGAATCCGGTGAATACGAAACCTATGACGATATCAAAACTGCATACAACTTTGCAAAAGATATGATCACTGTTGCAGACGATGGTACCGGTTCCTTAGTATACACCGTTCAGGTTGGTGACTGGAACGAAATCGGCACTACCGTACTGGTTGCAGTTTACTTAGAAAACGGTCAGCTCTACATGATGGGCGAAGGCTACTTAGACTATGCAGAAGCTATTGGTGCTTATGTACCTGTTGAAGCTACTTTATATGACTATGTTCCCGAAGACGGCGACGTAATCAAAGTATTCGTATGGGATAGTATTGATGGCTTAAAACCCGTATTCTAAGAAGTGACGGCTTGAAAATCTGCCCCTATTGTTGCAAACCTCATCGCTCGGCGTACACGCGGTACGCTTTCAGATGACCCCTGCGGGTTCGGTTTGCAAAATATAGTTTGATTTTCTTCACCGTATTCTAAGAAGTGGCGGCTTGAAAATCTGCCTTCAATGGACTGATTTTCTTCGCTAATCAAAAACAACACAAACAAAAGGGACTCGGCAGGAGTGCTATGCTCCTGCCGACCCGAATGTTAAGAGGTGGGTAAATTTTTCCATAAAAACCTGCCAAAACACAACTCTATTGAGGAAAAATTCTCTGAAGTTTTTATAATAATCATTTAGAGGACGTTTCCTCTGTAGAATTGCGACATCAAGAGAAAACAGTACAGAAATCAAAAATACCCAAAGAAAGGGCATTTGAATTTATGAAAAAATTGTTGTCTGCAATTCTTGTAATTGCAATGTTGTGTAGTATGCTTGCGGGACTAACCGTGTATGCTTACACCGAAATTCATATCCTTGCAACCGATTTCAGCTTAACAGTAGGGGAATATAAAGACAATTCTCCCAATGGATTTGACAATCCCACGTACTTAACAAAATACTACCCCGTGGAAGTATACAGCGGAAACTATGGTACTTTTGTGGAAATGCTGAAAGGCGAATGGCTGACCTATCGCGTGAATGTGGAAGAAGCTGGCACCTACACCTTAGCACTGGATGCCGGAACTTCTGCCACAACTTCCGTTACCGTTACCGTAAACGGCACCAAATATAACGTAACCCTGCCGTCCACTTCCGATGTACTGAATTTTACCGAATTAACCGATTTGTGTTCCTTCCCCTTACATCAGGGCGTGAATGAAATTATCATTCAGAATAACGGCAATTACTTCAACTACCGTGAACTGATTTTATCTTCCTCTGTGGGGCCAAATACTGAAGCTGACTACGAAGAAGAGGAAGGAATCACCTGGTGGGGAAATGCCAGATGGGAAACCGGCTACAACGGCTACTATGGTGATTTTAAAGCAACCGATTTCACCGGTGACTATTCCGGTACCATAGGCTCCGATACCTTTACGATGAAACCCGGCGACCATGCAACCTATACCTATAACGCACCCTACACTGGCGTGTATGCAATGCAGATTCAAGTTTCTTCTTTACCGGAAGGAACTGCTGCAATCCGTGCCGTATCCGGTGACTATTATGCAGAATTCTTTATGGAATATGCCGGTTGGTCCAATTCTAATGATAACTTGCAGGACCAGCCCATGTACTTTAAAAAAGGCGCAAACACCGTTGTGGTAACCAATGTTGGTGATGCATCTGTAACCGTGAGTGCTTACGATTTTGGACGTTTGGATGCAACCGGCTGTGATTCTCTGGAGCTTTTGCCCTTAGTAAGAAAGGTGGCAGATATGCCGGCAGAGGGAGCAACTCCTACCTTCTGTCCCACTCCCACTCCTACCAAAGCACCGGCAAACACTCCTACTCCCACTGTGAAGCCCACCGCGACTCCCACAGTAAAACCTACCGCAACACCGACTCCGACTGTTGCACCTACGCCTACTCCTACGGTGAAGCCCACAGCAACACCGACCCCTACCCCCACAGCGAAACCTACGGCAACTCCGACCGCGACACCTACAGCAACACCTACTCCTACGGTGAAGCCTACTGCAACGCCCACCCCGACACCTGCTCAGGTAACCACCTGGATTGGTAACGTCAAGAAGGAGCCTGCGTTTAATGGTTACAGCGGGGAAGTAGCCGCAACCAGCTTTAGCGGTGACTATTATGCACAAAGCGGTCATATCAGCGGTGATAATTTCACCATGTCAAACGGTGAATGGGGAACCTACTCCTTTAATGCTCCCTATACCGGGGTGTATGGTGTTCAACTGAGGGTGAATGCCATCAGTGGTAAAACCACCGTCCGTATGATTTCGGGCGACTATTATGCAGATTTCCCCCTCTCCACCACCGGCTGGACTAATCAGTCCGGTGTGCTTGTGGACCAGCCCATGTATTTCACGGAAGGGGAAAACACCTTTACCTTAAAAAATATCGGAGCATATGATGTTACCTTATCCGATTTGGATTATGGCTTCTTAAATGCATCAGGATATGACTCCATGTCTTATATGAGTTTTGTAAAACCGGTATCTTCTATGCCGGCAGAACCTGTGGTTACTCCCACTCCGACTGCTACCCCCACTCCCACTCCGGCACCCACTCCCACTCCTCCGTCTGTAAACCCGGATGTTTCCGACAGAGCCATGAGAACGGTGTACGAAGGGGAAAATTATAAATCCGGAAGCCTGTCCAAAACCACCTACAATGGTGCTTCTGTGGCAACAGCAACTTCCGAATCTTCTGTTACTTACACCGTAACTGTTGAAGAAGATACTATCTACAATTTATATATGAAGGGGGCTGCCTGGAAAGATGTTTCCTTTGACATCGCTTTGGACGGAACCGTATATTACTACGAAACCGCTCATTTCCAGAGTGACAGAAACTCCACCTTCTCCTACAATGAAGAATGTGTGGCAACCTTCCCCTTAACAAAAGGAACTCATACCATTGGATTCACCTTCTACTGTGATACCTACTATTTTGATTCCTTCACCTTGGAAGACACCTATTCCAAAGAGTATCAGATTCTATACGGAATCAAAGATATCGCCACATCCCAGGGTATGTATGAAGCACTGCTTTCCGCAGGGGACTACATTTATGTTGATGTGGCAGCGGATACTGAAAGTTTAGCATGTCCGTCCATGGCATTCTGGGGTATGGTCGGTAAAGATTACAGCACGCCTGCAGAATTAAAAGCGCTGTATGAATCCGTGCTGGCTGACGAAGTGGCAAATCCCACCGTCAAAATTAAAAATGCTTCCAATGTTTCGGTTTCCGATTTACCTGCAGGAAAATCCACCGTTACCGTAGATTGTGCAGATATTCCCACGAACACTTCTTTGGTTTGTGCAATTTACCAAGGTGGGAAGCTGACTCAGATTCCTCAGGTTCAACTGAGCAATTCCACTTCTGTTTCTTTCAGTTTAACTGATGTGGAAGCAGGAAGTGAACTGAAAATTTTAGCACTTACCGATATGGAGGACTTAAAACCTTACACTTCCTCCGGTACCTATATGGATTTCTATGTGGCAACCACAGGAAAATCCACTAACGCAGGAACCTCTCCCGATGCTCCTTTGGCAACTTTGGCACAAGCATTGACCAAAGTGAAATCCGTAAACTCTCAGATGACTGGGGATATTATCATCCATGTGGCACCCGGTGTATACCGCAGCAATGTGACCATCAATATTGAACCCTCTATGAGCGGTCAAAACGGTTACAAGGTAATCATTCAGGGAGATGATCCGGATAACAGACCGGTTCTTTCCGGTGGGGAACCCTTAACCGGAAAATGGTCTAAAGTTTCCGGCAAGAATTACTGGGTAGCAACCACCACCACTCGTGAAACCAGAGCACTGTATGTGAATGGTTATCAGGCGGTTCTGGCAAGAAGCAGTAACATTTACGATGGGGAATACATCACCCCCACCAATCCGAACAATGAATACCATATTGCAGACGGGTTAAAAGTAAGTCTTTCCAGTTATCCCAATTTCCCCAAAGATTTGGCAGGGGAAACCAGACTGCAGATGGTTTACAACTTAGCTTGGGCAAATCAACGATTCCCCATTGACAGCGTGACTTACGATTCCAGCTACGCCTACATCAATGCAACTTATCCGTATTACAATGCGTTGTTGTTAAGCGGTCACACTTCCACGGTGCAACCCACAGAAGGCAGAGACTTCTACTTGGAAAACGCTATGGCGCTCTTAGACGAGCCCGGCGAGTTCTATTTTGATAAATCCAATCGCAAAATGTATTATTATCCTTATGCTAATGAGGATTTGACCACTGCAGAAACTTATTGCGCAGTAACTGACGGTTTATTGACCATTCAGGGCGCTTCTACCGCAAACCGTGTGGAAAATCTGGAATTTAAAAACATTTCATTCAAACACGGTGCCTGGGATAATGCCACTACCTACGGTGCAGCATTTAACCAGACAGACGAACTCCGTCGCGGTACCGAAACCGGTTATTCTCAGCATATGATGCATGCACAGATTATTGTGGATTTTGCAGATTCTGTGGTGTTTGACGGTTGTGAATTTGCCAATATGGGCTCTTCCGCAATGTATATGGTGGAAGGGGTTACCAATTCCAAAGTAATCAACTGTGATTTCCATGATATTTCCGGCGGCGGCATTTCCGTTTCCAACTTCTTGCACAACAGTAACTATTCCGGCGGCGGACGATGCAAGAATATTGAAATCGGCAACAACGTGTTCCGCCGAATTGCACAGGAATTTATGAATCTGCCTGCAGTTGCGGCATATTATGTGGATTCTGTGAATGTGCATCACAATGATATCAAATACCTGCCCTACAGCGGTATCTGTATCGGTTGGGGCTGGGGGTACTATGAACCCAGTGATACCGGTAATCACACGGTTTCCTACAACAAAATTGAAGAGGTTTGCCAGGTGTTGGATGACGGTGCTCAGATTTACACCTTAGGCGACCAGAAAAATATGCATTTAAATGATAACTACTTAATCGACCCGGGTAACTACCGTCGCGGCGGTGTTTACTTCGACGAAGGAACCGGTTATATTTCTATGACCGATAACGTAGTGGCACAAGCCAAAGATTCCAATGACTATTGGCTTTTTGCAAGAAAATATGTTAACTTAAATGACAACTATGCAGCCTATAACCACACCGACGGTGGTGACCCGAGAAGGTTCTCCACTTTCCCCTTAGATACTTCCGGTGTGAGCTATGGCACCAACAACATCAATCAGACATCCTGGAAAACGACAGCACAGAGAATTATGGCGGAAGCAGGTCTGGAAGACAAAGAAAGAGTGGCAGATGTGGATTACTATCCCTCCTGGCGTACTCTTCCTATGTTCCACATTCCTGATGATGCCATCATTGATTAAGACGGAATCCAATCGGACCTTACTAATCTTTGTCCGATACTAAAAAAACAAACGATTACGTTTGAAGGAGGAGTTTCCCTTGAAAATCGCATTGAAAAAACTATTATCATTCTGCCTGCTGCTTTCTATGCTGTGCAGTATGATGACAATTCCCGCTTACGCGGCAACCCCCACCTGGACCGGTAAGTTCAGCTCTTTAGACGCTGCTTACAAAAACGGCTATGTGGGCGAGTACTACGGTTTAACCACCTTCACTAAATCTAACGGTACCGAATCGGTTGCCGGGGTTGACTATCAGGCAAGTGCCTCTAATCCCTTTGGTGCAGACGGTTCCTTCACCATGGTAGTGGGTGACTGGGGTTATTATGAAATCACCGCTCCCTACACTGGTGTGTATGCGCTGCAGATGTCCACAGGATGGATTGGCGGCGACGGCACTACCACCATTCACGTTACCACTGATGAAGATTATCTGGCTCAGTTCAACTTAAACTCCCCCAGCTGGAGTTCCGGTTGTAATCAGGACCAGCCCATCTATTTAAAAGAAGGTAAAAACATCATCAAAATTGAAGTGATGGGTAACAACAATGCAATTGTGAATGCATTGGATATGGGTCGACTGGACGCACAAGGCGCAGAATCCTCTTTAGACTTTTTACCCTTAGTAAAAAGCGTGGATTCTCCTGTGCAGATTCCCACTCCCACCCCCGTTCCTTCTCCCACTCCCGAACCCACTGAAGCACCTTTAACCTGGCCCGGTGCATACAGTGATCTGGGTGATGCTTACAGAAACGGTTACACTTCCACCGTGGAAAATATCAAAGGTGCTATCCGCAACGGCGACGCTGCTGTTGCAGGTGTGGACTATCAGGCATCCTCCGGTGCTCCCTTTGCTGGCAACGGTGCTTTCACCATGATTGCTGGTGACTGGGCTTATATCACCGTTGATATGCCTTATACCGGTGTATATGCAATGCAGATTCGCACCGATTGGTCAAACGGTACTCCCGTTAACTGGTATGTTACCACCGAAGATGGTTACGAAGCAACCTACAACATCACCTCCATGAGCTGGAGCTCCGGTTGTAAACAGGACCAGCCTATGTATCTGAAACAGGGTACCAACACCATTAAATTAGCATTAAACGGCAGCTACAATGCAACCGTTTCTTCTATCGACTTCGGTCGTCTGGATGCTACCAGCGCAGAAAAATCTTTAGATTTTCTGCCCTTTGTAAAAGTGACCGGCGCTCCCGAAGCTACCCCCACTCCCACTCCGGCACCCACTCCTACTCCCGTTCCCCAGGAAATTACCAAATGGATTGGTAACGTAAAAGCAGAACCTGCTTTCAACGGTTACATCGGCGGTTTCGGAATGGATGCGATTACCGGAGATGTGAACATGGATGAAACCCACTTAAGCGGTGCTGATTTCACCATGGTAAACGGAGAATATGCAACCTACACCTTCAACGCTCCTTATACCGGTGTGTATGGTATGCAGCTGTTGGTTAAAGCCATCGGCGGCAACACCACCATTCGTGTGACCAGCGGTGACTATTATGCAGATTATTATCTGACTCAGACCGGTTGGACCAACGGTCCCATGTATCAGGACCAGCCCTTGTACTTTGTGGAAGGTGCCAACACTCTGAAAATTGAAAATATCGGAACCTATTCCGTTATGCTTTCCGAAACCGACTTCGGTCGTCTGGACAAAGCGGGATACGATTCCACTGATTATATGCAGTTTGTGAAGAAAGTGGCAGACATTCCCGTGGCAACTCCCGAACCTACCGTTGCTCCCACCACTGCGCCCACTGCAACTCCCGTTCCCACTGCAAAACCCACTCCCACACCCACTCCTACTCCGAATATTACCGATTCTGAGTATATGATTATCACCGAAGCAGAAAGCTACACCTCTGCAAGCGGTGTTTCCAATACTACTTATGACGGCGCAACTGTAATCAGTGCTGCCAACGAATCCACCTCTACCTACACCGTTACCGTTCCCGATACCGGCGTATACAACCTGTACTTAAGAGGTGCCGCATGGAAAGACGTTTCTGTTGACATCACTGTTGACGGCAACTATCTGTCTTATGAAACCATGCATTTCAATGTGCCGAAGGATTCTACCTATCCCACACTGAATGAAAAAATTTGTTCCTTAAATTTAACTGCAGGTACTCACACCATCAGCTTTACCTATTTCACTGATGTGTTCTACTTTGATGCGTTCCGTCTGGAAAACACCAGCAGCAGAACCTACCATCTGCTCTATGGATTCAAAGATGCAACCACCTCCCAGGAAGCTTACAATATCTTATTAGAACATGGTTCCTTAATCGATATTGATGCAGCGGCTGACACTTCCGATTTATTCTATCCGGAAATGTCCTTCTGGCCCATGGTTGGCAAAAACTTTGATTCTTTAGATGATATGCTTGCAGCATACAATGATGTTATCGCTGACGAAGCATCCAATCCCACTGTGAAGTTGTATAATTCTTCCAACGCCCTGGTTAGCGAATTGCCGATTGGCTCTGCAAGAATGATTATCAATACCTCCAATATGCCTGCAAACTCCACCGTTGTTGTGGCAGAATATCAAGGCAGCAAAATGGTTGGTAACTTAAGCACCTTAAAGAGCACTTCTACCACCGTTACCTGCAATTTAACCGGTTTAACCGCACAGAGTAAGGTTAAAATTATGGTATTCTCCGATTTAGCGGAAGCACAGCCCTATTCTTCCACCGGCGTATACAAAGATATTTATGTGGCAACTACCGGTAAATCTTCCAATGACGGTTTAACTCCCGAAACTCCGGTAGCAACTGTTGCACAGGCATTAACCAAAGTAAAATCCTACAACGCTTCCATGACCGGCGATATCGTGGTGCATGTTGCTCCCGGTGTATACCGCAGCAACACCACCATTGCAATTGACCAGAACATGGGCGGTATGAACGGTTACAAAGTTATCATCAAAGCAGAAGATCCCGATAACCGTCCCATTTTATCCGGTGGGGAACCCTTAACCGGTAAATGGAGCAAGGTTTCCGGCGAAGAATACTGGGTAGCTTCTACCACCACCCGTGAAACAAGAGCACTGTATGTAAACGGTTATCAGGCAACCTTAGCAAGAAGTGACGTTTGGTACACCGGAAAAGACTTTATCGTACCTGAAAATCCCCAGAATGACGTGCACGTTGCAGACGGTTTTGTGGTAGATATCGAAAGATGGGATACCACCTTCCCCAGAACTCTGGGAGATGATACCAGATTGCAGGTTGTATTCCAGAAAAACTGGGCAAACCATCGTTTCCCCGTGGAAAAAATCACCTACGGCGATTACTATGGTTATGAACACGCGTACATCTACATTCCGTTCCCCAAATATCACATCTTCGTAAATGATGATGCCACCACTTCTACCATTCAGCCCACCGGTTCCTTCTATTTGGAAAACTCTATGGACCTGCTGGATGCTCCCGGTGAATTCTTCTTTGATAAAGATGCCCGTAAGATGTACTATTATCCCTATGCAGAAGAAGATATGACCACTGCAGAAACCTACTGCGCAATTACCGACGGACTGATGACCGTTACCGGTGTGAGTGCAACCAACAAAGTTACCAACATCGAGTTTGACGGTATCTCCTTCCGCTACGGTGCTTATGATGATGCAACCACCAACGGTGTAGCATTCAATCAGGCAGACGATATGCGTGTGGGTGGCGAAATCTGGTACGGAAGCTATATGTTCCCGGCACAGGTTACCTTAAAATATGCAGATAGCGTGGTATTTAAAAACTGCGAATTTGCAAACTTAGGCTCCAGTGCAGTCCTCTTTGAAGAAGGCGACACCAACTGCCGTGTAACCGGAAGCTCCTTCCACGATATTTCCGGTACCGGTGTGGTAGTGGGTAACTTCTTACACGATAGAAACATGGATGCTTCCAAACAGCGTTCTACCCACATTGAAGTGGATAACAACATCTTCCGCCGTTGTGCACAGGAATTCTTAGGTACCACCGCAATTGCGATGTACTATACCGGTGATTCCAAAGTTCATCACAACGATATCGCTGATATGCCTTATACCGCAATCACTGTTGGTTGGGGTTGGGGTGCAGCACTTCCCGATGATTGCGGAAACAACGTAGTATCTTATAACAAAATTGAAGATGTAATGCAGACCATGTATGACGGTTCTCAGATTTACACCGTTGGTTTGCAGGGTTACAACCAGATTAACGATAACTACTTTATCGATCCGGGCGACCATTTAAGAGGCGGTCTGTACCTTGACCAGGCAACTCAGGATCTGTACTTCAGCGATAACGTATTTACCGATGCAAAACCCACCACTGACCGTTGGTTATTTGCAAGAAGATACGTTCAGATTGAAAACTGTTACGGTTCTTATAACCATACTGACGGTAAAATGCCTTCCACCGGCGGTTCCTACGGTTTTGACAGCTCCGGTGTTACCATGGAAAACAATAACGTAAGCGTTACCTCCTGGTCCACTTCTGCACAGAGAATTATGTCTGAAGCAGGGGTGAAAGATGCCGATAAGGTAGCAGCTGTTGATTACTATCCGTCCTGGAGAACCATGCGTATGCTGGATGTTCCCGCAGAAGACTAAAACTTTTACCAAAAAATTCTCGGAATATGCCTTGCTCTCAAGGCATATTCCGGGAAAAAAATAGACCCACGAAAACAACAGTGTTTTTTCAACTTAAGGAGGGTTTAAAAAAATGCAAACAAGCTTTCCAAAACTGCTTTCGCTTCTTTTGGTTTGCACCATGTTGGTAAGCATTTCGGCAGCAGTTGTGCCAACCGTTGCTTTTGCAGCCAACGAAGTTGTATCCTACACTGATGCACCCTATGCAGGTGTGTATCAGGTAACCTCTGATAAAGCTGTTATTTTAACCAACGAAACCGGTCATACTGTTACCTTAAAAGCAGGTGTTGCCAATTACTTCTACCTGATTAAAGGCAATAACAACATTACCAAGAGTGTTGCATCAGCAAACTTAACCTTTACTGCATTAGACGGCAATGGTCTGGATTACATCAACAAAGTTAATATGACCAAAGAACCCATCCTTCCCGGTGATACCGGCGATACGGTTGCCGGCTTTAGTTATGTGACTTTGGCACCCGGTGCAAAACACACCGCAACCTATACTCCGAATGTAATCGACGCAGGTCTTGCATATCCCTACATTGCTTCTGTGTCAGGTGCAGGTAACTCTGTAAGAGTGACCACCGATACCGGTTACTATGCAGACATTTATCTTGCTTATAACTATAGCTCTTCTGCATGGGGCGATGCAAATCGTCAGGATCCTGAAATGCTCTATGTAAGAGACGGCGCACAGGAAATTACCATTGAAAATATCGGTAGTTCCTCTGTTACGCTGTATTCTGTTGGAATTCGTACTACCGGTGTTTTAGCGGAAGCTGATTACTGGAAAGACCAGATGAATATGGCATCCTTGAAGGTTGTTCCCTACAGCCTCACTCCCGAACCCACTCCGGAACCGACTCCTGAAGTACTTACCGTGACCTACGAAGCACAATACGCAGGTGTGTATGCAGTTTCTTCCAACAAAGCGGTTACCTTAACCAACGAAACCGGTTCCGTGGCAGCATTAACTGCAGGCGCAACCAAATACATCTACTTAATCGCAGGGGAAAACAAAATTACCACCACCGATCTTAGCGCAGAATTAACCTTTACCGCTTTGGAAGACAACGGTAAAGCGTACTTCAATCAGGTGAATATTCCCAAAGAACCCATTATCTCCGGTCAGGAAGATAAAGTTGCGGTAGCAATTTTAAAAACACTGGCTCCCGGAGAAATCTATACCGCTACCTACACTCCTTCCAAAGGAATGAACGGTATCGTATATCCTTACATCGCTACTATGAACAATACGGCAGAAGGTACCTTAAGAGTTACCTTCGATACCGGTTTCTATGCTGATATTTTCTATTCCCCGGAAACCAATGGCGGTTCCTGGGCTTGGAAAGATCTGGCGAAAACCGATCCCGAAATGGCGTATGTAAGAAATGGTGAAAATGTGATCACCATTGAAAACACCGGTTCCACCACTACCACGCTGTACACCATTGCGGTTCACAGTGCAGGGGAATTGGTTGGCAACTCAGCTTGGGATCCTCAGATGAAGATGACCGAGCTGAAAGTGGTTGAATATTCGGATGAACCCGAAGCAACTCCCACTCCCACACCCACTCCCACTCCCACCCCGGTTCCGACTCCTGCTGCAGACTTTGTTACCTACACCTCTCTTTATGCAGGGGTGCACAAGGTAACTTCCGATAAAGCTGTTACTTTGACCGGCGAAACCGGTTCCGTTGCAACATTGGCAGCAAACGAAACCAAATACATCTACTTAATCGCAGGTGTCAACAAAATTGAAACCACCAACAAAAATGCAAACTTAAGCTTTACAAACATAGAAGATAACGGCCTGGCATATATTGATCAGATTTCTGCTCCCTCTGTATGCTATGCTGTAGATCATACGCAGGCTGTTAACAGCCTGATGGCTCTGGAATCCGGCGCATCTGTTACCGTAAAGGCAACTGTAGGCGCTACCGGTGCAGGGATTGTTTATCCGTATCTGAATGTTCAGGATGACCTTCAGCATACCTTTACCATTTCGTCCGATACCGGCTTCTATGCAGAAATTACCAAAGATGCCACCGGCTGGCAGACTACCTGTTGGAAAGACGGTTCCGCCCAGCAGGATATGGAATTCTTATATGTAAGAGAAGGCGAAAATCAGATTACCATCACCAATACCGGTTCCAATACTGCAATCATCGGTTCCCTGCGTCTGTCTAAAACTGCAGAAACCGCAATCAAAGACCATGTAGTATGGGGTTCTCAGGTAAATCTGAAAAACTTAAAAACCCTGGAAGTTGATCTCCCCACTCCTACTGCTCCTCCCACTGCAACCTTCGCGCCGGTTGGCACCATCACTTACGATGCTCCCAGCGCAGGTATCTACCGTGTGGCTTCCAACAAGGCAGTAACCTTAATCAACGAAACCGGTTCCACCGTAACCTTTTCCGGTAGCGGTATTGTGAAATATCTGTATATGATCAAAGGCGTGAACAACCTGAGCACCTCTGATTTATCTGCAGATATTACCTTCAATGAATTAGATGCATTCGGCATGAATCATCTTTCCAAAATCGAAACTGCATTTACTGCATACGGCAGACAGCACGTTTCTGTTGCTGATATTCACAATTTTGTGGAAGCAGACGGCACCTATCAGACCGGGACCAATGAGAATGGTAAGTTTGTGAATCTGTCTCCCGGTGCTGCGATTACTTATGAATTAACCATGTCGAAAGACGGGGCAGGTATCGTATATCCCTACCTGGGTGTGTTAGACGGTGTGGAAAACACCTTTGAAATCACCTCCGATACCGGCTTCTATGCAGAAATTTTAAAACCTGTAAGCAGCGGTTCCTTCTGTTGGGCAGATGCCGACAGACAGGATATGGAATTCTTGTATGTAAGAGAAGGCAAGAACCTGATTACCATCAAAAATACCGGTGAATCCATTGCAACCGTGACCGCGCTTCGTCTCTCTATGACTGATGGGGAAGACGGTCTGGCAGACCACGAAACCTGGGGTCCCCAGATGAACTTACAGAACCTGAAAGTGAACACCGGAGCATCATCCGCAGAACCCACCGCCACTCCGGCACCCGTTCTGCCCGATGTTTCCAACACCAACTTATACACCGTAATCGAAGCAGAAACTGCAGGTACCTCTACTACCTACAACGGTAAAACCGCAGTGAAATTCGATAACGAACTGGCAACCACCGCAAGCTACACCATCACCGCAGAGGAAGAAACCGTTTACAATCTGTCTATGATCGGTGCAGCTTGGAAAGATGTTTCTTTCGACATCTATGTGGACGACACTTTATTGGATTATGCAACTATGCACTTTGATGGGGACAGAACTGACACTTATGCTTGGACATATCTCCAGGAAGAAGTGGCATCTTTGCATCTGACAAAAGGTACTCATACCTTAAAATTCGTATTCTACTGTGACAGCTTCTATCTGGATGCTCTCGTTTTAGAAGATACCAACTCCATGGCTTACCATCTGATTCACGACTTTAAGGATATTACCACCGCCCAAGGTGCATACGATCTTCTGAAAAGATACGGCGAAGCTGCCAATATTGATGTGGAAGCAGACACCGTAAATCATGTATATGCACCTATGTCCTTCTGGAATATGGTTGGTAAAAACTACGAAACTGCAGACGAAATGCTGGAAGCATACAACGAATGCATCGTAGATCCCACCGTAATCGTGAAGAATTCTCTCGGTCAGGAAGTTAGCGAGCTGCCCGAAGGCACTGCTTATGTGTCTATGGATTGCATGAACATTCCTGCAGAAGTTTCCTTAATTGCAGCAGTTTACAATGGTAAACAGCTGGTAGCAGTAACTGCTATGACCAGAGAAGGTGGCTTGGCAAGTGCAGCGTTCACTGAACTTTCTGCAGGTTGTAACCTGAAAGTTCTGGCAATGACTGATTTAGCAGAAGCTGCTCCTTATGCAAAAGAAGTTTACGGCACTCCCTACCGTGAAATTTATGTTTCCACCAGCGGTAAATCTACCAACGCAGGTACCAAGGAAGCTCCCGTAAACAACTTAGCAAATGCGCTGAAAATTGTAAAAACCATCAATGCTGATATGACCGGCGACATTATCATCAATGTGGCTCCCGGCACTTACAAAAGCTCCGTTTCCATTGATATTGATTCCACTATGGGCGGTAAAAACGGACATAAAGTTATCATCCGTGCAGAAGATATGAACAATAAACCTGTTCTCTCCGGCGGTGAAGACTTAACCGGTAAATGGAGTAAGGTAGACGGCAAAAACTACTATGTAGCATCCACCTCTACTCGTGAAACCAGAGCACTGTTTGTAAACGGCTATCAGGCTACCTTAGCAAGAACTGACGGTTGGTA
>JAZOQZ010000066.1:0-9296 GCA_045656345.1 Clostridia bacterium
GCGCCTCTGCTATTCTGACCGATTGCAACAATTTCAGCAAGGATATATTCAGCAAGGATTTTGCCGGTGCCGCCGCCGTGGTGATAGAACGCTTCTGCTCCATCGCCGCCGCCTGCGTTGTTATGAATATCAACCGCCAAATCGGGAGAAAATTTGTTGCACTCCTTGATTTCTTCGTTGAGAGTATCGTTTTCGTCCCCGATTCTGCTCATCATAACAATTACGCCGTGTCGCTCCAATTCAGCAAAACAAGCCCAGCCAATGGAAAGGTTCAAATCCTTTTCTTTGAATCCGTTTGCTACTGCTCCGGGATCGCTGCCGCCGTGTCCGATTCCAAGGAATACTTTCTTTGCCATAATCATTCGCCCTCTTTCGTAGATTTTTTATACTGTGCATTGCTGATACCGAGAATCACACCCATAAAGGTATCAACTGCGGTAATTGTACCAACAATCTGCTCTCCGTAAGGGAAGCCCCAAATGCCAGCCAACGCAAAATAAAGCGTGCCGGCAGCAGGAAGCAAATACATAGCAATCCATTTCAACACATCGTAAGTTTTGTTCGTGAGTTTCATAGAATATCACCCTTTCTTAATCTACTAAATCAAAATCTTGTACTCTCTCGATAATTTCATCAACGAAAGAGTTTCCCTTGAGTTTCTTATATCTGTCATAAGAATACATAATGCTTTGGAGTTGATAATGAGTGATCTTTCCCGTTTCTTTGCATCTATCGTAAATATCCAAAATGTCATTTCTCAATGTGCATTTCGTTGATTTATTGATATTTACAACAAATCCGTAAAGAACGCCAATCTCGCCAAGAAAAGCGGTAATAATCACCCAATATTCTTTTATAAAATCAAGAATTTCCACATTATCACCCCCTTTACTGCCATTTTCCAACGGCATAAACCATTAACTCTAAATCCTGCGTTGTATTTGTGGTGTTTATTACATACCACGAAACAGAATCGCTCGTTAAAGCGTTTATGCTGTGGGTTATCAATCCGCCGCCGCTAACTGATTTGATGTCTGCAAAACTTGGGCTTCCAGCAAAAAGACCGAACGGAAAATAAAGTGTTAGCGCATTGTAATATAAAGAGCCAGACGAATGAGGAAAAGCCACTTCTTCTGCATCTCTCCGCACCCAGCATACCGCCTTTCCACTCAACCACTTCTCATAAGTCCAAATGCCGTTTGTGCCTCTTTCGATAATGTAATCTGCTTCGGCTTTGCTTTTTATGGAAGTGAAGTTTACGCCGATATATTCTGATATATCCCTGCCCCACATATTTTTGCCGGCAAATGTAATGGCTTTGTCGGGATTGGAAAGGTCAATCGTCATAGTTACCTTTGTTTTCTTTGCCCCCGACCAAGTAGCGAGAGAGGAAACGCCTGTGTATGCTTTTCTGCAAGCGAGCAAGTCAATGGCATCTACCTTTCCATCGTTATTAAAATCATACGAAGGTATCAATTCTGCCGGAATTGTAATGTTTCCAAGAGCGTGCTGCCGGATTGTTTCCATTTCCTGCAAGCCCGGTTCAAGAAAAGCATCTGTTACGCTGGTAAATGTCCCGGTCATTTCAATATCTTTTGCAAACATCTTTTCCAAAGAACGGATATAAGCAGCATTGAAGTAAAATTGACCGTTTTCCTCAAACAGCCCTTGAATCTCGCCGTTATTGGTTAAACGATTGAAAATTTCTTCGTGATTCAAGTTTTCGTTAAGGTTTTTAACAGATTCTTTTGCTTCTTCTGCGGCGGTTCGGGCATCGGTTGCGATGCCCTCTGCTTCTTCTGCGGCGGTTCGGGCATCGGTTGCGATGCCCGCTATCTCCGCAAAACTTTTACCGAAATTGTATTTTCGCTCGATGTCGGTGGCGGTTCTCGCCGCCACCTGATCCATCTTATTGCTCATACTTTACACCCCCTTACCATCGAACAGTTCCGTCCTCGTAAACAGTAAAGTCCAGTTCTTCCAAGATTGTTACCATCTGCTCGTAGGAAATATCGTCCCTGCTGTTTAGATACTCTACAATGTCGGCATTGTAGGCATCCTTGTCCTTTTGAGCATCGAACAGACTTCTGTAAAGAATGATTTTCTGTCCGTAGTCAAGAGGAAGATTGTTGATATACTCGGTTTTCTTTTCCTTTGCGCTGCCGCTTATTGCCTTTCCGCTGGAATCGTAATCAGCCCGAATATCGTACAATTCGCTTGTGTATTTGCGATATTGAATAACATCATCCGTAACGGCTTTTGATACAACATACTTTCCGGGATTCTCTGCCGCCCAAGAATACGCCCTCTTGCCGTCCTCGTCTGCGTTGGCGTAGTCCTCGTAGGAGATTCCGTTTTCGTTAAAGAAAGCGTATTTTTCGGGATAGTCCACCGAGAAAGAGTATTCATCGGGTGTCATATCGTTTTCGATTGCGCCTTTGATTGCGTTTTCTTTGTAGATTTCTTCGCCTTCCTCTGTGGCGTTTGTATATTTAACACCCTTTGCGGAAAGGAAGTTTTTCTTTGCGTAATCTCTTGCGTAATCGTAAACATCGTTAATCCATTTTGCACGATCTTCAAAAGAAGCGTTCTGATAGGTTTCGGTTTCAAACAAATCTTCCAGCAGATTATAAGCAGTCTGTCCGTATGCTTTCTTGAAATCGGTAAATTCCTGCGCCGACATTTCGTACTTCTCGTCTTTGTAATCGACATAGTTATAGGGGATTGAAGGAATAATTCCGTTATCTCCGACTATGCTATACACAGACTTAATTTCCGCATCAACATCGGACGAAATATCGCCTTTATCGCTCCAAGGAGCAATAAACGATTCAAGTGCTCTCAAAGGAACATTTTTATTCTGCTTTATCTCGTTGCCCCAAATATCGGTGGACGGTTCAAGGAAGTTTCTGCCGCCGGGAATTTTGTACAAAATCTTGTTTAGAGTTTCCTCTCCAAAGGTGTACTTGCTATCTTTAGACGGCTTCGTGCTTCTCTTTGTATCGTCTGCGGTTTGAGCAACTTGGCTTAAAAGCGTTGGAATATACTGCGTGATATAGTTTTGTACCAATGATTCGCCAGCACCCAAAATTTTATCTACTCCGCTATCGTAGGAAGATAAAACATCGTCCAAACTGGATAGAAAAGACATTTCGCTCATAGGGTCAAGCGTTCTTCCAAGCGCATCGGCAATCATATCAAAGTCCCAATTTTGCTTTTCTACCATCGTTTCGTAGTAGTTTGCGCCCACGAAAAGAGGCATCGCAACAGGAGTAAGCCAGTTCAAAGACAAGGTATGATCTCCAACTTTGATAGAATACATTTGTTCCCCTAATTGGTAGTCATATTTTCCCTCTTTATCATCTTCTCCTGCGCCGTTTAGAACGCCCATACTTGCCAAAGCATAACCAATCAACGCCAACGAAGTGCCGGTAAGCCCTTGTGCAAGATGGTCGATTGCCACCGTTGCATCTACTTTTCCGTTTTTAATTTGCGTAAGGTCATAAAGTCCTCTTGCAAGTCCAAGAGGAGAATAAGCAACGCCTGTTTTGGCAATATTGATAGGAGTTTTCTTGAACGGCATAACAGAGCCGATTACAACACCATATGCAGCGTTTTTTTGCTCAATTTCGCTGATTTTGGTCGCAAAATAAGAATCTTGACGGAAGGTGGCTTCTCTTGCCTCTTTTATCGCATAATCCTTGGCTTTTTTTACCAATTCGGGATTGTTGGAAATGTCTTGCTTCGTCTTAATTCCGTTTGCGGTCAAGTATTCTGCAAGAGCATACCTAAATGTAGGTTTGCTAAACCAAGAGTCCGCAACATCCATTGAATCAGTAACAAAGTTAGCAACAGCGTTCATTGGTTTCCACGGGAATATCTGCCGTTTTTGTTTCAGTTCGCTCGTATCGCTATACTTATTGTTGCCTTGAATGGAATCGCCCATTTCTTTTGCGGTTATCTTTGCAAAATCCTTAACATCATCGGAAGAACGCTTCCAAGTTTTTGTTCGGATATGAACAGGAGAATCAGCGGTTTCGCCATCGGCGTTCTTTACAGTTTTTGGAGTTGTGCTTTGATGTTTTGCGACTGCGTTTCTCAAAAACAAATCTTCCGCAGTTCTCGCAACAGCGTTTTTCGCTATTCTTGTAGCGAAGTTTGCTCCGTTTGAAACAAGGTTGCGAATATATGTTTTTGGGTTGCCAAGCATTGAAAAATAACGCCACGCAGTCAACTGTTCCAGTATGGTAACATTCATTCTGCCGGCAATTTTCTTTTTTACTCGCTCAACCGTTTCATTCAGTTCCGCTTGGTCGAATGTTCCATCGGCGTTGTAAACATCGGTAATTTCTTTTGCTTCTGCTTCCGTAACCTCTACGCCATCAAACGCTTTATCACCCTTTGCTTTTCCTCTTTCAATCGTTCTTTGCAATACTCTCAACTGTCCTTCGGGAGTAAGTCTTTGAATGATAGACAAGGATTGAACCATCTGTCCCAATTCAGTTCCGAGAATTGAAACATCAATATCAAGTTTTATTGCGGTTTTCATATCGCCTCGCTTAACGGCTTCTTGAATCAACCGCTGACCGAGTACAATATCGTCCAATGTTACTTTGTGGGCGGTGAAATTGGAATCAAACGCTTCAACGGCCTTTTCATATCCCAATGCTTCTAACCGTGAATTTACCCTGTCAAGAGTTTTTCTGTTACTCTTAACTTGGTAATAACGGAGTTCATCGGGAATATCATCGGGCGTAAATGCGCCGTCAACCGCTTCGCTTTCAGATGATGTTTGATACCACGATCTTTCTTCTTCGCCGGCTCTTTTTGGGCTGTCAACACGAATCATTCTCGGTTCTTCCGTATCAACTTTCGCCAATCTCGGCTCGGTGCTGCGCTTCGGTCTGATTGCTTCGTTTGCTTCTGCAACCGGGGCAATATCTTCCGTTTTGGTAACAACGGGAGCAATATCTTCATCAGGAGCGTATTGATCGCCCGTTTCAAAGATTGTTTTTCCTGCTTGCTCTGCTTGAGAAGTGTTCTCTTTCTCGGTCAAGAGATTGATATACTCTTGATTTGCAGGGATTTCAAGACCGTCAATGCCCGTATAGCCGTTCATCAATCGGTCATTGAGCAAAAATTCAATCTTTTTTGATGCTGCGTTTTTCTTTGGCCTGTCCTCAATAATGGCTTTCAATCCGCTTTCGATGTCAGCATAAGACATTCGCAAGGAATCAAGAAGATATGCAATATCGTCCGTTGTTTGCCGATTGGTTCCGCCCCAACCGCTTTCTCCGCCCGATTCGTAATACGCTTCATCGTTGTACCACCGTTCGCCTTTTGTGGTGTTTTGCAACTCTCCAAGCATTACTTCCGCTTCTGCTTTGAAAAACGGCTTGACTTCCGGGTTTTCGTCCATATATGCTTTTACCTTTTGATTGCCGACTTTTGTTATATCTCTGCTTTCAAAAGGACTTGACGGAGAAACGGATTGCCCTTCGTCATAGTACGGTGCTTCGGGTTCTTGAGGAACAGCGGAATCGTCAAGACTTGCATTGCTTGCTTCTCTTGCAGTCGTTGCATCTTCTGCCGTTGCAGGAGTGCCTTCGGCTTCGGGTTGAATCTGCTTCGCCTCGTAAATTGCGGAAGTGTTATCTCCTGCCCTTACCGGCATCAGAATCGCATTGCCGTTTTCGCCAACTGCAACAAGCGTTTTTACGCCACCTTTATGACCGGCGAGAGAGAATATCGGATTTTCGATAGCACGCATAATTGCTTCAACATATTTGCTGTCATACAGATTGCCGCCGACATTGATAAACACTCTCTCTTTGTTTGCCTTGTTGATTGCGTTTATCTCGTCAAAGTCAACGCTGTACTTTTCTTCCGATTGATTCTCGATTGCACCGTCCAAAAATTGACGAATTTTCTTGATTGGAAATTCTTTGTTATGTTCAAGTTTTTCGTCAACAGAATTAAATTCTGCGGCAAAAACACCGTCTGACAAATACTGCTTTCCGTCAAGATTGTATGCGCCGTTAAAAGCAAAATGGCTGTTGCCCTTCTTTTTCGTGTATTTAACAAGGGCGGCTTTGGACGGCTTTCTCTTTTTCGGCTTTGCTGTTTGCTCTGCGGTGGGTTTTGCTTCTTCCTCTGCAATCGGCGCAATGTTTTCAGGCAATGCGGCTTCTTGAGTAGGCGCAACATCGTCCGTAGGAGTTTGCAAATCCTCTTGAATCGGTGCTGTTTCTGTTTCAAGCCGCAAATTTTTGGCAGGAACAGCATAATTGCCGTATCTCTTGAAAGATTCGCCTTCTTCTGAAAGAGATTTGTGAATATCGAGATTGTCTGTCGGGTTTTGGTTGGTAACAGACTTAATCTGATTAGGTTTGAAAACAATATAATGCGTTGTACCGGCTTCCATATCCATATTCCATTTGGTGGAAACAGTAGGATCAATAATGCCGTCATACCCTAAACTTTCAACAATCTGCCGTGTTACCTCGTTGCCAACAAGATTACCTTCGCTATCATCAAGGTAAAGTTCGTTGATTTTTGCTTTGAGTTCTTCAATGCCGATACCGCCATTGTTGAAAGCATCCCACAAGACTTCTGCAATGCCGTCCGTACTGCTTACATCAACATTGCGCTCGATTTCCCAAATGATATTTTCAATATCGTCTGCAACAAGTTGCTCAACCTCTGCGTAATATTCTTCCTCGTCCGCATAATCCTCTTGATTGTATTCGGAGAAATACGAATCCCGCTCAAGCAGAGCGGTTTCGCCAACAATAGCCGGATTTTCGATATTGAGATAAACTTCAAATTTATGACCGCCTTTGAACAGTTCTTTTCTTGCTCTTTCCTCGGCTTCGTCATAGTCAATATCTTCATCGGATTGAATCCGCTCTGCCAGTCTTGCAACCTTGTTGTCAAAGTCGGGCCCGCCGCCTTCGTAGTGATCTTCCACATCGGTTTCGCTGTCGGTGAAATAAAAGCCGCTGCCGAAATCGCCTTCAACGCTTCCTTTTGCCTTATCGAAAATAGTAAATTCCCCGGTAGCCGTACCGTGATAAACGGTTTTCAATCTTCCGTTTTCATCAACTACTTTAGAATTGCTGAAACGATTTGAAACGGCAGGGCTTAACTCTCTACCCTCACTATCCTCGGAGAGAGAATACCGAATATCAGGATCAGAAGAAGGATTCTCGTTTGCAACAGATTTGATTTGTTCCGAATGGAAAGCAATATATACCCGGTGCTTCGCTCCGTCTGCGTTGACTCTGCCGCCGCCAATATGAGTAATACCGTCATATCCCATTCCCATAAGGTCATCCATAAGATATTCAGCAACTTCATACTTGGGCAACATTTGATCGGCGTAATATTCCTCTACGATTCGGTAAAATTTTTCGTTTGTACCGCTTTCGGGAAAATCAACATCGGGAAATTGCTTCGCCCATTTAGCAGGGTCAGCAGCCGCATCCATATCAATAGGATTGGTGATATTCAAGTAAGACTGATATACTTGCTTGTTATCGCCTTTTCCTTTTTTGGTATAGGACTCTGCAATTTCCTTGTTATCGGTAAAGTATGAACCTATACCGAATAAGCCGTAATTGCTTCCATAGGTATCAAAGACAGAAAATCCGCCTTTGCTTGTGCCGTGATACATTGGCTTGAGATTACCTTTTCCATCGCGAACAACGGAATCCTTAAAATATTCCTGCTGTCCTTTGGAAAGTTCTCTGCCGTAAGAATCGGAAACGAAAAATTTGTTCTTGACAGATTGTTCGGATTGTGATATGATACCGCCATCAGAAGGCATTGTGGTTTTGACCGCCGGCTCGGTTAGATTTTTCTCTAACCGAGATGTGGCATCTTTGTCAACAGCAATGCCTTCTTTTATTTTTACATTGACATCATAAAGAATGTTTCTACCGTCCCTCGCTTTTGCAATATAAAGCGCAACGGGATAAATCATTCCGTCCTTTGTCATTACAAAACTGTTCCGTTCATCCCATCCATTTTCATCAAGCCACTGGTGGCTATGTTCGCTTCTGTGTTGCGCAAAATCAGAAATTTTTGCAGTTTCCACCGCATTGAGAATAACCAATTTTTTCAGTTCGTTTTTAGCTTGAGTAAGTTCGCCAATTACAGGATGGCTGTTTTTTGCGCCATTCTTTTTAACTCGCTCCTTCTCTCCTGCAAACTTAATTATTTCGGTGTTCCCGTCGGCATCATACACATAAATTTCTTGATTGATAAGATTATTTCGTACAAAATCGATGTATGATTTTCCGCTGCGCTTCACCTTGTTAAAAGTGTCATATTCAAGTTCTACAACACGATTGTAAACATCGCCATCTTTATCAACAACATTCTCGATGATAGAATACTTGGTATTTGATTCGCTCTGCGGCTTTCCACTTGCCCTGTACGCTTCGTCAAACGCCTTTTTCACTTTTTCAAGTTGGCGTGCTTCCTTGCTTCCTGCGGTTGCCACCTTGAACAGATACTTGATTTCATCGTAAATTCTTTGGAAAATATTTCTATGCTCCGTAGAAAGACGATTGATAAAGTCGCTGTCTTGGAAAAGGTAATCGCCCACAAGGTCGGCGGTCAATTCGGCATCAATATCCGCACCCTCAACGCCCTCATAAAGTTTTGTTAAGGTATCGTATCTGCTCTGGAAATCTTTCTTTGATTTTGCATACTCAAATAAAGCGTTTTGCAGTTCGGTATACAAATCTGTACCCTCAAGAATGTGGGCAATTTCGTGTCCCACAGTAGATTGCCACGCTTTTTCAGAATCAATATTGATTGCAATGCCGTCTTTCGTTACATAGCCGTTTACGGTTTTTCCGTCAACAGCAAAGCCGGATTCTTTCAACTTTGCATTGTTGGTAAAATCAAAAGGAACACCCTTATCCGCTGATATTTTTGCGATAATATCAACAAATTCGTGTGTTCTTCTTGTGTTATTCAGTATTCCGCTTTCAACGGCTTTTTTGATTGTTTCCTGCTGCTTTGCATCGTACTTGGAAATATCGGCTTGAAACGCATTTCCTCTGTTTGCCTTTTCGTTGTAACTTTCGGCAAGGTACGAACCTCTGTTTTGTCCGAGGAGTTTGCTATCTTCCGAAAGTCCATTGCGGATTTTTTCGTCAATGCTTGATTTGAGCGTGTTGAGCATTTCCGTATTGGGAGTAAATGCTTTCAGTTCTGCCATTCTATCGTGTTGAACATCAGTCAACTTTCCGTATTCGGTATTCCGCAATTCGTCAAGTTCTTTT
>JAZOQZ010000067.1:0-9718 GCA_045656345.1 Clostridia bacterium
ATACCAATGACATTCAGGACCACCTGTTCCGTTTAATTTCCAAAAATGGTGAAAATTTGTTTCTGGTTGGCGATGTGAAACAAAGTATTTATGGCTTCCGCCACGCAAAACCGCAGATATTTATTGATATACAAGCAACTTATCAAGATGAAAAACACGAAGTAATTTATTTATCCAACAACTTCAGAAGCCGTAAAGAAGTGGTAGACAGTGTCAACGTTGTTTTCCGCAAACTAATGACCTTAAAAAACGGAAAAACCGATTACGACAAAGAAGCATTGGTGAAAAGCGCCACCTATCCTGAAATGTCTGATGTTAATTATCAGGCAGAAGTTTTATTGGCAGATCAAGCGCAGGTAAAAGAATTACCGGAAGATGAAACGGAAGATTTCAACCAGGAAACCATGGTGATTGCAAAACGTATTTACCAGCTGATTGAAGAAGAACATTTTCCTGTGTATGATTTAAAAACACAGTCTACACGTCCGGCAAATTACGGAGATATTGTGATTTTAGTCCGCGGTATCAAAGAGTTTTCCAATAATTTATACCAAACATTGTCCCAACATGGAATTCCGGTTACAATGGACGCCACGGAAAGTCTTTTTGATTCCATGGAGATTAAAGTAATCTTCGGCATTTTAAAAGCAATTGATAACCCCTATGATGATTTATCCTTATTAGGATTATTAAAATCTCCCCTGTTTTACTGGAAAGAAGAAGATATTTTAAGTCTGCGTGATTTGGCTCCGAAAGAACCGTTTATTTATGCACTGAAAAAAGCAGATTCTCCTGAGAGCAAAAAAGTTCTGACATTTTTACAAACTTTCCAGAAAATCGCCTACAATCACAAAATTACCGTTCTGTTAAACAAGCTTTATCACGAATATCATTTAAAAGAACTGTTTTGTGTATATCAGAATCCGGAACAGCGAATGGAAAATCTGGATTTATTCTATCAGGCTGCAAAAACATTTGATAATACCCAAATCAGCGGCTTAAAAGGTTTTATCTGTCATTTGGAAGATGCCGCAAAGTCGAAAAAAACATTGCTTGCATTTCGGGAAAAACCGCCGGAAAACGCCGTCCGCATCCTGACAATGCATAAAAGCAAAGGGCTGGAATACCCCATCGTCTTTGTTTCCGGCCTTGGCACTCAGTTCAATCAGGAAGACTCAAAACAACAGGTGGTGTTTCATCCGGAATACGGAATCGGTTGCAATTACATTGATGCCGAGAAACGTTTTCACTACCCAACCCTTACCAAGCGTGCCATTCTTACCGCTTTAAAAGAAGACCAACTAAGCGAGGAACTACGTGTTTTATATGTTGCCTTAACCCGTGCAAAAGAAAAGTTAATTCTCACCTCAACTGTTTCCAACTTCGAACGAAAGCTCTCGCAATGGCAAGTGCTGGCAGAATCTAAAGAAATTTCCAAGAGTGATTTACTTCGGGCAAGTAATTTTACAGAGTGGATTTTACCGTGTGTATTGGATTGTCCTGAGTTCCAGGTGACGGTTTTCGGCACAGAAATTTATCAGAATCCGCCTATCAAAATCACAGCTCAAAAGGAAACCAAAGAGGAAATCTCATGGCAAGAAGACCATCTCTTCCTCCCCTACCATCATTCTTATCGCACTACTCTACCTACAAAGGTGACGGTAACAGAAGCCAATAAATTATCCAAAACAGAAGCCCCCCCTCTTAACTTGCGGTTATCTGATTTGGAAACAATGGAACTGGGATATTCTCAAAGTGAATACGGAACCTACTTCCACAAAATATTCGAATTGTTGGATTTAGAGGCTATCAAACAGGGATTATCTGTCCCGCAGGCTATTAAAGACGCAATTCAGCTGGCAGGAGAAAAGGAATATTCTGAGGAAATCTCTGAAAAACTAAAGTTATTTCTTCAAACTGATTTCGCACAAGAACTGTTATCGGCAAACACTGTTTACCGGGAAAAACCTTTCTTGGTTCGTGTTCCTGCCAATATGGTTTATTCTGTGGACACAGATGAATCCATTCTTTTACAAGGAATCTGTGACTGTTATTTTGTCAAGGATAACAAAATCACTCTTCTTGACTTTAAAACAGACCGTAATCCCGACGAAGAAAAAATCCGAAAAAACTATCAAAAACAGTTGGAACTTTACGGATATGCTTTAGAAAAAGTTGAGAATAAACCGGTAACGAAAAAAGTAATTTACACCACAGAAAACCAAGGTTTTATTGAATTCTAAACACATCACAAAGGAGAAATACCAATGCAATACACCTATTTACCCAAAGGAGTTTGTTCCCGAAAAATTGATATTGAAATTGTCGATGATATCATCACCTCTGTACAGTTCTGGGGTGGTTGCCACGGAAATTCCCAAGGCGTTTCCCGTTTGGTAGTAGGCTATAACGTAAATGAAGCAATTCGCCGTCTGGAAGGAATTGACTGTATGGGGAAAGGCACCTCTTGCCCTGACCAGTTAGCACAAGCGTTAAAAGAAGCTACGAAATAAAAAAGAGTCTGCATAACAAGAGATATATCATAAATGAGGGGCACAAACAATCCGTTTGACAATCCAAAAAATCCATAATAAAATAATTAACGAGGTGAGATTATGTTCAGTATATTTGATGTCAATTTTATACTATATTTCTGGCTTACAATGTTAGGAATCGGACTAATCACAGGTATCGTAATTTTAATTCGCTCCATTATTATTGCTAAAAAAGGAAATTCGATCCCACTAAAATACAATCTGCTCACCTTTCTGTTTGTCTTGATTGCAATTGCCTCCTGGGTCTTTAATATGGGCTGGCTCAGACTCTTTATGACATTTATGGCAGTGCCTATTATTAACACCACTGTATTTTTGATTTTTAACCATTTATCTCTATCATACATCAATCAATCCTCTTATTTAAAAAAATTGGTCATTTTTTCAAATATTACATATTTGTTGGGTTATCTGCTTCTTCCTGATTTTGGAGATGTGGAGGCTATGTATCTGTTTTTCGGTTTAATACGAAATGATCTGGTAGCCATTATAGGATTAGAAGTATCCGGTGCTGCATTTTTAGCAAACTTTGTTCTATTCATCTTGCAAATTATTGAACGCAGAAAAATCAAAAAAAGCATAAAATGAACCGTATAACAATTTCCAAAATCTAATATAAAATAAAAAATCCTATGACAAAAATATCATAGGATTTTTTATTTTATTGATATTCGTTTGCTAATATATAGTCAGCATGATATTCTTCAAATGTAATACCTTGTTCGTGGATAATGGTTGCAACCTCAACTCCCACGTATCGGTAATGCCACGGCTCGTAAGAATAGCCGGTAATCCATTCTTTTCCTTTGGGATATCTTAAAATGTACCCATACTCGTGAGCATGATTTTGCAACCACTTAAATGCTGCGGAATATTCAAAGGAAACATATGTAGAATTAATATCAACAGCCAATCCTGTCTGATGCTCGGAATGGCCTGCTCTCGCCGAATAATTATCGGCATAGGTTTGTCCGCTGCTTCTCACTTTGCTACGATACAGATTTCTCTGATAGTCTTCTGTTCTATATGCGGAAACAACATACATAGAAATCCCATCATTTTTTGCAGCGTCGGACATCTCTACATATTTCTCATATGCAATATCACTAAGTAAAAACTGCCCTCCGCCATTGGTATGTTTTCGTTCCATTGTTACCAGATTCTGCTGCTGAAAATTTGCGGGCAACTGATGATACTTATTTACCAGAACCAGTAAATCATAAGGTTTTTGGATGGTGGTAATATTTTCGTAAAACGGATAATCCAAATCCAGATTTACTCTGTAAAGAACTTCTTGCATACTGTAAGAAGGCATTGCAATATGATAACTTATATACCGCTGAAATTTTTCCGGATAAAAGGATGCGCTCTCACAAACATCCAACACATCTTTGATAATTTTGTGATAATCACTTTGGAACATATATTTTTGAATATTAATATACTCATTTTCAAAAATGATTCCATCAGGGCAAAGGGTTGGAACGATCATATCAATCGGAATATAGGTTTCACCGTTTTCTATCACCGAAGGCACATCATACGTTTTTCTTACACCATTTACAACGATGGTGTAATCTCCTACAATATGGCTTATCATATCTCCGTCACGGGTTAAAATAAGAATCTGTTTATCACTGCTTCTATAAAATACGTATGCTCCCATATTTTCAAATACTTTTCTGAAAGGAAGATATTGTATTTCATTATATAATACTGCCACTGCATCAGATATTTCTCCGTTAAAACCGATTCTTAATGCACTTTTCTTCTCAGTACCAAATTCATTTGCAAAAACTCCAACAGAAGACGAAATCACTATCATGAAAGTCAGAAGAATCGCCAAATATTTTTTCATGATATCCCCTCCTTAACCTTTTAAATAAAAATTTAAATTTTGTTATATTATATACCGTACATCGATGTACGATGCAAGTGTTTTTTGTATTTTTTTGTATTTTTAACAATAATTAACTTCCCTTACTTTAAATTTAAATACTAAAAAAGAAGCATCCACAAAGATGCTTCTTTTTGGCGGAGAAGGAGGGATTTGAACCCTCGCGACGGTTACCCGCCCTACGCCCTTAGCAGGGGCGCCTCTTCGGCCAACTTGAGTACTTCTCCACAACCGAAATTCGATTCCTTATTTTATTTTGATGAAAAGGCAAGTCTCTTTTTCTCGAAACCTGCCTTTCCATTTGGCGGAGAGACAGAGATTCGAACTCTGGGCTCTTTCGAGTCACTAGTTTTCAAGACTAGCTCCTTAAACCACTCGGACATCTCTCCCTATCGAGAACGAATAACATTATATCAAATCTTCGAAGAAATGTCAATACCTTTTGGGGAATTTATTTGGTTTTTTCAAAGAAATTCCCCAAAGATAATTTTAACGTTATTTACAGGACTTTATTTAAAAAGTCAATTGTTCTGGGATGCTTGGGATTAGAGAAGATTTCTGCCGGAGTTCCTTCTTCTAAAATTACCCCTTCATCCATAAAGAGCACACGGTCTGCCACTTCGCGGGCAAATCCCATTTCGTGAGTTACCACAACCATGGTCATACCGTCTTTTGCCAACTGTTTCATAACAGCCAACACTTCCCCTACCATTTCGGGGTCTAACGCACTGGTAGGTTCATCAAACAGCATAATATCGGGATTCATAGCCAATGCCCTTGCAATCGCCACACGCTGTTTCTGACCACCAGAAAGCTGAGAGGGATAGCTTTCTGCTTTATCGGTCAAACCAACCATTTCCAGAAGACGCATTGCGTTTGCTTTCGCCTCTTCTTTGGTTGCTTTTTTCAGATCAACAGGAGCGAGCATCAGATTGCGAAGCACATTCATATTGGCAAACAAATTAAAGTGCTGGAAAACCATTCCAATGTTTTCTCTGACTTTATTGATTTTAATCTTTTTATCGTCGATGTGAAATCCATCAACGATCACTACTCCGGAAGTGATATCTTCCAATCGATTCATACAGCGAAGAAAAGTGGATTTACCGGAGCCGGAAGGTCCGATTACACAAACCACTTCACCTTCATATATATCTGTAGAGATTCCCTTAAGAACCTCGGTTTTGCCAAAGTTTTTTGTTAAATTCTCAATATGAATTTTCACATTGTTTCTATTTGCGGTCACGTTTTAAGCTCCTTTCCAACGCATTTGCCACCTGCTGCAACGCCAAAATTACAACTAAGTACATCACAGCAACAATTGCCCATGTTTCAAAAGATTTAAAGGTGATTGCAATAACGTTTTGCGCCTTGTTTACCAATTCCGGGAAACCGATAACTGATAAAATAGAGGTATCTTTCAACGTGATAATAAACTGATTCACAATACTGGGAATCATATTTTTAATTGCCTGAGGCAATACTACCCGAAACATAGAACGCCAGTAAGAAAGTCCTAAGCTTCTGGAAGCTTCCATCTGACCGGGATCAATAGACTGAATCCCTGCTCGAATAATTTCTGCCATATAAGCACCGCAGTTTAAGGATAAACAGATAACACCGGCATCCATTGCACTTAATCTGTACACAATACCGAAAATATGCTTATATGCATAAGGAATCCCAAAATATACGAAGAATGCCAAAACAATCATAGGCACTCCACGAATTAGATTGACATAAACAACTGAAATTGCTCTGGAGAATTTGTTGTTAACAACGCTCGCCAAACCAAAAAAGATACCTAGGATGCATCCGAAAATTAAGCCTCCTAAGGCAAGCAACAAGGTTTGCCCCATTGCTTCCAACAACAGAGGACCGTATGTATGAATAATCTGCTCCACTGGAGCTCCCCCTTCTACTTCATAAATTCATAAGAAAGGGCACTGGATCATCCAATGCCCTTTCACGGAAATGTTTAACCCAAATATTTTGCAATAATTTCGTCGTATTTACCGTTTGCTCTGATGTTTTCCAGACCAGCATTGAACAGGTCGATTAATTCCTGATTTGCGCTATCAAAAATTGCCATACCATACTGAGCAGGTTCGTTTTCGGTTCCGTCTACAAATTTCATAGTCAGTTCACCGATTTTGATGTTGTATTTTAAGATCGGAGTATCATCGATACAAGCGTCTACCTGACCGCCCATAACTGCCTGATACATATCAGGAGAAGTGGGGAAAGTCACAACTTCAAAGCCATATTCTTCTTTGATGCTTTCTGCATACTGATTGCTCATAGTACCGTTTTTAACAGCAACTTTTTTGCCTGCTAAATCAGCAAAACCGGTAATGTCAGAATCAGCAGCTACTGCCATACCCTGAGTTGCATCATAGTAACCGTTGGAGAAAATCCAACCGTTTTCTTTTCTTTCTTCGGTGATAGATGCACCTGCAATCATACCGTCAGCCTGACCAGCCTGACAAGCAGCGATTGCTGCATCCCAGCCAATGTACTGAAGATCATAAGTAAAGCCCTGGTCTTCTGCAATTGCTGCTAAAATATCCATATCGATACCAACAATGTTGCCTTCTGCATCCTGGAATTCAAAGGGGCTGAAGCCTTTGTCGGTTGCAACCACAAAATGTTTTCCTGTTTCGGTAGCAGGTGCGCCGCAAGCCACTAAGCCAACCAGCATAACAGCTACCATTAAAATGGTTAAAAGTTTTTTCATTTGCATATTCCTCCATAATAAAATATTATATTTATTTTATCTTATAAATAAGAAAATGTCAATAGTAATTCATAATTTATTATATTTTTTCTTGATAATTTTACAAAATAAAACAAAAAATCAATCTATTCCCCCGCTACTTTTCACTTGTAGCCTTTGAACACCGATTACTCCAAGAATAATCATCCCTGTGCCAATCAATGCATAAGGTGAAAAGGGTTCATGCAATACAAAAATTCCTGCAATAACCGACACCACAGTTGTCAAATTGGAAAATACAGTAGTTTTAGAAACAGGAAGATGGGTATTGGCATAGTTCAAACACAAAAATGCAATCACCGATGACACAATACCAAGATAGAATATACCGCCGGTATATTCCAAATTGAAAAAGCCAGAAATCATCACGACTGGATTTGCGACATTCTCAACAAAAGCCAAAGCAGTGAAAGAAATAAATCCAACCAAGGTCATTGCATAGGTTCTTTCCAATACAGAAAATTCTTTGGAAAGCAACCGACTGATAATATTATACCCCGCTGAAGCAACTACTGCAAAAAACAAAAGCAGAATCCCAAGAGGCAGCACACTCCCTTCGCTCATTCCCGTAGCAGCAATCAGAACTACACCGCTCGTCGAAAGAAGTGCAAAAATATATTGCCAAAAGCCTGGCTTTTCTCCTAAAAAAAAGATTCCGCCAATCATTGCAACAATTGGAATCATAGCAATCATAACAGCAGAAAAGGAACTTGTGGTCATCTTGATTCCATATGTTTCACATAAAAAATAGATGATGGGCTGAAACAATGCCATCAAAAGCAATTTCCATATCTGTCGATTCATCTTGAATTTTGTTTTTGTGACAATCATCACCAATGTTAAGCCAATAAATGCAACCAGATACCTGTTTGCAATCACAACAAGTGCAGATGAAGTATTCAGGCAGATTTTTGTAAATAAGAAGCTGAGTCCGAAAATCACCTGTGCCAAAATTGCCGCAAGAACCGCAAAAAATATTTGCTTGTTTTTTTCTTTCATTCTTGTCATTTCAATGTTTCCTTTTTAGAGGATCTGTATAATCTTATCATAACAATAACACACAATAATGGAAAAGCAGCAGAAACAAGTAGTCCAAATCGCATCGCAAGTTGTTCTGCAGAAATATTAAAACTGTTTGCAAACGACATCGCCCAAGGTTGTCCGATGGAAAAGTCAGTTGCCATACCGACAAGTTGCGGTACAACAGACGCTCCCATATCTCCGCCTGCTGCCATCATGGCATAGATAAACACACCGCTTTTTGGAAATTTATCTGCCGCAGCAACCAGCGTGCCCGGCCAAAGCATAGATGAAAAGAATCCCACCAATGCACAAGCTACCATTCCAACAACAGCATTCGGGGAAAATACAGCTGTGATGTAACATAAAAAAGCACCAAACGAGCCGAAAATCAATACTCGAAACAAATGCTTTCCGAATTTTGTATAAAGCGTTCTTGCAAGTCCCAACATAATGCCGAATAAGGCAACACCAAAAATATCACCCCAGACCTTGGGAAGTCCCAAGGCTTGTTCTACATAACTGGATGACCATTGCCCCATATTGCATTCGGTGGCGCCTCCTAAGAAAATGGCAAACACACAAAGCCATAGTGTTTTATCCCGGAATAATTTCCACACATCCGACACTTTTTCCGTGGTTTTCACCTCAGGGACTTTTACCCCGATAAATAACAACACCGAACTTAACGGAATTGCTGTGAATAACAAAATCAGTATGTACCACCACTCGGCACCGCAGAACAAAACAAATAAAGTTCCTAAAATTACCACCGGTGATACTCCCCAGGCGTAAACGGAATGAAGCCTGCTCATTTGCTGTTCGGGATTATCGGATGGAATTGCAGCAATCACGGGACTGATCAACACTTCACACAACCCTGCAGACGCCGAAAAAATGATAGTTCCAAGAAGAAGTCCCGTATAGACTGAATCGGGGAATACAAGATGCCAAAGGCCGTAAATCAACATCCCCGCAATCGTTAAAACCGGTGTAAATTTTACGGTTTTTGCAATATTGAATTTATGAGAAAAGAAACTGAAAAATAAATCCACCAGTAGTTGTGTGGTATAATTAATAAAAATCAGTAAGCCAAGCTGAGTGTATGATAATCCATACAAACTACGGAATGTCAAAAAAAGTATGGGCGGTAAATTACAAACCACCGCCATCGATAAGCTCTCTGTGTAACAGGCTAAGGTTAATCGTTGATACTGTTTTTCCATTTTTTTGCTCCATAATACTAGAAAATTAGAAAAATTAAAATCTGCCGAATGTTTGTGCAACTTTTCGTGCAATGCGATATAAAGGCCCTTCCAATTCTTTGGAAACTTTTTTAAGTTCCTCACGAATCGGAATGGACTGTGGGCAATGAGTTTCACATTTTCCGCATCCGATGCAATTTAATGCGGCAGTGGAATGTTTCCGCAAAGCGGTACCCATAAAATGCTCTCTTAAAGCCTGAAAACT
>JAZOQZ010000068.1:0-13020 GCA_045656345.1 Clostridia bacterium
GATTTATCTTCTAAAGAAGATGCTGCGGAATGGAAAATTCTGATTTTATCTCACATTCCTTTGGATTTCTATTATAAATCTTCAAAATGGACAGATTATGATGTTACAAAAGATGTGATAGGAATTTTAAAAGCCTATGAAGAAGGCGGTTCTTATACCATCAAAGTGAATCCCCTTTGGAAATCCATTCATAACGATACCATTGCCAAATCTACGTTAACCTGCAATTACGCCGGCAAAAATCAGGCAAAAATCATCGGTAATATTCACGGACATTTACATAATGATTGTTACGGTACCTTGGCATATACCAATATGGAAGGGGAACGCTTCACCACCGATATTGTAAGAGTGTCCACGCCCAACACGGCGTTTTACGGCGCCAAAGCAACATCGTATCCCGATAATGGCGATTATGTTGCACAAGAAATTAAAAAAGTGGCAAACACTGCCAAGGATACGTCTGTTACCTTTTACCTGGTTGATTTAACAGATGGCGTTATTTATTCTTATGCATACGGAGCAGGGAATGACAGAACAATTCTATATTAAAGAAAAAATTTTCGAATTCTCTTGCAAAAAAATAAATAGTATGTTATACTGTTTTTGGCACACAATTAAATAAATTTCCTATAGTAAGGTATACTATTTTTACGACTTTGGTAAAAATGTATGCTCTGTTTTTCGTATACCAAACTATGGGAATGAAAATTGTGTGCCAAACAATCAGAGTAGTGCATTTTTCGTGTGCGAACTTTGATTGTTCGCACACTTTTTTTATTTTGTTTCTAAATTTGGAAAGGATGATTATCAATGAAAAAAATGAAACAAATTCTTGCACTAGTGTTGACATTTCTAATGATTACAACATCAATTGTAATGGCATCGGAAAGTACGAACGAAGCAGATTTCAGCTACGGAATCAATGCTGCCTTCCGATCCCGTGATCTCATCGAAGGGTATGTCTTATTAACAGGCACGCCGGGAACAGAGGGAGATATCAAAACCATCTGTTATCTTCCGATTTATTATGAGAACAGTTCTAAATTAGCAGATATCTTCGTTATTCCCATTTCTATTGAGAATGCCTTTTCTCAGGGAGAAGGTACTAGCGGATATATACTGATTCCTTTTGAGATTCGTGTAACTGATCCCGCCATCACAAATTACCGCCTTAAAGCAATTATGGTTGATTCTTCGGAAAACTTACAGCCGAGGGGGAAAATTTCATCTGGCTTCACAAATGAAATCTCATTATCCAATACATATTATCCGATATTTGTTGAGTTTGATACCCTCATTAAAAAAGTGCCTCTGCAGAGAAATCAAACCACATTAGCCATTCCCATTCTGGATCATGTATATTTATGGGAAGGTGCGATAGAGAAAGGTTATACAGAAGAAGATTTTACGGTAGGAGAAAGCATCACACTTACCGATGTGGATATGAATGACTTCTACGATGTTCAAGGGTTATACTGTCGAATCCGAATTGACCTCAGTAATGATGGTGGATACAAATTACAACAAATTGAGCCGTTGAAAAATTATAATAAAACAGTTGCAATCAAACCCATCAATTTAATAAATGCAAAAAACAATAACAATCAAGCTGAATATTACGCATCCAATGCCACCGAAGAAGCTTCCTATTTACCTTTAGCAGAATCAGTAACAGTTTACAAAAATTATGGTATAGCTTCTTTCGATGATGTGGTGCCCGATAAAAGCAATTACATCACCGAATACCGATATGTTGATACCAATATGGATGGTTTGTATGAAACCGTTTATATCGACTACGAAGAAGTATTTTTGATTGGAAGCATTATGCTTTCTAGTTATCGAATTGTCCCAGACTTTGATTCGATGCGAACCTATAATTCCGGTTCGTTAGTACTAAGCCCAGACGATTTCTATACCAATTATGACATAAATATTCCCTTTGGAGTGCTGAATCCGGGGCAGATTGTTCGTTTAAAACAGTCTTATGATGCCGATTGTACTTTCTATAAAGTCAATGTACAGGATCCAAAAACTGTTATCGGTGAGGTTACAAATGTTGTCGCCTCCTCAGAAGGTATCCGATACACCATCGGCGATACCGACTACCGTATGTTATTAGACAATGGTTATCCCTCTATGGAAGTGGGAGATATGGTTGAAATCAAAGGATTTGATGATGTTATCGTAAATTATCAGTTTGTATTTAATGCAAATGTGGGTATCATTCTGGATTCTGACATCGTCGATGGATTCGATACAACTTATCAAATCAAACTGCTCAATACGGATGGGGAAGTGATAGTTTACAATCTGGCTGACAAAGTTAACGGATACACCCCGAATTATTCTACATCATCTATCTTACAAAACTCTTTCCCGTCGGGATCTATTTTTACTTATTATTTAAATGATAACAATGAAATTTGCACTTACGATCTGCAAGGAAACTATTTCAATAACACTCTGAAAAATGGAGAAAAAGTTACTTCTGCAAATGGAAAATTCACTCGGGATTCCGGAAAATTAGGAAGTTACACCATTACAAAAGATACCATTTTCTTTGCAGCTGACTGTGTGCAAACTGATATTTTGGAAGGTAATGTAATGTTATCGGATGCATCTGTTTTAAACGAGAACGCCAACTATAATTTTGGAATTTTATACGATGCAGAAAAAAATGCGATGGCAGTTATCTTATATGCTGTATCGTTCGAGGAATCGGAAGAAATCCTGAGCGATATTTCCTACGGAGTTGTCACAGGGTGTTCCTATAGCGAAACATTTGAATCTGTTTGCACCTTGCAGATTCTCAACCAAAATGGAAACACTGTTTCCTATTGCTTATCCTCCGTGTTAAACAGAGAAAAAACCGACTATTCGGATGCAGCTGCTCTTGCTGCAGAATTTCCGAAAGGGGAATTGATTGCATACCGCATCAATGATAAAAACGAAATTAAAATGGTTGATACCTTAAGCGGAATCCACTCAGGTAATGTGCTTCAAAACACTCAGCTGATAACGATTGATTGCACTTATCAGAACGAAGCATTCGACGATTATAAAGTAACTGATTCAACCGTATTAACAGGAACCGAAGCAAAGAATGGTGCGGACATTTCAAAAGATAATTGCACCTTGGTAACACAATCAGATTTTGCAGATGGTGATCAATATAAAGGCGTCGGTGTTATTAACGATAAGAATGAATTACTTTTTATCTTCACTTATAACACTGTATCTGCAGTTATCGACCCTGATTCTTATCCGATTATCATCACCAAAAGTGTAACTTTAAATGATGGCACTGTTCAATATTGGGGTTATGTAAACGGTGAAGATGTTGTATTTCGTGTGGCTGACAATGCTTCTGATGAAGCAAAAAAACTAACCAATGGTGATGTGGCACTCTATACAACCAATCGTGACGGCGAAATTACAGGTGTTCTGGTATTGGCGAAGAAGGAAGAGGACGGATTCATTGTGTTGGATAATGCTATCAATGGTGCAAAGGATGATGCATTTAAGGAAAGTAATGCAAACAAAACCTTTTTATCTACCAAAGATTATATCTATCCGAGCAATGCTTCTCAAGCAAAAGCGATTGCAGAAACAATGATATCCACCGAGGAATCCGATATTCAACTCGCAGGCTTTGGTGCAGCAGGGAAGGGATACTCTTTCCGAGGAAACTTGTTGCGGCTGATAAATGCAAAGGACTATGCCGAAACATTTACATCAGATGAAAGAGATTATACCGATTCCTATGACGAAGATAAAATCCATGACTATGAAATTTATCCGAGAGAATCAGTTGCTTATCTGTATGATGCCACAAACGATAAAATTCAAGTATGCAGTTTGCTGAATATGGAAACCGATAACAACACACTTGACTATTGGTATTCTCGCCAGATTGAAAACGATGATGCTGTTTATGTTTATAATTATGACGGCGAAACCAAACTGATTCTGATTGTTGATATTATGGGTGATAATCTGTAATACAATAAAAAATACGCTACCTGATTATTTTGGGTAGCGTATTTTTTTGTTTGTTGTGGTTATATCATTCTGTAATATGCTGTGTGGCAAAGGGAAGCAACAGTTCTCTTAGTGGTTTATTCTGTTTTTAAAACATATTTTACTCAACAAAATAAAAATTTTGTTTAAATCAGGGTGGTGTTTTTTAAAGAAAATACATAGAATCTGTAAAAAAAACTAAATCCATGCATTTCTAATGTTTTCAGCCGTTTTTACAATTCAGATTCTACGTATATGAAAAATAAATCAACTATAAAAGATAACTTTCTAACATAATTTTATCAGAATATATTTTTAGTATTTATTTTTTCGTTTTATAATTCTATCTATTATTTTAAAAGTATTTCCGAACCGAATCAGATTTTTTTAAAATATCCTATATCATTTCAAAAATTCCTGTGCGTCAGAATCGAATAGAAATTTTTTACACAATGCCGAATAGGCGCTTTGTATTCTCATTGGTTTCTCTGAGAACCTGTTGTACGGGAATATTCCGAAGCTCTGCAATATGTTGTGCAGTATAGTTTAAATTAGATGAATCATTACGAGTTCCACGTACAGGTTCCGGTGACAGATACGGACAGTCAGTTTCAATCAAATATTTGTCTGACGGAATCCATTTGGCAACTTCTTTGATATTTTTTGCATTCTTATAAGTTACCGTTCCGGAAAACGAAATATAATATCCAATTTTTACCAATTCTTTAGCAATTTCCAAGCTTCCGGAATAACAATGAAACACACCTGGTGTTTGGCATTTTTTTACAATTTCTAATGTATCTGCCATAGCATCTCTGGTATGGATAGAAACCGGTAATTTTAAATCCTTGGCAATTTGCATTTGGCGCTCAAATACAGCTTTTTGCAATTCCTTATTGATGTTATCATAATGATAATCCAATCCAATTTCACCCCAACAAACTACTTTGGGATCATTTGTCAGCTCAATAAGCTCACGAAGCGCATCTTCGTTACATTTTTCCGCATCGCTGGGATGAAAGCCAACTGCTGCATAACAAAAATCATAGGTATTAGCAAGTTTTACTGCATTTTTACTGGAATTTAAATCATATCCCACATTGATGATTTTTTCCACATTTTTATTTTTTAATCCCAAAAGAAGTTCTTCTCTGTCATCATCAAAACGGGTATCATCATAGTGGCTGTGGCTATCAATAATCATTGGGTCTATCCCCTGCCCTTTCTTGGATTTTTGATTAATTGTGGCAAATCAATGCTAAAATCGGAGGATCGTTTGGTTTATTGGAATAATGATGAATAATCACATTATAAGCGTGTTTATCCAAGGTTTCGAGATATGAAAGCACACTGTCACGCTCCTCATATCCGCTGTCACCACCATGATAAATGCTAACTGCAATAATCCCTTCTTTTTTCAAGTGCTTTACAGCAGTCTGAATTGCCAAAATCGTGGTATCAGACTTCGTATGAAGAGTATGATCGCCTTTTGGAAGATACCCTAAATTAAACACAAATGCGTCCACTGTACGCCCAGTAAGATATTCTTCCATATTTTCGTGGCCATCTAAAAACAGTTGTACTCTGTCAACAAGGTCTGCGTTTTCTAATCGAGTTTTTGTGTTATTGATAGCATCTTGTTGAATATCAAATCCAAAAACCAATCCGTTTTTGCCAACCAGTTCTGCCAAAAAGACAGTGTCACCACCGTTTCCACAAGTGGCATCCACCACAAAAGATCCGTCTTTGACAAACTGTTTCAGATAAAAATGAGATAATTCTACTGCATTTTTTAACATAATATCAAAGAACCTCACGCAAAATCAAACAGACTTACCTGAGCGGAATCTGGCAACCCTTTAGTGCATCCCATCTGATCCATCTGTTCTAATATCGTTTTAGAAATTTTAGTACGGTTTAATAAATCTTCTTTGGTAAAGAAATCGCCTTGTTTTCTGGCTTCCACAATAGTTTCTGCAGCTGTTTCCCCAAGACCTTTAATTGCGGTAAAAGGTAAACGCAAAGCATTTTCTTCAATCAGGAATTTAGATGCATCAGAACGGTATAAATCCACAGGTAAAAATTGGAATCCACGTTTTTGCATTTCGTTACACATTTCTAAAATGGTCAGAATATTTTTTTCTTTGGCATTGGCATCAGGACCAATCATTTCGTATTCCTTAATTTTTTGCGGCACTTTGTCGCCAACCATAATGTCAGCATCAAAATCATCTGCACGAACAGAAAAATAAGTAGCATAATACGCCAACGGATGATGCACCTTGTAATATGCAATTCTGAAAGCCATCGTTACATATGCAACTGCATGAGCTTTTGGGAACATATACTTGATTTTCTTACAACTGTCGATATACCACTCAGGAACATCGTGCTCACGCATAATTGCTTCCCATTCGTCATTTAACCCTTTCCCTTTACGAACACTTTCCATAATGGTAAATGCCGTTTTGGGAGGCAGATTTTTATAAATCAGATAGGTCATAATATCGTCACGGGTACAGATAGCTTCTTTTAATGTAGCCGTGCCTGAATTGATTAAATCCTGCGCATTATTGAGCCAAACATCTGTTCCGTGGGATAACCCTGAAATACGAACCAATTCGGAGAATGTGGTAGGTTTGGTATCCACTAACATCTGACGAACAAATTTCGTTCCGAATTCAGGAACACCGAAAGTGCCGACTGTGGAATTGATATCTTCAGGGGTAACTCCAAGTGCTTGAGTTCCGGTGAATAAAGACATAGTGTCTTTATCTTCCAACGGAATCGTTTGAGGATCCAATCCTGTTATGTCTTTTAACATACGAATCATTGTGGGATCGTCGTGTCCTAACAGGTCAAGCTTTAATAAACAATCGTGCAAATACGTATAAGCAAAGTGTGTGGTAACAATATCACTGTTAGCATCATCTGCAGGATGCGCAATCGGGCAGAATTCAAACACTTCATTTTCTTTGGGCACAATCATAACACCGCCGGGATGTTGCCCCGTGGTTTTTTTCACACCTTCACAACCAATTGCAAGACGTCTCATTTCTGCTGAATGAACGGACAGATTATTTTCCTCCACATACTTTCGCACATAGCCCATAGCGTTCTTTTCTGCAATGGTAGAAATTGTTCCTGCACGGAATACATGTCCTTCTCCGAAAATTTCTTCACAGTATTTATGGATAATCGGCTGATAATCGCCTGAAAAGTTCAAGTCAATATCAGGTTCTTTGTCTCCGTTAAAACCAAGGAAGGTTTCAAAAGGAATATCGTGACCGTCCTGCTTTAAACGTCTTCCGCAATGAGGACAGTTTTTCTCGGGCATATCGTAACCGGAATTGTATTCACCATTGGTGAAAAATTCGGAATATTTACAATCAGGATTTTCACAGATATAATGCGCACAAAGTGCATTTACTTCGGTAATTCCTGATAAAAAGGCAACAAAAGAAGAACCTACCGAACCTCTGGAACCTACCAGATATCCATCCTGTAAGGATTTTTTAACCAATTTCTGCGCAATGATATACATTACAGAGAACCCGTTTGTGATAATGGAGTTGAGTTCTTTGTCCATTCGTTCTTTAACCAAATCAGGTAAATTTTCTCCGTAGATTTCTTTCGCTCTGTCGTAGGTCATCTGACGAAGCTCATCTTCAGAACCGGGAATAACAGGCGGATGTTTTTCCTTGGGAATCGGCACAATATCACTATCGCACCAATCTGCAATCATATTTGGATTGGTGATAACAATTTCTTTTTTTATTTCTTCATCCAGATACCAGAATTCCTCCAGCATTTCCTCGCTGGTGCGCAAATATAAGGTTGCCTGTTTATCCGCATCCTTAAAACCATGACCATACATCAAAATCTTACGGTAGGCGCTGTCCTCGGGATTTAGAAAATGAACGTCACCGGTTGCACAAACCGGTTTTCCCAGTTTTTTCCCGAGTGCAATAATCTCTTTATTAAAACGAATGATATCCGCTTCGGTATGCTGACCGTTATCAATCATAAACTGATTGTTACCCAACGGCTGAACTTCCAGAAAATCATAAAAACTTGCTATTTTTTCAATCGTTGCTTTATTGGCTCCACCTCGGATTGCCTGATACAGTTCCCCTGCTTCACAAGCACTACCGTAGATTAATCCTTCGTGCATCATCTGCAGTTCACTTTTTAACATACGAGGTCTCTTTTTAAAATGCAACAGGTTAGAATTGGTAACCAATTTATATAGATTCAAAAGACCGGTTTTGTTTTTCACCAAAATAATACCGTGATACGGACGAAGATTGTCGGTATTTTTGGTTAATTTGGTGTTCATTCCCCAAAGGGTTGTAATACCAACTTCCTTCACCTTTTCCAGCAACACCAGGAAAATTCCAAACAGTGCTTCTGCATCATTTACTGCACGGTGATGTCCTTCCAATCGAACATTGGTTTCTTTTGCTAGCGTGTCCAGCTTATGATTTTTTAAATCAGGGAAAACTCTGCGAGCAAGATCTAACGTGTCTAAATATCCGTTTGTTACTGGAATACCCAATCTCTCGCAAGCAGAATACAAAAAGCTCATATCAAAATTAGCATTGTGAGCCACCAACACAGCATTCCCCACAAATTCCATAAACTTAGGAACCATTACGGTTTCATCAGGTTTATCTGACAGCATATCATCTGTGATGCCGGTCAGCTGGGAAATTTCAGGCGTTAAAAGTTTACCTGGATTAACAAATTCAGAAAAACGTTCCACCACTTCCCCATTCTTCATTTTTACAGCACCGATTTCGGTAATCCGTTCGGTATCCGGAGAAAGACCGGTGGTTTCGAAATCAAAAATCACATATTCAGTATCCAAAGATTTATCTTCACCTTGGTAAATTTCTGCCAAGTCATCCAACAAGTAACATTCTACACCGAACAGCAATTTAATATCTAATTTTTTCTTTTTGATATGTAAGTAAGCCTCAGGATATGCCTGAAGTACCCCATGGTCAGTAATAGCAATTGCTTTTTGTCCCCATTTTGCAGCAGTATCAATCAATTTTTCCACATCAGAAACACCGTCAACAGCAGACATTTTGGTATGCAAGTGAAGTTCCACACGTTTTTCTTCGCTATTGTCCATACGAATTTCTTTTTCTTCCAACATAATATCGTAAGGATTGATTACAAAATCGCGAAGATATTTATCATAAACAGTTTCGCCGCGGATTTTTAGGTAGGATCCAACTTTTACTTTATCAGAAAATCCTGCATACTCTTCCTTGGTAAACAACTTTTTCACCGTAACCGAGGAAGTTCCGTCAGTTACATCCATATTCAGCGCCATATAGCCGTTTCTGGTTTCTCTTTCTTCCAGATGGAATACATCAGCCAGAACCACAACCCTGCCACTTTCAGAACTTAAAGAAGCAATGGGTACAACATTTCCTTTAATCTCTTTTCCCATTACAATAGGGCTTTTTTTCTTTTCGGAAAGTTCTTTCAATGTTTCTTCCATTTCAGCAGCAACAGTTTCACGAATAAATTCTGCGCGTTTTTCCAAATAATCTTCCGGTGCAGGGGCAGGCGCTTCTACCCCATCGCGGAAGGAAACCTCGATTTCCAGGGAAAACTCGTCCATAATCATCTTCTTAATTTCTTCGCCGGTTCCGTTGTGTGATAACAAATCAGCTCCAACGCCCTCTAATTGAATTACAAGAATGCCATCCTGATAAGTTGCGGAAGAGTTTTCCATGAATTGTTTAATTCCGGGCATTTTTAAAGAAATGTAGGTTAAAATTTCGGGATAATAGGCAGACGAAAACAAAGCTTCAGGATAACGGGCAAATAATTTGATTACAGATAGCCCATATGTTTCCCGAATGCTTTTTGCAACGGTGAAGATTAACTGTTTGGAAATAATCTCAGGGAAAAAAACCACTGTTTCAATCTTTTTCTGTTCCTGATAGACAGTAAAATCTTGCAATTCTCCCTTGGATAATAACTCTTTATATTTGATTACTTCCGGTGCCTGACTAAAAATTTCTGCTAAATTCATAACACTTCTCCAACTACATTTCATTACTTATCTAGTATAGCATATTTTTAAAAAAAGTGCAACTGATTTTTTTATTTAAGTGAAAAAAATAAATAGTTTATGAATAGATAAAAACGGAGTGAATTATCCAAGATAATCACTCCGTTTAATCCTATTTTTTTACATTTTTAAAATGTTCTATTTCGTTTAATTTATAGGCTAAGGTCATCAAACTGTCTGATAAATGAACATTTACCAAAGCCACATCAGCCGGAACATCCACATCCAGATAAGAAAAATTCCAGATACCTTTTACGCCTGCGTCCACAATATCGTTAATCAATTCTTTTACAGATGTTGCAGGTAGGGTCAACATTGCTATTTTAATTGCCTCTTCACGAATAAAAGATATCAGGTTTTCAACAGGCTGCACAGCAAGTCCGTTGATTTTAGTTCCAATCACTTCCGGATTATTATCAAATATTGCCTTGATTTTAAATCCTCGCCGTTCAAAGTTGGTATAATTGGCAACTGCATGACCTAAGTTCCCAGCTCCTACCAACACACAAGGAAGTTCCTGTCCTAATCCTAAAATATTACCGATTTCAGCATGAAGCATTTTTACATTGTATCCGTAACCCTGCTGACCGAAACCGCCGAAATTATTGAGATCCTGACGAACTTGTGATGCGGTAATATGCATTCTTTGTGCTAATTCATTGGAAGAAATACGGTCAATGTTCCCCTCCAAAAGCTGAGATAAATGCCTATAATATCTGGGAAGTCGTTTGATCACTGCCTCAGAAACTTTTTTCCTCTGTGTCATCTTTCTTCTACTTTCTTTGAAAATTACATTTTCGCAACAGTATCCATAACATACTGAGAAAATTCAGCACTGGTGGCGCCGTCCGCTCTGCCTGTAATGACAACTTTCTTTTCAGTGTACATACAGATATCTAATGCTTTTTCCAGTTTGTTTGCTGCGTCAGTATAGCCAATGTGAGACAGAAGCATTACGCAAGCACGGAAAATAGAGCAAGGATCTGCATAAATGTCTCTGCCTTCCTGAACCATTCGGGGAGCAGAACCATGAATTGCTTCAAACATTGCATACTGTTTCCCTAAGTTCGCAGAACCTGCAGTGCCAACACCGCCTTGGAATTCAGCAGCTTCATCGGTTAAAATATCACCGTACAGATTGGGTAAAATCAAAACCTGGAAATTGGTTCTTCTTTTCTTGTCAATCAGTTTTGCTGTCATAATATCAATGTACCAGTCATCCACTTCAATACCGGGATAATCTTTTGCCACTTCGTTACAAAGTTTTAAGAATTTACCATCGGTAGTTTTTACAACGTTTGCTTTGGTAACGATAGACACTCTGGTTTTACCATTTGCTTTTGCATATTCAAAAGCTGCTCTTGCAATTCTTTCCGTTCCTTCGGTGGTGGTAACGCAGAAGTCAATTGCTAAATCGTCATCCACTTCAAAGCCTTCGGATCCTAATGCGTAGGATCCTTCGGTATTTTCACGGAAGAATGCCCAGTCAATTCCTTCTTCAGGCACTTTCACAGGACGAACGTTTGCAAATAAATCCAATTCTTTTCTCATTGCAACATTGGCACTTTCCACATTGGGCCACGGATCCCCTTTTCTGGGAGTGGTAGTAGGGCCTTTTAAAATAACGTCGCAAGATTTTAATTCTGCTAAAGTATCATCCGGAATTGCTTTGTTCAATTCTGCACGGCGTTCGATGGTTAAACCGTCAATTACTTTAAACTGAACTTTTCCTTTCGCCACTTCATCTTTTAATAAGAATTCTAAGATTTTATGACCCTCGCCGGTAATTCTGGGACCAATACCGTCACCGCCGCAAACACCAATGGTAATGGTATCTAACGCTTTAAAGTTTTTGAATTCTTTATTCGCGTTGATCATTTCAACTCTTTTTAACTGTTTTTCTAAGATTTTTTCAAATTTTTCTTTTGCAATCTGAATTTTATCCATGTTCTTTGCTCCTTTTTTTCGAATTATGCACGGTTTTTGGTGAAGTTTAAAAGTCCACCGTCAATTAACATTTCACGGTCTCTTTCAGAAAACTCCTGAACCAAAGGAATTTCTTTGTTTTTAGTTTTATTGTATAACACAATTTCAGTATTGTTAATAATGGCAGATTTAATATTTGTCAGTTCTAATTCATCTGCCAGATCAATGCTGTTGTAATCTGCTTCGTTCTGGAATGTCAACGGAACAATCCCTGCATTGATTAAGTTTGCTTTATGAATTCTCGCAAAGGATTTTGTGATAACCGCTTTTACTCCTAAGTAGAGAGGTGCTAACGCTGCGTGCTCTCTTGAAGAACCCTGACCGTAGTTTGCACCACCGATAATAATGGATTTTTTCATTTCTAATGCTCTGTCGTGGAAACTTTCATCGCATACGGCAAAACAGAATTTGGAAATTGCAGGAATATTGGAACGAAGGGGTAAAATCTTCGCACCTGCGGGCATAATATGGTCAGTTGTGATATTGTCGCCCACTTTTAAGCTTACGCCTGCAATAATACTGTCATCCAATGGTTCAGATGTGGGGAAGGGTTTAATGTTGGGGCCTCTTAACACTTCCACAGAATCCATATCTGCTTCCGCCACAGGAGGAACAATCATATTATCGTTGATAGTAAATACCTCAGGCAATTTGAAATCAGGCATTTCACCAATTTCTCTGGGGTCGGTCAGATAGCCGTTGATTGCAGAAATTGCTGCCATTTCGGGAGATACCAGATAAATCTGACCATCTTTGGTACCGGATCTTCCTTCAAAGTTACGGTTGAAGGTTCTTAAGGAGATACCTTTGGAATTGGGAGACTGTCCCATACCGATACAAGGACCGCAAGCGCTTTCTAAAATTCTTGCACCTGCATCAATCAGAATGGATAATGCTCCATTTTCAGCCAGCAT
>JAZOQZ010000069.1:0-1834 GCA_045656345.1 Clostridia bacterium
TACCGACGAAGAGTTGTCCGATGACTGGAAAAAAGTATTTAAAAAGCACAAAGTAACCGTAGAATAAACTGTTTAAAAACTGAAATGGAGGAATTGACTATGAGTAAAAATGTGTTAGCATTCGATTTTGGTGCTTCCAGCGGAAGAGCGATTATCGGAAGCTATGATGACAATAAAATTTCTTTAAAAGAAGTACACCGTTTTCCCAACGATCCTGTGTATGTTGGCGGAACTTTATATTGGGACGTGCTTCGCTTACTGTTTGAAATCAAACAGGGGATTTTAGCAGCACACCATAACGGTGGTTTTGACAGTATCGGTATTGACACCTGGGGTGTAGATTTCGGTTTACTCGATAAAGACGGAAGACTTTTGGAAAATCCTGTTCACTATCGTGATTCCAGAACCGACACCATTATGGAAGAAGTGTTCCAGATTGTTCCCAAAGAAGAAATTTATCAGAAAACCGGAACACAGTTTATGTCGTTTAATACCATCTTCCAGTTGTATTATTTAGCAAAATACAGAAAAGATTTATTAGATCGTGCAGACTGTTTCTTATTGTTCCCGGATTTGTTGGCATATTTCTTAACCGGCGAAAAAACCGTGGAATACACTCACGCTTCCACCACCCAGCTGATCAATGCCGAAACCAGAGAATGGGATTTTGATTTAATCGATAAATTGGGCATCCCCAGACGTTTGTTCCCGAAAATTGTAAAACCCGGCACACAAAAAGGGATGTTATCCAAAGAAATTTGTGAAGAATTGGGCGTTCCTTCTGTTCCTGTTTGTGCAGTTGGTTCTCACGATACTGCTTCTGCAGTTATGGCTGTTCCTTCTGAAAAAGAAGATTTTATTTATATCAGCTGCGGTACCTGGTCCTTATTCGGCACCGAAGCAAATCAGCCCTATATCAATGAAAAATCCCAAAAATATAATTTGACCAACGAAGGTGGATACAACGATACCATCCGTTTCTTAAAAAATATTATGGGTTTGTGGTTGATTCAGGAATCCAGACGTCAGTGGATTCGTGAAGGCTTTGCCGTAACTTACGGTGATTTAGAAAAAGAAGCATTGGCAGAAGAAGCATTCAAATCTTTTATTGATTCTGATTTTCCAAAATTCGGAAAACCCGGCAATCTGCCTCAGTATATTAAAGATTACTGCAAAGATACCAACCAGTATGTTCCTGAAAGACGTGGGGAAGTAATGCGTTGTATTTACGAAAGCTTAGCATTAAAATACCGTTATGCTTTTGAAAACATTCAGGATGTTACCGGTAAAAAATATGAAGTAATTCATATTGTTGGCGGCGGTACCAAAGATAATCTGTTATGTCAGATGACTGCAAACTCCTGCGGAGTTGATGTTGTTGCAGGTCCCATTGAAGCAACTGCATTAGGTAATGTTGCAGCTCAACTGATTGCAGGTGGCGATATCAAAGACTTGAAAGAAGCTCGTCAGATTATCAAAAATTCTGAAAACACCATCACCTACAAGCCTCAGAATACCGATGCCTGGGAAAAAGCATATCAGGAATTCTTAAAACTGAATGTTCAGTAATTACTCATAAAATAACAAAAAACTCCGTTTACAGTTTTTGTAAACGGTGTTTTTATTATTATTTATGATTGGCATTATTGCAATGATGAGCTTCCTTACAGGCATTGCAGTCGCCATCAGGGCAACCGATGCAGGTAATTCCTTTTTTGCGTTTCCTTATAATATACCAGATTGCATTCCCAAGCACTATCACAATAATTCCAATTGCAAGCAGATTGTTCATCAATGAATATCTCCTTTTCTAAACCAAATGTTTCTTGCGTAA
>JAZOQZ010000070.1:0-14032 GCA_045656345.1 Clostridia bacterium
AATACACGGTGGAAGGTTCAATCAATCCTGCTTCCAGTGCAGGAGCGTACACGCCAATGGGTTTGATACAAGAACCCGGCTGACGGGTAGAATCTGTGGCACGGTTTAAGGAGTAGGCACCCGGTTTTTCACCGATACCGCCATACATACCTTTAATATGACCTGTTTGCGGGTCCATCACCACAATGGCACCCTGAGGATAGTCACTGTAAGGAGATTTGGGGAAATTGGAAGGATTGGAGAAAACCTGGTCAATGGATCGTTGCACCGCAGGATCCACGGTGGAAATAACCTGATATCCGCCGGACACAATTTTCTTGGTGGCAACTGTTTTGGAAAGACCTTGCTGCTCCATCAGAAGCTGCACAGCATCCTCAATGATTGCCTCAGTCATATAAGATTGGTTGACTGTGGAGGAGGTTTTCATATTTCCTTTTTTGAAGTACAGCTCTTCTGCCACAGCCTGGTCGTGTTCTTCCTGGGTAATTTTCCCAAGCTCCAGCATTTTTCTGAGCACAACTTCTTGTTTTTCTTTGTTGTTGTCGGGATGGATAAAGGGATCGTAATAGCTGGGATACTGCGTGATACCTGCAATGGAGGCACATTCTGCCAGCGTCAGCTCCGAAACATCTTTATCAAAATACAGTCTGGATGCAGTTTGAACACCGTTGACACCCTGTGCCAGATAAATGGTGTTCATATAAAGTTCTAAAATCTGTTCTTTGGTTAATTCCTGCTCCAACTGGTATGCCAGCCAGATTTCCTGGATTTTACGGACAGGAGTACGGTCCTGATTGTTGGTAAGGTTTTTCACCAACTGCTGGGTAATGGTACTTCCGCCCTGGGCATCGGAGCCCTGAGAGAAGTAATCTAAAATTGCCCTGAAGGTACGCTTGATATCAAATCCGTTATGAGAGAAGAATCGTTCGTCTTCGATAGAAACAAAAGCATCCTTCATATATTGGGGCACTCTGCCGTATTCCACCCAGAAACGGCTTCCTGTTCCGGAAATTTTTTCATATTCCACTACTTCGCCGTTTTTGTCTACATAATAGATGCTGCTGGTTAAATCCAGACTCAGATTTTCCACGTCAATCGGTTCTGCAGAAACGATGATGAAAATCACCAGCGCCAGACCAAACAAAAACAGACCCGGAATGGCAAACTTAAAAAAGTTCCACAGGGTTTTCATAAAAACGCCAAAAAAAGTTTTGGGTTGATTTTTCTTTTTGCTTTTTTTGGATTGTCTTGGTTGGTTTGTGTTCAAAAAAAGTCACCTCGTTTGGTTCTCTTTGAAATCGTTTTGGAACATTACTGCTTTGAATTTTTTTGGGTTACTTTGCACATAGTATAACACAATATCCCTTAAAATTCAAGTAAAATCCCAATAATTTTCTGTTTCATCTTTGTTACAGTTCGACATTGTTTACAAAAAAAAGTTCCAATTTTTCCCCATTTCTTAAAAAACTGCAAAAAAATCGTAAAATTCCTTTAAAAAAAAGGAAAATCTGCCTTTGTGTCGAATATGATAAGTGAAGGGATTCAAATTGAGGAATCCCGATAAATGAAATAAACAGAAAGGAGAGTGGTGCCGTTTGTATTTTGAAGAAGAGTTTTTGAATGAAGTCAAAGAAAAAAATGACATTGTGGATGTTGTTTCTTCTTATGTGAATCTAAGACGCAGCGGTAACCGATATCTGGGGCTTTGCCCGTTTCATTCGGAAAAAACGCCCTCCTTTTTTGTGAATCCTGCCATGCAACTGTATCATTGTTTCGGATGCGGCGCAGGAGGAACGGTGATTCATTTTATTGAGCATATTGAAAATCTGGACTTTGTGGAAGCAGTGAAATTTCTTGCCCAGCGGGCAGGGATTCCGCTTCCGGATGAAAAAGATGAGGTCAGTGAATACAGCCGATTAAAGCGGAATATCCGTGAAATGAATAAAATCGCCGGCAGAACCTATTTTCGTTGCTTAAACAGCGAAATGGGAAGAGAAGCACTTTCTTATCTTCGTTCCCGTGGGTTGTCGGATGACACCATAAAAACTTTCGGTCTGGGATATGCACCAAATGACTGGACCTTTATGTATCGCACATTAAAGCAAAACGGCTTTTCGGACGAGGATATCGTAAAAAGCGGATTGTGTCTTAGTAAAAACGGAAGAATCTTTGACTTCTTTCGGGATCGGGTAATCTTTCCTGTAATGGACTTACGGGGCAATGTGATTGCCTTTGGCGGAAGGGTGATGGGAGACGGTCTCCCCAAATACCTGAACACCGGCGAAACCCCGATTTTTTCCAAACGTCAGAATTTATTCAATTTAAATTATGCCAAAAATTCGTCGGAGGATTACATCATTTTAGCAGAAGGCTATATGGATGTTATTGCCTTGTATCAGGCAGGATTCCAAAATGCGGTGGCATCTTTGGGAACTGCGTTCGGCGACGACCATTCCCGGCTTCTCAAGCGTTTTACCAACCGTGTGATTGTTTCTTTCGATAGCGACGGTGCCGGTCAGAAAGCGTTGCAAAGGTCGTTGGAAATTTTTAAAAAAGACGGGTTAAGGGTTCGTATTTTGAAAATTCAAGGTGCCAAAGACCCGGATGAACTGATCCGAAAACATGGTCCGGAAGCATTTTCGGAAGCAATCCGCACCGCTATGGGAGAAGTGGAATACGAGCTTTCCCGGATTTATCCTAAAGGCGGATTTGCAGACGATGAAGAACGAATCGATTTTACCAAAAAAGCCATCGGCATTTTAAAAGATATTTCCAATAAGTTGGAATTGGAAGTGTACGCCAAAAAAGTGGCGGAAATCAGCAAAATCAGTTATGATTCCATTTTGGCACAGGTGAAACAGGCACAGAAAAACAGAAAGCTGGAAACGCCGTTGGATGTTGCTGAGCTGGCAATTCTGAGGAAAAAAAGTGTTTCTCAGTCACTTTTAAAACTGGTGGTGGAAAATCCGTCATATTTTCCGAAAATTCGGGAAAAAATCAAGACAGAGTATTTTCGGGAAGAGTTGCATCAGAAGGTTTTTCAGATTTTCTGTGAATTGACGGATGCATCGCAAAAACCCGATGTGGCGATGATCATCGGAAAGCTCAGTCGGGAGGATGCCAAAGAGGCCAGCGAAATCTTTATGGAAAAAGAACCGTTTCTGGATTTTCAGATTTATCTGGATTCGCTGATTGACAAAATCGAACACGAAACCGAAGCCGTCACATTCTCCGATGACGATCGGGACGATATGTTGAAACTACTGGAATATACCAAAAAGTTGCAACAAAAGCAGCAAAAGAACGATAAGAACAATATGAAGGATTCTTAGGAAAGAGGTACAAAATGTCTGAAATTGTAGAGAATAAAAAGCAAGTCATCAAGGAATTGATGGAGTATGCGAAAAAACAGGGAAAAATTACATTAAATGAACTGAATGTCCGTTTGGATCAGATTGATGTTTCGGTAAACGATATCGAAAAAATTTATGAACGTCTGGAAAAAATGGGCGTGGAAATTGTTGGCGACGAAGATTTTGAAGATGCGGTGGATATGGAGTTTCCTGATGAAGCCGAGATGAACATTGTCTTAAACGCTGAAGGGATTTCCATTGATGACCCTGTGAGAATGTATTTGAAGGAAATCGGGAAAGTGCCTCTTTTGCACACCGAAGATGAGCTGAAACTGGCAGAACGGATGTCGGAAGGCGACAAAGAAGCGGAACGTCAGTTGGCAGAAGCAAACCTTCGTCTGGTGGTAAGTATTGCGAAGCGTTATGTGGGACGCGGTATGTTATTCTTAGACTTGATTCAGGAAGGGAATTTAGGGCTCATCAAAGCGGTGGAAAAATTTGATTACCGCAAAGGCTACAAATTCTCTACTTATGCAACCTGGTGGATTCGTCAGTCCATCACCAGAGCAATTGCCGATCAGGCAAGAACCATCCGTATTCCCGTGCACATGGTGGAAACCATCAACAAACTTTTAAGAGTGACCCGTCAGTTACTGCAGGAATTGGGCAGAGAACCTACCCATGATGAACTGGCAAAAGCATTGGGAACCACCGTGGAACGTGTGAGAGAAATTCAGAAAATTGCTCAGGACCCCGTGTCTTTGGAAACTCCCATCGGGGAAGAAGAAGACAGTCATTTGGGCGACTTTATCCAGGACGAATCCGCACCTGCTCCTGCAGATTCCGCAACCTATATGTTGCTTCGTGAACAGTTGACCAGCGTGCTGGATACCTTAACTCCCAGAGAATCCCGAGTGTTGAAACTGCGTTTCGGTCTGGATGACGGCAGAATGAGAACCTTAGAAGAAGTTGGGAAAGAATTCAACGTAACCCGTGAAAGAATCCGTCAGATTGAAGCAAAAGCGTTACGAAAATTACGTCACCCCTCCAGAAGCAAAAAGTTAAAAGATTATCTCGATTAAAACTCATAAGACAGATATTGTCCGAAAAAGCCTGGTAAAAACAGGCTTTTTTGTTTGCTTTTTTTGCATCTTTAGTATCATCTTCCTAGAAAATTCATAAATTGGAAGGAAGGAGGGGATACTGTGGGTAGGCTTTTTTTCAGACGAAAAATCGGCGGATTTGGATACCGTTTTCATAAACATCACGGTGGCGGATTTTTGGCTGTTTTGTTGTTGGTGCTCGTGTTTTTCGGCGTTTGGTCCTGGTATACCAAGGTGTTTTCTCCCATTCTTGGGGAATTGTGCGTGGCAAAAGCAAATCGAATCGGTCAGGAAACTGTGCACAGCTCGGTGGCGGAGCTGTTAAGCCGTGAGGAGTTTTTGGGCAGTAATTTTCTTCGGGTGGAAAAATCCGAAGAGGGGGAGCCTGCTTTAGTGTTGCCCGACACTGCGGTGATGAACCGATTCCGTTCGGAGTTGACGCTTTTGGTTTCAAGGAGATTAAACGAAATTGACAGCGCACAGATTGTAATTCCTTTAGGAAATCTGACCGGAATGGAATTTTTCTCGAATCGGGGACCACATCTCACGGTGGATGCGTATCCCTACGGCGAGGTGTTTGTGGAATTGTTCAGCGAATTTTCCGCTGCAGGCGTCAATCAGACCCGTCACGCTATGGCGGTGAGAGTGACGCTGGATGTTTCTATGGCATTACCCGGTCAACCCACTTGCGGCACCCGGGTGATTGCCACGGTTCCCATGAGCGAAACGGTGGTGGTTGGTTCTGTTCCCAACAGCTATACCAACCTAGAAACCGAGAAAGAAAACTTAAAAAGCGACCTGATGAACTTAATTGATGAGTAGCTTTTTTGAAAAAATCAAATTTATGGCTCAAACACTTTGGAAAAACCTGTATTTTTTGCATATTTTTTTGGAAAATCCGTTGCAAATTACAGGAGGGTGTGGTACAATGTAAAATAGGTGAAAACTATCAACCTGAAAGGAATTAAAACATATTATGAATCTTAGCATAGATACCGTGATTTCTGCGCTGATTACGGTGCTTACCTTAACCTTTGCACTGCTCCCTCACGAAATTGCGCACGGCTACACTGCTTATCTGATGGGAGACCGCACTGCAAAACATATGGGGCGTCTTAGTATGAATCCCTTCCGTCACATCAATCCTGTGTATGCAGGTTGGATTCTGCTGGGCGTGTTTGTGGGGGAATTGTTTCCCACCGTGTCATTTTTAACCAACATTTTGATGTGGGTTGGTTTTGTGCTTTTATTAAAACCTGTTCCCATTAATGCGGGCAATTTCCGTGATCCTAAAAAGGGGATGGCAATTACTGCCCTGATGGGTCCTGTGACCAATCTGGTGATTGCTTTTCTTTCATTGTTGCTGTTTTATATTTCGTTAATTGGTGTGAACTGGGGGATCATCAACCATAGTTCCGTTGCATTTTCCATTTTCCAATATGCTATGGGATTTTTTTACGGATTGGCGTATTACAGTGTGGCTTTGGCGGTGTTCAATATGATTCCCGTGCCTCCGCTGGACGGTTCCCGTGTGCTGTTTGCTTTTCTGCCCAGCCGTTATTACTTTCAAGTGATGCAGTATGAACGCTACATTATGATTGTGTTCTTGGTGTTGGTATATACCAATGTGTTTGATGTGTTGATTGGTAACGGTGTAACGAATGTGATTACTGTTTTTCAAAGCGTTTGCCAACCCATCATTGAGCCGCTTTCAAATCTTATTTTAGGATTGTAGGATGCTATGATAGAATTAAAATTAGAGCAGTTTGAAGGACCGATGGACCTTCTTCTGCATTTGATTCGCACCAATAAAATTGATATATACGATATTGAGATTTTTACCTTAACCGAGCAGTATATTGCATATCTTCGGCAGATGGAAAAACTGGATATGGAGATTGCCTCCGAATTTATTGTGATGGCATCAGAGCTTTTATACATCAAATCCAAAATGCTTCTGCCCAAGCCTCCTCAGGAGGAAAGTGAGGAAGAGGAAGACCCCAGAAAAGAACTGATGCAAAAACTGTTGGATTATCAGCAGTATAAGGAACTTTCTTCTTACTTAAAAGAACGAGAGCCGCTGGGGGCATACACCTTTACAAAAAAAACGGAAAAAATTAAAGGGTTAATCCGCTATGCCAAACTGGACTTACCCAAAGAAAACTTAGTGACCGCTTTAGAAGAATTGGTGATGCGTATTGAAACCAAATTGCCTCCCGACAAAGGTGTTTTTTCGGGAATTATTGAGCGGGAAGTGGTATCGGTTGCCCTGATGTCGGACAAGTTGTTTCTCTTGGTGAAAGAGGCAAAAAAAATGGAGCTTGTGGAAGCGTTCTTAGAAATCTGCTTCACAAGAGCTCAGGTTGCGGCAACCTTTATGGGACTTTTGGATTTATTAAAAGAAAATAAGATTTTTCTCAGTTATCATAAGGATAGCTTTATGCTAAGTTACAAAGAATAAGGATAGAACTATGAAAAAAGAAGAACTGTTTGGGATTCTGGAAAGCATACTGTTTGCTTTGGGAAGTCCCGCAGAATTTGCAAAATTAGAAGATGCGCTGGAACTGTCTCACGATGAGGTGGTGGACTTAGTTTCCGATTTTATGAAGGATTTTAATAAAAAATCCCGTGGAATGAAAGTGATCCGTCTGGAAAATTCCATTCAGATGGTGTCAAAAAGTGAGCATCATCCTTATATTGCCAAAATGCTGGAAACCAGAGCTCAGAAAGGACTCAGCCAGTCTTCTTTGGAAACTGTTTCCATTATTGCATACAATCAACCTGTGACCAAAGCGATGGTGGATGCAGTTCGTGGGGTAGACAGCTACAACTCCATTGTGCGACTTTTAGAAAGAGAACTGATTGAACAGCGTGGCAGAATGGATGCACCCGGTCGTCCCATGTTATATGGCACCACCAGCGAGTTTTTAAGAGTGTTTGGATTGGAAAGCCTGGACGAGCTTCCCAAATTAGAACTGAAAATGCTTCAGAATATCAATCACACAGACAACCTCTCTTTCTCGGATATCACACCTGAGGAAGAGCCGACCCCAGAGGAGATGGTGTAATGGCAACATTTTTTACAGTATTGCTTGTGATTTTGGCGGTGATTCTTCTGCTGGTGGGACTTCTTCTGTTTTGTCCCTTTTCGTTGCTTCTTTCTGTGGGAGAAAAAGAACTGCTGATCAGAATCAAAGTGCTTGGCATTTCCATTCGGATTCCCCTGGATAAAAAAGAAGAAAAAGATAAGCCGAAAAAAGAAAAGAAACCTCAAAAAGAGAAATCCGAAGAGGATAAAGAATCTGCTATGAAAAAATTCTTGGAAATGCGAAACACATTTGCAAGAATCAAAGAAGCACTTGGAAAAACTCTTTCCTACCTTTCTCAGAAAATCAGAATTCCCCAGCTTGGAGTTGTGGGGCGGTTTGGTTTGGGGGATGCAGCCTTAACCGGTATGAGTTACGGTATGGTGGAAGCGTTCACCGGCGTTGTGACAGGGTTTTTGCAACACTTTTTCGTGTTTGAAAAACCAGTGTACTACAAGTTGGATATGGACTACGACAATGTGGTTTTCAAACTCCAATTTGCAGTGGAAGTAAAAACAAAGCCCTGGTATCTGGTAAAAGGGGCACTCATTTTTTATAAACACTTCAAACAATCATAAAAGGAGGTATGTGTTATGGCACATCCAATCGAAGGTCTTATGGACTCTGTTTTAAAAAACATTAAAACAATGGTGGACGTTAACACCATTATCGGAGAACCCATTCACGCAGATGACGGCGTGGTGATTATCCCGGTGTCCCGTGTTGCATACGGTTTCGGAACCGGCGGTTCCAACTTTGGTGACTCCAAAGCTCCTGTGGACAAGCAGTCCTTTGGTGGCGGTGCAGGGGGTGGTATCACCATTTCTCCCGTTGCTTTTTTGGTGGTTTCAAACGGCAACGTGAGAATGATTACCGTAAGCCAGTCCAGTCCTTTGGATAAAATTATCGACCTGGCTCCCGAAATTATTGATAAGGTGCTCAAAAAATTCGGTTCCAAAAAAGCACAGGACGAATCCGATGACGACACTACCATTCTGATTGAAGACGACGAAATTATCGTGGAATAATTTGTAAGGTTTTTGCATAGGACTTACCAAGTAAGTATATGCGGAGGAATCTTATGAAATTGCGGGGTATTGTTGTTATCAGTTTGCTGGTGATTTTTGCATCTCATCTCCACGGATTTTCGTATTCTGCGAAGGCAGTCTGTCTGTTGGATGCCAGATCTTTTGAAATGGTGTACGGTTATAATGAACATATCCGTATGCGACCTGCTTCTATCACCAAAATCGTTACCGCTATTACGGCATTGGAACTGGGAAGTCCCTACGATATTGTAACGGTGGACAAAAGAGCTGCAGGCACAGAAGGCTCCAGCATCTATTTAAAAGCGGGAGAAAAGATCACTCTGGAACAACTGCTGTACGGACTGATGCTTCATTCGGGTAATGATGCTGCCAACGCCATTGCCTACCATTTCGGTTATGACGAATTTGTGGAGCATATGAATGAATTTGCCTTCCGTGTGGGAGCAAATGACGCGCATTTTGAGAATCCGTCGGGGTTGGACGGGGAAGACCATCTGGTCACCGCCTATGATATGGCGATTCTGATGGCACACGCTATGAAAAACCCCGTGTTCCGAAAAATCGCAGGGACAAAAGCAATCCGAATCGTATCCGAAGACGGAACAGAGCGTTACTTAAAAAATCATAATAAACTGTTATGGCAGTATGAAAATACTGTTGGCGGAAAAACAGGCTTTACCAAAAAAGCGGGGCGCACTTTGGTTTCTTGTGCCACAGATGGTGAAAACACCTACATCTGCGTCACCCTGAATGCTCCCGACGATTGGAATGACCATATCGGTTTATACAAAAGCTACTTAAAACCACCCGCAAAAGAAGATGGATGATACCCAAAAAAGGAGAACTTTTAACGTGAGAATTCAGAAATATATTGCCGATGCAGGAATCTGCTCCCGCAGAAAAGCGGAGGAGCTGATTGTAAAAGGCGAGGTAAAAGTAAACGGTCAGGTGCTGTTGGAGCTTGGCTATCAGATGCAGGAAGGGGACGTTGTGGAAGTTTCGGGAAAAGAAATTTCTTCCATGGAAAAAAAGGTCTACTACTTGCTCAACAAACCCAAGGGTTATGTAACCACCGTGAAAGATCAATTTGATCGTCCCTGCGTTTTGGATTTAATCGGTGACGAGGTGAAAGAGAGAATCTATCCTGCAGGAAGATTGGACTATAACACCGAGGGTCTTCTGATTTTATCCAACGATGGGGAATTTGTGAACACCATTACCCATCCGAAAAATCAGATTCAGAAAAAATACATTGCTGTGGTAAACGGCACCGTTTCGGAAGATAATATTAAAAAACTTCAGCGTGGTGTGATGGTTGATAAGAAAAAAACCGCTCCTGCAGAGGTATTTTTATCCGAAATTTTCAAAGATAAATGTGTGGTGGAGGTAACCATCTGTGAAGGCAGAAACCGTCAGGTAAGAAAAATGTTTGAGGCGGTTGGTCACCACGTGATTGACTTAAAAAGAGTGCAGATTGGTCCCATTGAGCTTGGCTCTTTAAAGACCGGTCGCATCCGCAAATTAAATCCCAATGAAGTGCAGGCACTCTTAAGTGCTGCAGGAAAATAGTAAAGGAGATGTAGCAATTATGACAGCATTCGAACAGTATAACACCTGGTTAAACTTCCCCGAATTGGATGCTTCCTTAAAAGCAGAACTTTTGGAGATTGCAGGAAATGAAGTGGAAATCAAAGAACGTTTTTCCACCTCTATGGAATTTGGCACAGGCGGTATCCGCGGAATTTTGCGTGCCGGTACCAATGGTATGAATGTGTACACTGTGTGCCAGGCAACCCAGGGTCTTGCCAATCTGATTGTGAAAAATGGTAAAGAAGCTATGGAAAAAGGGGTTGCCATCGGCTATGATTCCCGTCATTTTTCCGATGTCTTTGCCAAAGAATCTGCAATGGTCTTGGCGGCAAACGGCGTAAAAGTGTACTTATTCCCGTCTCTTCGTCCCACTCCTATGCTGTCCTTTGCAATCCGTGAAATGAACACCACCGCAGGGATCGTGATTACCGCATCCCATAACCCTGCAAAATATAACGGCTATAAAGCATACTGGTCCGACGGCGGTCAGCTTCCTCCCGAAGAAGCAGACGTGGTTTATCAGGAAATGAAACAAGTGGATATTTTCAGTGGCGTAAAGAAAATGCCCTTTGACGATGCTATGGCACAAGGTCTGATTGAATGGATGCCTGAGTCTGTGGATGAGGCATACTACAAAGCGGTAATGAATTTATCCGTGAATCCCGATGCTTTAAAAGGCACTGATTTAAAAGTGATATACACTCCGTTCCACGGCTCCGGTAACATCCCCGTAAGAGAAGTTTTAGGACGTATGGGCCTTAAAAATCTCACCGTGGTAAAGGAACAGGAATTGCCCGATGGTGCATTCCCCACCGTGAAATCTCCCAATCCCGAAGAATCCGACGGTTTTAAAATTGCATTGGAATATGCAAAACGGGAAGACGCCGACATTATCATCGGCACCGACCCTGATTCTGACCGTGTGGGTATTTTGTTGAAAACCGCAGACGGTGACTACGAAATCTTAAACGGTAATCAGATCGGTGTGCTGATTGTAAATTATATTTTAGAAGGTTTAAAAGCAAAAAATCAGTTACCCCAAAACGGTGCGGTAATCAAAACCATCGTAACCACCAATATGATTTACGAATTCCAAAAAGATTACCCCATCGAAGTGATTAATGTGTACACCGGCTTTAAATTTATCGGCGAACAGATTAAAATTTTTGAAGAAACAGGAAAACACACCTATCTTTTTGGCTTTGAAGAAAGCTACGGTTTCTTATCCGGCACCCATGCAAGAGATAAGGATGCCGTGAATGCTTGTATGTTGTTGTGCGAAGCGGCGGCATATTATAAAAAACAGGGCAAAACCTTAAAAGATGTGCAGACCGAACTGTATGAAAAATACGGCTACTACCGTGAGGGCTTGGTTTCCATCACCCACGAAGGTATGGCAGGCATTGAAAAAATCAAGAGCTTAATGGCAAATCTTCGTGCAAATGTGCCCACCCAGTTTGCAGGAGTAAAAACCGTGTTGGCAAATGATTACAGTGTGGCAACCACCAAAAATCTCGCAACCGGAGAAGAAACTGCCTTGGCATTCCCGCCTTCCAATGTGTTAAGTTATGAATTGGAAGACGGCACTCTGCTTTCCTTCCGTCCCTCCGGCACCGAGCCCAAAATCAAGGCTTATATTATGACCAAGGGAAAAACTGAAGCAGAAGCATTGGAAAAACGTGCAGCGTTTGATGCCGCAATCAGAGAAGTTTTAAAATAAACGGCTTGAAAAACAGCGCAGAATCCGTGAATTTCACCACTCGGCGTACACTCGGTACGCCTTCGGGCAATGTCAAGGCGTTGCCTTGATTCAATTTCCGAATTCTACATCTGTTTTTCTGCACCGAATAAATAAGAAAACGAAACAAGAACAAAACACCGCAAAGTTAAAAACTTTGCGGTGTTCTTTTTATTGGTAAAGATTTTTAAGACGCCTTTTATCAAGTCTATTTGAGAGTGACAAAGCCGTAGCTTTCCAAGATAGAAATATACTTGGCAAGTCTCGGATAAAGCGGCTCAGCCTTTTCGCCGAACTTCTCTTTGACGGGCTCTCCCATATCTGAAATGGTGGTTTTTCCGTCAATTAACTGCCAGATAAAGCTTCCTAATTCATCTAAGTGAATGTAGGAAATTTTTGGCCTTTTAAAAAGCTTTTGAGCAATACGGTTCATAAAGCCCGTGTTTTCCTGCGCTAAGGTTACGATGCCTTCGTCATTCACCTTGTAGGAAAGTTTTTCGCTCACAACGGGAATGTTGTCTAAATAGTTTTCGTTGATTACTTTTTTCTTCATAGTTTGAAAGGATTACTGTTGTTTTGCTTTCTTCTTTTTTAAGGAGAATACAAATACCAACAGAATAATTACGGCAAATAATGCCACGCTTAACCATTCGGAAACAGCTGCAGGCAGGTTCAGCATTGCACCAACGTTGATAAACTTGTCCCAACCGAAGATTGCCACAACAGCCAACAGAATTCCGACTAAACCTTCACCGGCAATCATACCGGAGCAGTAGAGGATACCGTTGTTCACAGCGGTTTCTTTTTCTTTGCTGTCTTTTTTGGATTTTTCCACAATCCAACGGATAACACCGCCCACCATAATACAAGCGTTTAAGTGAACAGGCAGATACATACCGATTGCAAAGGGAAGCACAGGAATTTTAATCAGTTCGATTACGATGGCGATGATTGCACCGATTGCTACCAGATTCCAGGGTAACTGTGCATTCATAACCCCTTCGGTAATCATTTTCATCAGCATTGCCTGGGGTGCGGGAAGTTCTGCAGAACCGTAGCTCCAGGCAGCATTTAACAGATATAAGGTGCCGCCGATTGCAAAAGCGGAAGCAACAACACCGATGATTTCACCAATCTGCTGCTTTTTGGGAGTGGAACCTAAAAGATAACCGGTTTTTAAGTCCTGAGAGGTGTCGCCGGAGATTGCAGCAACAATACAGATAATAGAACCGATGGAAATTGCGGCTACCATACCGGAAGCGCCTGCTTCGCCGGTTGCCTTTAAAATCAAGGTGCTAAAGAGCAGTGTTGCGATTGCCATACCGGAAACGGGGTTGTTGGAGCTTCCAACCAGACCTACCATACGGGAAGATACTGCCGCAAAGAAGAATCCGAATACCACCACAATGATGGCACCAATCAAGGATACGGGAATAGCGGGAACCAGCCATACTGCTAAGGTTAAAACTGCAATTACAATCAGCACTGCAGACATGGGAAGATCCTGTTCGGTACGGAGCTTGGAAACGGTGGCTTTTGCACCTAAGCTGGCCATAGAATCACGGAAGGTGCGAACAATTAAGGGAAGTGATTTGATTAAGCTGATAATACCGCCAGTAGCCAGCGCACCTGCACCGATATAGCGGATATAGGAGCTCCAGATTGCGGAAGCGCCGCCGGAGGCAAACATTTCGCCAATGGGCTGGGTGCCGGGATACATCACAATGCTCTGACCAAAGGTAACAATTAAGGGGATTAACACCATCCAGCTTAATAAGCCGCCGGCAAACATATAAGAAGAAATTTTAGGGCCGCAAATGTAACCAACGCTTAATACAGCGGGGTAAATCTGGGTACCGATTTCTCCTGCGAAGCCCTTGATTTTTAATGCCACTTCGCCGGGAACGGCTTTGAAACCGTCAATCACGAATTTAAAGAATGCAGCAAGGCCCATCCCTGCAAACACAGAAGACGCATTGGAGCCGCCTTCTTCTCCTGCCAAAAGCACTTCTGCACAGGCAGTTCCTTCAGGATAGGGGAGCACACCGTGTTCTGTCACGATTAAGGCATTTCTCAGAGGAATCATAAAGAATACGCCGAGTAATCCGCCGAT